>JANQFF010000245.1 GCA_028277965.1 Pseudomonadales bacterium
ACGCTGCGTTCGGCATGCTCAATCACCAGGTTCTGCATGATCGATCAGGTTCCGGATATGTGTACCTGGCGGACGCGATTGGTCGGCTGGATGGTTCAAATCCACAGCTGGCGGCTCGGCTCGCAACGCCGTTGACACGCTGGCAACGTTACGACCGCGAGCGTCAGGCGTTGATGAGATCAGAGCTTGAAAAACTGGCGGCGGCTGAGTCAATTTCCAAAGACCTCTATGAAATTGTCACGAAAAGCCTTCGCGACTGACGCATACCTCTGTCGGAGCGGCTTTAGCCGCGATACCCTGCTCCGTTGAAGGCCGTTGAGGTGTCTGTGGGTACTTATCAGGCTTGATTCGGATTCAGCAGCGTTGCGAGCCGTTTGCAAATAGACACATCTTCAGTCCTGCGAGAATCGCGGCTAAAGCCACTCCTACAGAAAAATCTCCAGGTTTTAGAAGTGCCTTTTAGCCGCGTTCTTAAGTTGGCGAATGGCTGTAGAGCGGTGGCAGGGTTTGCTGCCGGACGTGCTTTGGCTTCTTGCTCAAAAACTCGATCGCCTCAAGCAGTTGCGCGCGCATCTCAGATGTGTCGGCTTCCTGCTGATGGTCTCCGTAGACGAGATCGGTGAGGGTATTCAGACCTGAGTCTGCTGCCACGGAGGATTTCCGGAAGAGCTGCAATGCGTGTATCTCTGATGTCTTGAAGTGACCGGCGAGAGCTCGGCACAACAAGTGGTAGATGTGTGATGGTTCACTGGTCTTAAGGTCTTTCTTCAATCCAGCGAGTGTGGGTATATCGATGAACGGCGGTTCATCGCTCACGTGTTCTTCTCGCTCTTCCCGCCCTTCCTGCTCCGGGCGACGGTAGAAGATAAGCAGTGCCAGCGCCGCTACGGCAAGCGTGGCGACTATCCAGACCCACGCATCACTCAGGTATGTGCGGATTTGGGGTTCGACCGGTGGAGAGGGATCAGCGCCTGATGCGTCTGATTCTTCAGTCTGTCCTGCAGGTACCGCGGCAACCATCGCATCACCGCTGACGGTCAGCGCTTGTGCCGGAAGATGGGCTTCGCGAAGAATGTCCCTGCGTGTGTCCCACCATGTCAGTTTCGCCTCGGGGAGAACAAGGGCACCTGGCCTGACCGGCAACAACGATGAGCGTTGCAGTCGCGTTCCGGTCACTATGCCGCGTGAGGTGTCATCCGTCAGTTCCGGTGCCTGTGGGTATGAACGAAATTCTGCGTCATCGATTTCGAGGTCGACCGGTGGAACGGTTGAGCCCATGTTGCCACTAACGACAACCTTGAGTTGGTGATTGAGCGTGTCGCCCACGTTGTGTTCGACATTTGTCGGTTCGAGCGATCGCTCCAGGACAACGGCGTGCGCGGGAAGCCATGGTTTGTCGGCCGGGTATTCAGCCGGGACGGGGAGGACCTGTATGGTTACGGAATCGGTCCCGACGCGCACACCCTTGCGCGAGACACGACCGGCATCGATCAGGCGGACGCTGGCGGTGACATTGATTGCCGGGATTTCGAACCTCCCGCTTACCTCGGGGAAAATCGCAAATTTCTGCTCTACCACACCGTAGTTCTTGTCGCCACGCTTGGTCGTTGAAGACACTGGTTCACCGATGTTCATCACAACCGCGTCCGGTATCTCCGGGGTCCCGGGCAGGTCGCTGTAAAGCTGCACACCGTTGGAATAAAGGAGTCGCCTGGTGACCACCAGCTCACTCTGGACGTAAATCTCTTCGGCTGAAAACTCCTGTTCGAAAAAAACCAGCTCGTCGATCAGTTGCCGGGTCTCGTCTGTCAAAGGGCGTACGGTCAGGACGATCGTGGGTGTACGGTCGGGGCCCACTGCGATTCTCGGAATTGTGATCTCACCAGTTCGTTTTGGCTGCAATGTGATTTGATAGTCGACCCAACTCTGTTCGCGCCCATTGATGAACCGGTACTGGCTGCTCGTATTTGTCCCCATGACATGAAAGTCCTGCTCGAGGGCCGATAGATCCAGGGACTCGGTCTGGCGTGTCTGTGATGCGCGTATGGTGAGGCGGACAGTCTCGAGTTCATCGATGACCTGTTCCGAGAGCTGGGCGGACACAGCAGCATTGGCAGCCGCTGCCATGCTGCTCACGATCAGAAGTCCCAGTATCCGCCAGATCACCAGATCTTCTCCCCTCTGCGGTTTTCGTACTCACCGCGCCTGAGGCGTTGTTTGGTCTCATGGGTGAACTTTCGCTTCAACAGTCCACCTGGATCGTCCGGTACTCGCCGTAGCCACTGTTCCAGCGCTTCCTGTTTCTCGTCTCGCGCGGTTTCGTCCTGCTCTGCCTCAGTCTGTTGCTGGTCACCACTCTGTTCGTTCTGCTGCTCGGATTCCGACTCGTCCTGTTTCTGTTCGGATTCGTCGGACTGCTGGTCCTGCTCCGACTGATCCTGGTTCTGCTGCTGGTCCTGTTCTGACTCGCTGTCCTCGTTGTTGGCCTGGCTCTGCTGATCTTCGTTCTGCTGTTGAGCTTCCTGCTGTTCCTGCAGCAGGCGTTCGAGGAGTTCTTTGTTGAACTGGGCATCCTCGTGATCCGGGTCAACGCTCAACACGTCCGTGTAGAGACCGATAGCCGGCTCATATTCGCCAAGGCGTGCGAGGCTGTTGGCCTGGTTGTATTTGCCGGTGATCGATGCGTCTGAGCTAAAACCGTTCAGGGCACCACCGTAGTCACCACTCCTGTATCGTGCAGCAGCCTGCCACAACGGGTCCTGGAACAACGTCACTGCTTTTTCGGGTTCCCCGAGCAGGAGCGCTTTGCGCCCCTGCTGGTCGCTATTCATCCACAAGCTGTCCCAGATGTCCCCGGCGGTAGCTGCCTGGGCGGAACCCGGGAGGCCGGCGCCGATCAGTGACGCGCCCAGCACCAGGAAACCGGGTACATTCAACAGAACCCCTTTGCGAAACGCGCTCAACATGAAAGGTATCAAAAGAAGGGCGAGCCAGTGACCCTGATCGAACCACGTGTCGAACTCGCGCTCCACATCCAGGGTTTCATCTTCCCCGGGCAGGACGGTGGCAAGCGCCTGGAGAATATCTGAATCACCGAGAACAGCGGGCGCGTACCTGCCGTATGAAAGGCCCGCGACTTCCTGAAGCCTTTCGGGGTCCAGCATGGCCACAATGCGGTTGCCTTCCTGAGTGAGGAGATACTTTCCTGGCTGTCGCAGCCGGTCAAGCGGGATGGGCCCGCCATCAAGTGTGCCGATACCAATGACAGAAATTGGAAAGGCAGGGTGGCGGTGGCGCGTCACGCTGTTGATCGAGTCGATACCGTCGGTCACCATCAGGAGGCGACCCTGCTGTAAAACGCTGTTCTCGAAGAGTTCATGAGCCAGCTGCAGGGCATGATCGGGATTGGACCCGGGCACCGGCATCATCTCGGGCCCGAGCGCAGGCAAAAGGTTCTCTATGGTTGCGACATCATCGGTGAGGGGAACCACCGCATGCGCATCTCCCGCATAAGCGATCAGAGCTGTCAGGCCTTCATCCCGCATCCGCAGCACGTCGATGACTTTCTGCCTGGCCCGCTCGATCCGAGAGGGTTTCACGTCCTCCGCCAGCATCGACAGCGACAGGTCCAGCAGAATGATGAGGGCGTCGTTTTTCTGCTCCACGTCCTGAGGGAGTTTTTCCCAGGTCGGCCCGGCCAGACCCAGGCATGCGATGGTGAGTCCGATCAGCATGATGTTGCGAAGCCAGCGATTGGATCCGTGATGGGTTTCGTCCAGAAGGACGTTCAACAATTCATCGTCGATGGCGCTTTCCCATCCGGAACCGGTTTGAGAGCGGCGTACCCAATACCACGCAAGGACCGCAACCGGTATCAAGGCCAGAAGCCACTCGGGCCGCAGGAAGTGGAAAGCTTCAACGTCCATGAGGCCTCGTCAGCGTTAAAACGAGCAATGACACAAACGCAAGGAAAGCACCCGCCAACGGCCAGTAGTACAGGGCCTGTATCGGCCTGTAAGTTTCGGGGTCCTGGTCGATGGGTTCGAGTTCGTCGATGAGGGAGTAGATTTCCTGAAGTCCTTGTGTGTCTTTGGCCCGAAAGTACTTGCCGTCGGTTACATTGGCAACGTGTTCCAGTGTGCCCTCATCGAGATCCGCTGAAGGATTGGTTACACGTGTGCCGAGAAAGCCCAGGCTCGGCAGGCGCAGTTCGTCGGCGCCTACACCGATCGTGTAAATCTTGATCCCGTCGTACGCAGCGAGTTCTGCAGCCTTTTCGGGTGCGACTTCCCCGACGTTGTTCGCGCCGTCGGTCAGCAGGATGATGACTTTGTCCTGCTGCGGCCGCATTCGCAGACGTTTGACTGCAAGACCAATAGCGTCACCGATCGCTGTTTTTCCCCCGGCAATGCCAACAGGTGCTTCCACGAGCAGACGATTGACGCTTTTGAGATCGAAGGTGAGAGGCGCCTGGAGGTAGGCGTTTGTGCCGAACAGGACAAGGCCGACCCGGTCCCCTTTGCGCGCATCTACAAACTGGGCGACTACTGACTTCACCACCGATAGTCTGTCGACGTAGTTCCCGGCCACTTCCATGTCCTCGGTCGCCATACTTCCGGAAATATCGACTGCCAGCATCAGGTCCCGACCCGTTGTGGGTAGCGTCACCGGCTCGCCAGTCCATTGTGGGCGCGCAACCGCGGTGACGAGCATCAGCCAGGCGAGCCACAGAAGTGCCAGGCGCAGGTAACTCCTGGGCCTTTCCACACCGCTTTCTGCCACCACTTCGCTGAAACTCATGAGGTCGGGTACGGTCAATGCTGCCTGAGCGCGCTCTCTGGAACCCATCAGATAGCGGACGATGAAAGGCACCGGCAACAGAAGTGCTGCATAGGGCCACAGCCACTCAATCACCGCGTTGTCCCCCGTTGGTCCACCCATAGGCAAACGTGTTGTTTTCAAGAGCTTTGAACCGCTTAACGAGGTCCTGCTCGATGAGGTCGCTGATACCCTGGTGCAGAGCGTCGGCATCTATGAGTGGCGCAATCTGGAATCTCTCGTTGCCAAGTACCTGCCCATGACCTTCGGAGAAGAACCGGTTTCCGCCGAGTTCGTCGAGTGCCGCAAGCCAATCGGTTCCAGTCATTACTGCGTACTCGCCGCGGTCCATGGCCCTGACAAGCAATCGTTTGAGCAGTTCGTTACAGGCATGGACAAATTCCAGTGCGGACATTTCGCCGGCCGAATATGCCGACTGGAGACCTGCAAGGTGTGATCGGGCGAGGCGAAGCGGCCTGCGTGCCTGGTAGTAGCGAATCGCGGACCAGACTCCCCACGCGAGGAGGGTGGCGGCCGCGAGAGCGAGGACCCACCAGCCGAACGATGGCGGCCACCAGCCCGGATCAGGGGGCAGATGAATGTCTCGGAGTTGCTGGAGCGGGTCGTTTTCCATGCGGACCGGTCAAATCCAGGAGATGCTGTCGAGGTCGGTGTCTTCTGTTCTGACAGCGATGTAAGACATCGCGTCGTGCAGGCAAAGCCTGGTCAGGGCTTCCACATGTCTTGCATGTCGTTCTTCATAGCGAGACCTCAAGCCTTCATCACCGGTATAGAATTGCAGCCGGTCCACGCCATCGGTAACCGCATAGTGATCCGTGGGTGGGAGATGCGCTTCGATTTCGTCATATATATGAACAACCGTCACCTGGTTATGGCGGGCGAGCTGATGGAGGTGGGTCTGCCAGAAACCGATGTCATACGAAAAATCACTCAGAACAAAGACCCGATAGTTGTTTTTGCACAGTCTGCGCAAACGCAACATGGCTTCCTCTACACGTGCCCTGAGATCAGCCGGACTCCCGTTTGCGGTTTTCGTGTTGGATAACCGATTATTGAACTCAGAGACATCATTGAGAAAACGGGCGACTGCCTTGGTTGTTCGGTATGGGCGATGTACAACCTGGTTTGTGTTTCCGAAGATGATGCCACCAACACGGTCCCCGGCCGCGAGGTTCTGCCATGCGATACGTGCAGCCACCTCGGCCGCAGCAACGCTTTTCAGGCGGATACGTGAACCAAAGAACATGTTCTGAGTCTGGTCGATGGCAATGAGTGTCGGGCGTTCCCGCTCCTCACGAAAAATCTTTGTATGCGGTTTGTTCTTGCGGGCGGTGACGTTCCAGTCAATTGAACGGATGTCGTCGCCAGGCTGGTAGGGTCGAACTTCTGCGAAGTCGACGCCTCGGCCCTTTATCTTGGATAGCTTCACACCTGCACGGTTCCCTACAACACGTGAATTTGCGCTTGCGGGATGCCCGGGACGAAACCGGAGCGCCAGAAGCTGCTCCAGGTTGATGTAGGCACCGGGCAGAACTTCGTCGGTCACGTTGGGATTCAGGGAACCGGGACCTGGCTGACCAGGGTGTCGATCACCT
>JANQFF010000248.1 GCA_028277965.1 Pseudomonadales bacterium
GGAACAAACCATTTTCTCGGTGGCGAACGACCTGACCCAGTCGCTCACCGGAGCAGTGACGGTGCAGTCGCCTTCGCTCATCATCGGCGACTCTCAAATCTGCACCTTTGACATCACCAATGTCGGAACACAGGATTTGACCTCGCTTCCGATCCAGCTACTGCACGTTAACATTTCCACCGGTGCGACAGTGAATACCGATGCCTCCAGCATTAATTTATCTGCCGGGCAGACACAAAACTTTGTCGACGGTTTCACAACTGCAGGGTTTACTGCCGGGGATTATGCCTGTGTCCTGCAAGCCACTTTGAATGGAGTGAACGTGCCTCTGGGCCACGCGGTGTTCACCGTCGCAGAACCGCCGATCCAGTTTACCGCCGAGCTCACACAACCTCTCTTATCACGCACGCTGGTGCTGATGGACCCGGAGGAAGAAACCTGCTCCAGCACGAACTCTGTGACTCTGCAAGGCAGTTTCCATCAACCCGCCGATGTGTCGGGTCAGGTAACCGCAGAAGCTTTCGATTCCCTGGGTGGATTCCTGGACGGTGAATCGGAGGCGCCGGATACGTTTTTGGAAACGGTCGATCTCAATCCCGGTGTTACCGCCAATGTCCAGATCACCCAACTTGATACCGCCACCATCCACTTCCGCGTTCACAACGATCAGGGACTTACCGGCGCTTACGCTTTCAAGGTTATCTATCCCGTTGGCGGAGCCAATTTTGAACTGACCAGCGGTACGGTGTCCTTCCCCTGCGGTCAGCCGCCAGTTGTCAATGAAACCCTGGGCGGTTTTACGGTGTCGGTGGTGGAAACAGAAGAGGTCATCGTTGCCCAGTCCAACCCGAACCCTGAAACTCCATCCGTCATTGAACAGAAACAGTTTCTGGAAACCCTGCTGGCAGACCGCAGTGTTACCGTGGTGGACAATCTTCTCGACTTCAAAACCGAATTGCAAAGCGGTGAGTACCAGCAGTATTTACTGCTGGCCCAGAATGTCCGCCTGGACACGGTGGCTTCGCAAGTGCTCCGCGAGGCCGTGAACCGCGGCGAGGGACTGGTCTACGCAGGGGGAGTGCACCCGGCCCAATCGCCCCTGCATGAAGCACTCGGACTGCAACCCGCCGGAACGGGAGACGATGACGATGATGATGACGACGATGATGAGAACTCTTCACAATTGTTTACAGCGACTGGCATCGACTTGTTTGACTCCCCACTGGCGTCTCAGTCCACCGCAAACTTCTCGCTCCAGCGGCAACTACCTGGTGTAGTTCTGGATGGCGCAGTTTCCGCCGGTCTGTTGCTCAATCCGGTTCCCGTGCCCTCGGGGGATGATGATGACGACGATGATGATAATGGCCCAACCATCCTGGATCCTCCGGCTCTGACTCACTACGATCTCGGCACGGGCCGGTCGGTGTTCATGGCCTTCGATGCCTTGGCGGAAGCCACGACTCTCGGTTCCCAAACCAATAATCCTTTCGCGGACCTGCTCCTCTCCGCGCTCGGTCACACGGCTCCGGCAACGCTCAACACACGCGAGGACGCCCCGGTGCCGGTACAACTG
>JANQFF010000300.1 GCA_028277965.1 Pseudomonadales bacterium
AAAATCCTCCCGCAACAGTCGCTTCAGGATTTTGCCGCTCGGGTTGCGGGGGATTTCATCGACAAACGCCGCAGCTTTAGGCTGCTTGTAGCTAGCCAGTTTACCCTCGCAAAATCTGATCACCTCGGCTTCCGTCAGCGCCTCGTCGCTCTTCACGACGATAGCAAGAGGTGACTCGCCCCATTTCTCGCTTTCCTGACCAATCACAGCAGCTTCGACAATCCCCGGGTGAGAGGCGAGCACCCCTTCTATCTCCGCGGGATAAACGTTTTCGCCGCCCGAGATAATCATGTCCTTGATCCGATCCTGGATGGCCACAAAACCCTCTTCATCCATTGTTGCCACGTCACCCGTCCTGAGCCAGCCGTCAACCAGGGTTTCTGCTGTCGCGTCAGGGCGATTCCAGTATTCCACCATGATGTGAGCCCCCTTTACCCAGACCTCTCCAGCAGTTCCCGGCGGGCAATCGTTGAACTCATCGTCCACAATCCGGATATCCGTGTGGAAAAAAGCTCTGCCCGTGGAATCCGGCTTACGCAGGGCATTCTCAGCATCCATCAGACATGCCGGACCGCAACTCTCAGTCAATCCGTAGACCTGCAGCAACCCGATACCGAGGCTGTGGTACTGCTCAGTCAGAGCGGCCGGTACCGGGGCAGCACCCGTCATCATCCATCGCAAGGCTGAATAGTCGTACTGGTCATACGGCACCTGGACCATAAAATTGAGCATGGCGGGGACTGCCAGCCCAATTGTGATCTTCTCTTCCTGGATGAGTTCCCAGGCCCGTACCGGATCAAAACTACGCATGACAATATTGGTTGCCCCCCGCCACACGTTTACGGCCAGCGGTGTAAGCGCTCCGACGTGAAACATCGGCAGGCATGCAAGGTAGCGGTCCTGGGCCTGATACTCCGCTGTCGCGCCGATTGTCATAAGCCCCCAGATCGCCGTGTTGTGCGTATGAACGACCCCCTTCGGCAATCCGGTTGTGCCCGAGGTATACATGATATAGAGCATGTCGTCGTCCTGCGCTCCGGTCGGCGGTTCGGCATGACTGCCCGCATCCCGGAAAGCGACGTAGTCGTCAGCAAAATAGGCTGTCTCCTCCCCCGAGCTCACCTGCAGCCACTGCATAACATCGGTCTTTTCGCCACGACTCTGCAGCTCTGCGACGGTTTCCAGGAATTCATCTCCGAAAATCAGGCGCCGGGTCCCGCTGTCTTTCAGAATGAACTCGAGTTCATCCGCGACCAGGCGCCAGTTGAGAGGCACCACCACCGCGCCAATTTTGGCCAGCGCATAGTAGGCTTCCATGAACTCCCGAGAATTCATCAGCAGGAGCCCCACACGTTCACCTTTCTCGACACCCGCATCAAGGAACGCGTTGGCCAGCCGGTTGCAGCTTGCATTGAGTTCCGCATAGGTCAGCCGGAAGCTACCATCACCTTCTACATAACCTTCCAGATCCGGTGAAAGAAATGCGCGTTTGGTCAGGAAGAGACCCAGGTTGTTTTCCATGATTCGGGAGCATCCACACTGTTTTGTTCGGGCGGATTCTCAACGAACTGAGCGTTCCACTCAAGATTGCAAAGCAATCGACAGGACAATCGATTGTGTTTGTGACCGCGTTTGGCTTACATCGGGATTCTGGTTACGTTTCGTAACAATTAATTTTGATGAACCCCTTGCAATCAACATGAATGTCAATAAAATGCGCGCCGTCTTGTATGGACCCACCAAGAGGACCAGCAAGAACAGGCGTGGCACGGTTCTCTCCCCTTCCTCCCTACCGTGACACGCCTCCCCTAATTTC
Organism: Pseudomonadales bacterium; assembly: GCA_028277965.1. Taxonomy (GTDB): domain Bacteria; phylum Pseudomonadota; class Gammaproteobacteria; order Pseudomonadales; family Azotimanducaceae; genus UBA4421. Next base: position 1,817 of record JANQFF010000300.1, read on the forward strand.
CCCTGTTCCACATCGTATCCATCTGGACAAAAGCGGATTTCTTGCTAGAATCTGTACAGATTTTGTATCTGGACAGTCCTGCCGTGGATCAGAACAAAGACGAACTGTACCGGATCGGTACTGTGGCCTCACTGACCGGTATCTCCGTGGAGCGGTTGCGCGCATGGGAGCGCAGGCACGACCTTACACCGGCACACCGTGACGGTCGGACACGCTTCTACAGCGCCGAGCAACTCGAGCATCTCAGGCTCATCAAGCGATTGACGGACCTCGGACACCCAATTTCATCCATAGCCACCCTGTCCACGCAGCAGCTTAAGGACAGGATCGAACGGGAGCAGGACCAGCCGCAGCTGTATGCGACCTCCGCACCGACCGTTGGCCTGGTTGGGCCCAATCTCATGATGCTCGAACAGAAGACAACAAGCGGATCCCGGCCAGTGCGTATCGATGTGGTATCGCGCTGGGCAAACATCAACGCCTTTGTTAACGATCAGAACGGCACGGACGATCCGCAGATTCTTTTTCTCCAGTTGCCCGTTCTTTCTATTCAACCCATTGAATTTGCAAAGAAAACATACCCTGACGCGAAGCTGGTTGTGATCTACCAGTTTGCTGCGGCAAAGCAGATAACTGAACTGGGCAACCTTGAGATACCAACGCTCAAGTGGCCGGTCGACTGGTCCCAGATTGAACATATCGCAATTTCACAGCACGGCCTCAGCGGTGACGGCGGTGTCACACCACGCCGGTACAGCGATGAAGAACTCATCGCCATCGCCACGAATAATGACGACCCCACGGAAGCGCCCACGTTTGTCATCGAATCGATTCAGCAACTGAATGCACTCTCGGCTTATGTGCAGGATTGCGCTCTATCGGCGCCACAGGATGCCCCTTACGCAAGCACCGCCCAGGACGTCAGCCGCGCCCGGGCTCAGCTGGAACTCGCGTTGAACAACCTCGTTGGCGGTGAGTTTGACGAGGCAGAATCGTGAGATTTATCCCCATCCCGAGAACTATCTGTACAAAATATAAACAAATTTCAAAAAAAGTGTTGACACGACCACTTTGTACTGTACATAATGCGTCCCGTTGAAGGTTACAAGGCGTGCAAGCAACTTCGTGCAGTCCTCCCTTTCAAGTGTCCTTCCCCCAGAAGAGAAGTTGCATTCAGAAGGTTCCCCCCATCTGACACGCCTTTTTTAACCTAACCTCCTCGCCGAAAACCACCGTCAGTCAACCGCTCAACAGCGCAAGCGCAGCTTCCGCCCGGGTGGTTACACTTTGTTTGTACACATCGAGATCCATCTCGCGGTTCTCACCCATCGCTCCCACAAGATAGCGCTTGTAAACCCCCTGGCCAATGGCAGCCAGGCGCCAGTGGGAAAACGCCCGATAGTAGTTGATGTCGCTGAGATCCCTGCCGGTGGCTTGTGCATAACGTTCCGTCATCACTTCCCGGGTCGGAAATCCACCCGCAGCGGTAGGTGTCGCATCACCTTCCACTTCACCCGGTTGGGTCCACGCATTCAGCAGGTAACCCACATCTGCGAGTGGATCACCAAGCGTACAGAGCTCCCAGTCCAGCACTGCGAGAATCTTCCCGGGAGCAACAATCATGTTCCCGAGGCGATAGTCACCATGAACGATCGCGGCTCCTATCTGTTCTGGCATCTGTGCCTCGAGAAGCGCGGATGTTTCCTCCATTGCAGGTATCTCATGTGTTTTGGACGCCTCCCACTGTTTGTTCCATCGTTTCAGTTGACGCGCAAGGTACGCTTCCTTACGCCCAAGGTCGCCGAGGCCAACTGCATCGGGGTCGATGGCATGGAGCGCGGAAAGCACATCCACCACATCGAGGCCGAGGGTATAACGGCCCTCCTCGTCGATGGTTTCAGCAGCGCTCACATCGTGCAGGACGGGTCCTTCGACAAATCTCATGACATAGAAAGGCGCTTCATTGACTTCAACGTCTGTGCACAACCCAATGGTCTCAGCCACAGGTACTGCACTCCCCTGCAACGCGGAGATGATTCTGTGTTCACGCCCCATGTCATGAGCGCTTTCCAGCACGTGACCAAGCGGAGGACGGCGGAGCACGTATATCGCGCCGGCTGCATCCGTCACCGAGAAGGTCAGATTCGAATGCCCCCCGGCGATGAGACTGAAGCTGAGCGGTAATTCGATCTGTGCGACATTCTCGCTGAACCAACGACTCACGTTTTCGTTGCTGATACCGGCTATATCGTTCATATCGTTCCCCCCAATGCGATCTGCGACCCTACCTCACATTGACGCTACCAACCACCCTGTTAGACCATGCACCGGACACACAGGATTTCGACATGAAACCAGATCAGTTTAACCTGTTGGACGACAGTACCCGGGAATGCCCGTTTCCTTACCTGGCAGCGATCCGAGCCAACGAGCCCGTCTACTTTATGGAAGAGCTGGGCGCCTACTACGTCTCCCGGTACGAGGACGTCAGGCACGTCAAAAAACACCCCGAAATCTTCTCCAACAACATATATCTTCTTGGAAGCAGCCGAGGTCGAAGCCGTGATCTGGCAGAAGAGTATCGTTCTCAGCATGGTTGGGCTCGTGTATCCACTTTGCAGCGAACCGATCCCCCTGTTCACACCGCTTACCGAAAACTCATCAACAGCGCCTTTACCGTCGCACGGGTTCGCGAAATGACATCCTATATCGAATCCGTCGTGAACGACCTCATCGACAATTTCATCCAGGATGGCAGATGCGACTTCGTTGCCGACTTTGCAATCCCACTTCCCTGTACGGTGATCGCCGACCAGCTGGGTGTCCCGCGTGACCGGATTGGCGATCTCAAACGCTGGTCAGATGCCATGCTGGCACCAGGCGGCGGGTTTACCGATGACGAGGCTGCCGTGGAGTGCGGCCGGCAGGTTGTTGCTGCCCAGGAGTTTTTTGCGCAAGTCATTGCGGAGCGGCGCGAAGAGCCTCGAGACGACATCATTACGGATCTGGTCCACACGGCATTCGAAGACCCCCAAACCGGACAGAACCGCATGCTCGAGATGGATGAACTGATGGATCTTCTCGACCAGCTGCTGACTGGCGGGAACGAAACAACCACAAGCGCCATCGGGTCCGGTCTGATGCTCCTGCTACAGCGCCCGGGTACTATTGAAAGGCTGCGCGATGATCCTCGCCTGTTGCGCAATTTCATCGAGGAATCACTGCGTTTTGAAACACCTGTTCTGCATCTATGGCGCATAGCTCGGGAAGATACCGAACTCAGCGGCGTTGCGATCCCCAAAGGTAGTCTCATTGCCATCGGTTATGCCTCAGCCAATCGAGACGAGGCTGTCTTTCCGGATTCAGAGGAGTTCACAGTCGATCGTAAAAAAGCTGGCGCCCACCTGGCTTTTGGGTCAGGCCCGCATCACTGTCCCGGCGCCCCCCTCGCCCGACAGGAGATGTACTCCGCATTTACAATCCTTTTCAGACGGCTCGGGAACATCAGGCTCGAGGACAACGACGAACGTTACCTGCACACCCCCAGCAATTTCCTGAGGGGATTGGAGACGCTGAACATCAGGTTTGAAGTTGCCGACCCCGAACATTACTCTCCGGGCGCCAGCGCGTTCTAACCGGCAATACGGGACACTTCCTGCGACAGTGGTTGCTCCCCGGATTCTATGGTTGCCGCCCGGCACTGGTTCCGGCCATTCATTTTGCATTCGTACAGGAGTTCATCCGCTCTCGAGATCATGGCATCCAGATTGGTTTTGCTCGTCTCACACGTCACGCTCCCGGCACTGAGGGTTATCGTGAGTGAGTTGTCTCCAACTTTCATCTTCGACGCCTGTACAACCGCGAGGATCCGTTCGCACAAAGACCGTGCGCCATCCCTGGCCGTGTACGGGAGCAATAATATGAACTCCTCGCCGCCGAATCTCGCCAGCACATCAGAATCACGAACAAGCGATTTGATTGCATCGATGGTATGCACCAGGGCTCGATCACCCACCACATGACCGTGTCGGTCGTTAACCTGCTTGAAATGGTCGAAATCAAACAAAACTATCGAGGTCGGGTAGCCGTGTCGACTGGCAAGCGACAACGCCTGGCTCGCCAGTTCCATAAAACGTCTTCGGTTGTACGTACTCGTCAGCGAGTCCGTTTCACTGAGAGCCTTGAGACGTTCGTTGGCATGTTTGAGGCGAACGGACAATGAGACCTGAACGAAGCTTGCACATGGGGCAATAAGGGCAGGCGCAACAATTGCGACAACGAGACCCACCCCATCAGCAATGAAATACCCTCCCATCAGGTAGCTGACCAGAAATGTGATGGCGACCGAGGCTGTGATCGCTCCCATAGTGATCAGAATCACCCGTCGCAGAATCGCATTGCGCATGTCCTGCGGAAGGTCGAAAAATTTTTCCCGGTTGTCTGAATTCATGGAAGAGTCGCCCTCGTGGGCGTCAAAGTGCCACGAATCTCAGGTCAATTCCGTGCCTGCTCACTCACTGATGTCAAAAATGTGTGCGCGGGATCACACAACGCCCAATTCATGGCGTTCCTGTTCTTCAACGCGCCGAGATGTATGGTGACCGTAGGTTGCCGTCGCCGACCAGGCAATCAGGCACAGGCCAACCAGCGCTTCCGAACCTGCCAGCAACTGCAACCCCTCATCCGGCACGATGTCTCCAAATCCAAGTGTCGTATACACCACAGCAGAGAAATAGCCGTAATCGACGGCGGAATTCACCCCAATCAGGCTGCCAACTCCGGCAGCGGCACATACCCAGTACGCAATCGCGTAAAGCCACACCTCAACGACGTGAGCACTCAACAAGCCACCCCAGGTAACCAGTAGTGACATCCGCGCCCCGGAAAGGCGGTCACCGATGTTCTGAACCAGCGCGACCGCCTCTGAATGCACCAGAATACATATCATCGCCATCAACAGCGCAACCAGAATTCCGATCATCTCCACTCCACATCGTTCAAATTCCCCACACGTTACCTCGGATTCCCCGTGCGGTGTAGAGGTGGTAAATGACCAACCGTTGCGTAAGATGAAGATATGAAGCGCTGGTACCTGCCATTGTTTCTTGTGACGTTTGTGTCCTTTGCCTCATTCGCCCAAGAGGCAACAAAAAACGTATGGCTAGTTGATTTGAACGGCCCGGTGGGCCCGGCCAGCGTCGATCTCATTATTCGGACAATCGAAGATGCCCAGGCGGGTCCGGGACAACCCGAAGCGGTCATCATTCGCATGAATACTCCCGGCGGGCTCGATAAAGCGATGCGCGACCTCGTGCAGGTCATCCTCTCGAGCGATGTACCCGTGGTCACTTACGTTGCGCCGGACGGTGCCAGGGCAGCAAGTGCCGGTACCTATATCGCCTATGCCAGCCACGTCGCTGCCATGTCACCCGCAAGCAACATTGGCTCATCCACCCCCGTCAGTCTCGCCCCTACCCCACAGATGCCCACACCAAAAGATGGCAATGAGGAGAAACCGACCGAACTCGATGCCATGAGCCGCAAAGTCGTCAATGACGCGGTTGCGTATCTGCAAAGTCTCGCTGAGCTGCGTAATCGAAATGTCGAGTGGGCAGAAGAGACGGTGCGTGAGGGTGCCAACCTGCGTGCATCGGAGGCGCTCGATCAGAATGTCATCGATCTCGTCGCTGCAAACGTCGATGACCTCCTCAAACAGATGGATGGGATCGAGGTGTCGACACCAGCTGGCTCGAGGACCATCCAAACCGCCGATGCACATATCACATTCATCGAAACAGACTGGCGGCATGAGCTTCTGCAGACTATCACCGACCCCAGCATTGCGTACGGGATGCTGATCATCGGCATCTACGCCCTGATGCTGGAATTCTACAACCCGGGGCTCATCATCCCTGCCGTCACCGGGCTGATACTGATCCTTCTGGCTACATATGGCCTGCAAATGTTGCCCGTGAACTACGTGGGTGTGGCTCTGCTACTCGTGGGGATGGGGCTCATGGTCGCCGAAGTGGTGACACCCACGTTTGGCGTGCTTGGTATCGGCGGTCTCATAGCCTTTGTTCTTGGCTCAATTGTCATGTTCGACAGCGACCTGCCGGGTTATGACCTGCCGATTGGGATTATCGCCGCTTTCACCGCCGCGACTGGACTGACACTTTTCTTCATTGTCGGCGCAGCCGTGCGCGCCCGTAACGCGAAAGTGGTGACCGGCATGGAAGCTCTGCTCGGTTCCACCGGCGAAGCCGTGGATGATTTCGAAACCGACAAATCCGGATTCAGAGGCTATGTATTTGTTGCCGGGGAAAACTGGATCGCTGAATGTTCCGACCCCGTCAGCGCCGGGGACACCTTACAAGTCGAAAATATTGACGGCCTGACGCTCTCTGTGAGCAAGGAGGACTAATGGAAATTTTCTCACTGACTTTGATTCTTCTGATCGGCGCGCTGCTATTCAGCGCTTTCAGGATACTGAGGGAATACGAACGGGGAGTGGTCTTTATGCTCGGCCGTTTTTACAAGGTTAAAGGCCCAGGGCTCATCATCATCATTCCGGTCATCCAGCAGATGGTCCGGGTCGACCTGCGCACCCTCGTCGTCGACATCCCCACACAGGATCTGATCACCAAGGATAACGTCTCGGTTAAGGTGAACGCCGTTCTCTACTATCGTGTCGTCGATTCCGAACGGGCCATTATCAATGTCGAGAATTTCATGGAGGCGACCGGTCAACTCGCCCAGACGACACTGCGGTCAGTTCTCGGACAACATGAACTCGATGAACTACTAGCCGAACGAGAGCGATTGAACCACGACATCCAGGCGATCCTCGACCAGCAGACCGACCAGTGGGGCATCAAGGTCAGCAACGTGGAAATCAAACACGTCGACATCGACGAGAGTATGATCCGCGCCATAGCGAAGCAGGCTGAGGCAGAAAGGGAGCGGCGAGCGAAGGTAATCCACGCTGAAGGCGAACTCGAGGCATCGGAAAAACTCGTCGAGGCTGCAGCGCAACTTGCGTCCCAAGGCAATTCGATGCAGTTGCGTTATCTTCAGACGCTCACAGAAATTGCAGGTGAAAAGAGCTCAACCATCGTATTTCCGCTGCCAGTGTCTATTATGGAAGGGCTGGAGCGACTGGTGAATAATTCACCAGACCAGAACTAGCTTAACAATCCTAAGGAACTCATATGCGACATGCACTTTTGTGTGTAGCACTGCTGATCTTTACAGCTTGCGCACAGACAACCCAACAACCGTCATCAGCCGAGGCTGCTGCGAAACACATAGATAGCGTCCTGAGCGGTCAACCCGAAGACGTGCAGGCCCGATTTCAGTACAGGCACCCTCAGGAAACGCTGACGTTCTTCGGCATTGAACCTGGAATGACTGTGGTTGAAGCGCTCCCCGGAGGCGGCTGGTACAGCAAGCTCCTCCTTGATGTCCTCGGCCCCGAAGGGCAGCTTGTCGGTGTAAATTACGCCCAGGATCTCTGGCCGCTGTTTGGCGGTTTCGCAACACCCGAGTTCATTGAACAGATGAAAACGTGGGCAACCGACTGGCCTGCCGGTGCTGATGAATGGCGCAACGAGGGTAGCGCGGAGGTCTCTGCTTTTGTCTTCGGTGCGCTGCCCGAGGAGAAAAAAGGCACTGCCGATGCCGTTTTGCTGATCCGTGCACTCCATAATATGGCCCGATTCGAAGGGGATTTTCTCGAAGAAGCAATTGCCGATACGTACGAAGTGCTCAAGCCGGGCGGTGTCGTGGGGATC
>JANQFF010000308.1 GCA_028277965.1 Pseudomonadales bacterium
GCCTGAGCGCAGCAAAGACCCGGATCCCCCCCCACGCGCCCCCCACAATTACCCGGACCTTCCTCGCAAACTCGTCAGGTCCGGCTTACGACGAGAAGGCGAAAAAATGGGAGCGTTCCCACAAGAGCAGTCACAATGCGGTATGGTGTGTCATCACGCCCGATGTCGGCAGACATCTTCTGATCTCTATCCGAGGATTCATCCATGACCACAACGACAATTTCAACCGGTCTTGAGACCGGCCTGGCAGCGCTTGCCTTCAGCCGACACATACTCGACGGATTTCTGTCTGATTTCCCCGAGGAGAAGCTGACCTATCAGCCGTTCCCCGGCGCCAACCACGTCCTCTGGAACGCCGGCCACCTAGCACTCACCGATGATTTCTTTCTTATCCAGCTGGGGGGTAAGCAGGCACAATGTCCGGAATCCTGGAATGAACTCTTCTGGATGGGCTCAACGCCGATCGACGAACCAGGTAAATATCCTTCCCTGGCTGAAATTCAAAAAGCGTTACAGGACAATCGGGCGGCGCTGGTGAAGTGGTTTAAAGCGATGACACCGGAGGAGTTAACTGAGCCGTTGCCGGACGATTACGAGGGATTTGCATCTGATCGCTGTAAACTGATCAGCACGATTGCATGTCATGAAACCATGCACACCGGCCAGATTTCGGTGATCCGCAACGCACTGAAACTCAAGCGTCAGTTTGGATAGTCCACCTACGCCGTGAATTAAGTTCTGATGTTTGTAGTTTCCCCGTAAGCCACACCTGAGTAGATGCGCAGCATCAACGAAGGTGCGGATATCATATGGCGACTTATCCGCACCTTCCTCGGAGACTCGTCAGGAGCGGCTTACCCCCCACACATACCCTCCTACTTCATTCATCAACCTCAGCGTGATCAACTACTGCAGATTCACGGGCATGATGACGTAGGTAAAATCGTTGCCGGAGCGGAGGACCCCGGGCTTGTTGGTGGCTTTGAGTTCAAACACCAGCTCGTCACCGGCCATGATCTTAAGCGCATCGAGGATGAAGCCGGGATTGAAACCTATTTCCAACGGTTCGCCTTCGTATTTTTCCAGAGGTACTTGAATTTCCGCTTCGCCCATTTCCGGCGCGCGGCTAGTCAGTGTGAGCTTATCGCTCTGGAAGTTCAACCTCACCCCTTTGGATTCCTCGTTGGTCAGCAGGGCGGCACGGCGCACGGCACTGTTCAACTGGCCGACATCAATCGTAACACGCTTGTCCTGATCTTTCGGAATGACATCTTCAAATGGCGGGAACTGACCTTCGACAAGGTGGCTGGAGAGCATTGCCGCTTCGCCTCCCTCGCCAACCTGGAATAGTGCCTGGTTTTCTTCCACGACGATGCGCACCGGCGCATCGGGATTCACCGCCAACTTCATCAACAGGTTGAGCGCCTTGGGCGGAAGGATGCAAATCGACTTTTCCTTCCCTGCACTACAGGCGGATCGAGCCACGGCAAGGCGGCGGCCATCGGTCGCAACCATGCGCAGGTTTTTTCCGTCACGCTCATACAGCACGCCGTTGATCGCATAGCGACTGTGCTCGGCGGCGGCGGCGAAGAGAGTGCGGCCGATCAAATCCTGCAGTACCCCCGCTTCGATTTCACAGTCCACCGAGTCATCGTCGAATGTACGCACCTCGGGCGCATCCTTGGGGTCGTAGCCGAAGATGGTGAAATGAGCGTCCGCACCACGGATATGCAGGGTGTTGACATCCGTTTCGAGGGTGAGGGTGGGATCTTCGCTGGCGCGGACGATCTGCATGAGTTTGTCAGCCGGGACGAGGGTTTCCCCTTCATCCTCGATATCCACCTGCTCCACGCCGAGGCGAAGCCCGATTTCCAAGTCGGTCGCGGCCAGTGTGAGCAGGCCGTTGGCTGCGGTGAGCTTGACGCATTGGAGGACCGGAGTGGGAGTTCGGCCGGCTACAACCCCGCCCACGGCAGTAACGGCTTCCAGAAGTGCGGTGCGATCGCAAATCACTTTCATGATGGCTTTTCCTTCACAAAGATGCAGGAGTATAACCTTCCCGCAATGACAGTGTAACAGAGCGTCGACAGGACGTGAAAGAGACGCGGGAGTGTGGGGAGCGTGCTGGCGGGAGTGGGAGGGGATGTGGGGC
>JANQFF010000372.1 GCA_028277965.1 Pseudomonadales bacterium
CAGCCGTACGATTTACACAGCTGGAGCTCGAAAGAGCTGATCGAAACGCCGGCAAGCGCGGTCTCTGGTTGCGTTTTCTGGACATGCTCGGGCTGGGATTTGCCTGCTGATACCAAACGACGGCAAGGCTACAAAGGAACTTGCGCGCCGTAATGCGTAGGATGGCGCGGAGAAGAGGAGATCAACCATGCCCAGCTTCATCGATCTGTCGGTTGCCATTGAAAACAACGAGTACACCGACCACCCTGGCGGTAGCCCGAAAGTCACCTACCGCAATCACGCGGAAACCGCCGGAGGCCTCGCGCACTTCTTTCCCGGGCTGCAGCCTGAAGACCTGCCCGACAGCGAAGGCTGGGCCGTGGAGACAATCACCCTGTCCACCCACAACGGCACCCACATGGACGCGCCGTGGCACTTTCACAGCACTACCAACTACGGCGAAGACCCGGCACCCACCATCGACGAAACGCCGTTGGAATACTGTCTCCAACCCGGCGTGAAGCTCGATTTTCGACATTTTGAAGACGGTTATCTGGTCAGTGCTGCCGACATCGAAGCGGAACTTTCCCGCATCGGCCATGAGCTCAAGCCCCTGGACATAGTGCTGGTCAACACGCGTGCAGGTTCGGTTTTTGGTGAACCGGGCTACGTCGACGCAGGTTGCGGCATGGGACGCGAAGCGACGCTTTACCTGACCGAGCGTGGGGTACGGGTTGTCGGTACGGACGGGTGGTCGTGGGATGCACCGTTCAACCATACAGCGAAGCGTTGGGCAGACAATCCGGATCCGAGCATGATCTGGGAAGGCCACAAAGCCGGACGCGAAATTCCCTATTGGCAGATGGAGAAGCTCCACAACCTGGAAGCGCTGCCCGCCGACGGATTCACCGTTGCCTGTTTTCCGGTCAAGATCAAAGGCGCTTCTGCTGGTTGGACGCGCTGCGTTGCCATCGTCGACTGAAACGCATCACGAAATCAGCAGTGGAAAAACACTGGCACGTTTCGATAACGCCGTGTCAGTCCTCGCCCTTCCAGGCGTTATGAACCACCCGCAGATTTCATTCGGATGATCTGCTCAATCCAGTCGATACCAAGGGGTATCGACAGGCGTCGATCAACACAGTGCCCGTCATGATGCCCAAGCAGAACCATGCTGCCTTCCCTGCTCGCCTGGGTTGCAAGAACTGAATCAGACACAGGGACAATCGGGTCAGCCTGTGTGTTGATCGAGAGTATCGGTACCGAGGTGACCACACCCTCACCCAGGATTCCCTGGCTCACCAGTGAAATCGGAATGCTCTTTGACGCCACCTGGAGGACATTCTCCTTGTCCGCCCCTATGCGGTTGGCGTACACCTCGTACTGGAAGTTCATGACCTGAGCCTGCATTTCCGGTGAGGCCAGTATCTGCGCATTGATACCTGCGATCTCCTCGTCAGACAGCAACCCCGAGGTGTAGGCGTCCACCAGTTCCCTCATGTCCGGGCCCTGGTCTGGCGCCTGGTCCGATCCGGATGGCGACAGCATGTGAACTGCGTGTAACAGGCCGCACCCATTAATCACACCAGCAAGGTCCGCTTCTCGCGTTTTCGCGATTCTCACCGCAGGGTGACCACCGAGGCTGGCTGACCAGACAAAGATCCGCTCACTGTCAAAACGATCATCGGCAAGCACCTGGTCGAGAACGGTCTGGTGGTGACGATCCGTTTCCGGGTCCACGATAGCGTCGTTGCCGTTGCCGGGCATGTCGAACGTTATCATCGCGATACCTCGCGCGTTCAGCATCTCAGCCAACGTGTAAAACTCGGTACTGAGGACGTCCATGCCACCTGTACGCAGAACCACGGGCACGCGCTCGTCTCCACTTCGCTCGGGCAGATGCACGAACGCAGGGAAACGAATCCCACGGGATTCGAGCGCCCAGCTCTCTCCAGGTACCGGGAAGTAAGCGGTAGATTTACG
>JANQFF010000428.1 GCA_028277965.1 Pseudomonadales bacterium
GACGTCGGTGACTTCCTGTTCAACTTCTTCCGCTGAAGCGCCTTCGTACATGGTGATGATGAGCGCCGTCTTGAGCGGGAATTCCGGGTCTTCGAGGCGCCCAACGCTGTCGATGCCGTAGATACCGCCGAAGAAACAGGTGAGCACGAGCATCCACGGATAGAGTGGACGTTCAATCGAAAATCTGGCGACGTTCCACACTAGATCTGACTCGTTGGCTCTCCGAGCACGGCCACCCGCATCCCGACCTGGAGCTGGCTGGCGCCGGTCGCAACAATCATCTCACCATCGTTCAGACCAGACGCAATGTTCACGCCAGCGCCGGTGGGCGTACCAAGCAGAACTGAGCGCCGATCCACGTAGCCAGTCTGCGAGTCGTACACCCAGACAATGAACCCACCTTCCGCATCACCCACCAGGGCGCTGGCCGGAATGAGGAGCGAACCGCCCGCTGTCTCCGGATCACGGAATTCCACTGTCACGGTGGCCGTCATACCGGGCAGTATGTTCCACTGGCTCGGCCGCTCCATGACAAGTGAAACCTCGTAGGTCTGCGCGACTGTATCCGCGTCACCGCTCGTTTCCTGGACACTGACCGGAAAGCGTTCCCCCGGGAGAAAGTCGAACTCGACGTAGTTGTCGACTACCTGATCCTGGGATCCGGTCGCATAGAGCTCTTCTGGAATGTTGGCAACGATGAGAAGCGTATGCAGATCGTTCAATCGCACGATCTTCTGACCAACGCTGACTGTCACAAAGTTATCCACGTAGCGGCGCGACACGTACGCGTCAAAAGGTGCCATCAGGCGGCTGTCCGCGAGAGACTGTTTTGCCTTGTCCAGGCGAACCTGCTGCAGTTGATACATCGATTGCGCATCATCCACCACCGAGCGGGCGATGCCGCGTTGCGCAAGAACCTGGCGCTTGCGTTCGAGATCCTGTCGTGCCAGCTGCAGCTGAACCTCGGCTTCGCGGACCGCAAGCTCAAAGTCAGTTGGATCGAGCGCCGCGACCAGATCTCCTCTGGCGATGGTCTGGCCTTCGAGCACAGGCAACTCAACGAGAGGCCCTGATACCTCAAACGTGACATCCACTGCCTGGGCTGCCTCGACACGTCCAACAAACTGGCGACGTTGTATGGCATCAGAACTGGAAACAACAAAGATGCGGGCAGGCCGTATGGACTGATCTTCCGGTTCCGGGGGTGTGCGGTCGGTGCATGCCGTCAGAAGGACAATCGCGGCTAAAACTGCTCCTACAGAGCGAACTGAGGGTAATTCTGTAGGAGCGGCTTTAGCCGCGATTCTGCGTACCCGGCTCATCACCCTAAACGCCTCATGTCCTGGCTCGGCAGACTCAATTGCCTGAGGCCTGCTAGTCGCAGCAGCAGCCTTTCAAGCGATACCCATGCATCTCCGTTCATCTGACCTTTGGCCTGCTGGTCGATTACGGCACACTCGGCAAGCACCGGTCGAATATCGCGTATCCGGCCTACAAACTTCGACAGGCGCTGCTGAGTCTGCCTCGGCAGCCCCCGCGGGTTGTGCGCGCGCCGCAGCTGGTTTGCGAAAGCAAAGACGATGGGAAACACACCCGTCTTCTCTTCCCTGAACACCTCAAGAATCCGGCGTACACGTTCCGGTTTCTGATCCATGACAGCGTCGAGAAGATCGAATGTGCTGTAACGGGCAGTGTCTTCAAGGCAAGCAATCACACCGTTCAGGGACATAGGCTGTTCCATACCCTGTAGCGCCAGCTTGTCGATTTCCTGGACAGCAGCCAGCAGATTTCCCTCGACCCGCTCGGCCAGAAACGCGAGCGCATCGGGGTCTGCTTTGAGGTCACGCAACTTCAGCCGTTGGGTCAGCCATCGCGGCAGTTCCGATGCGTCCATAGGCCAGACGGTGACTATCACGCCGGCCTGATCAATCGCTTTGTACCAGGCGCTTTTCCGCTGATTGGCATCGAGCTGTCCGGAGCGGACCAGTAAGAGGCTGTCCGGATCGGACCCTTCATTGTGTTCCACCCAGTCACGTAACGCCGCGCTGCCTTCTTTATCTATTTTCTTTCCGGGCACCCGGACATCCAGAATCTTGCGCTCAGCAAAGAGCGACATGCTCGCCCCATCGTGATGCAGGTTGCTCCAGCTGAAATTGCCGTCAACGTGATGTACAGAACGCTCACTGAACCCATGTTCTCTGGCGGCACGGATGATCGCGTCGCAGGTTTCTTCGACGATCAGGGTCTCCTCGCCGGAGACGAGATACAACGGGGCCATACCCGATGCCAGATGCGAACCAATGTCCGCGGGTTTAATCTGCACTCAGGCCTCGCTAGTTGGACGACTGATGAGATCCAGAGTCCGTATGATCTGACCCACCACGTCCTGGAGAAGTTCGCGGTTCAGGATCGCCTGCTCTTCGCTGCTACCGACAATGTTGTCCCGATCAATACGAAAAATGCGTTCCCGCTCCACCCAGGTAGGTTCCAGAAGTTGCTGACCCGTTTCGTCCAATACACGGTAGCGCACCGCGTAGCTCATTTCATACTCGGCAGCCCGAACGCTCCCGGCCGTGGAAACGCTGCGCCGTTCTCGGCGCTGGTCGAGCAGTTCCACCCGCAACTGCGCGCTTTTCGGCGCTTCGACGAGACCCGCCTGTTGCAGCCCCTGTCGCAGAGGTTCGGTAACCGCTGTGCGTGTACCTTCCAGGGAAAAGCTCTCGACGCTCGAGCCGAAACTGTAAGAACGAAGCTCGAAGCCACACCCGGTGAGCACCGACATGCAAACTGCGATGCTCAATACGGGACGAATCGCGGTTAAAACCGCTCTTACAGAGACTACGGGATTCATCTCGTAAGCTTATTAGCCCACTACCAGGTTTACCAACTTATTCGGGACAACAATTTCCTTGCGTAAGGTCTTGTCCTTCAGGTGGCGCGCCACGTTTTCGGAACCTTTGGCGAGATCGAGAACCGTTGCCTGATCAGCGTCGGTTGGCACCTCGATTTTGCCCCGAACTTTACCGTTCACCTGGACAACCATCTCCACGCTCGCCTGCACCAGGGCAGCTTCATCCACCGCCGGCCACGGATAACCGACAAGCGAGTCGGTTTCGCCAAGCTGGCCCCACAACTCGTGAGCGATGTGGGGTGCAATGGGCGATATGACAAGCACAGCCGTGCGCAAAGCTTCACGAACGACCCCGTGGTCTGCGGCTGTAGCGGGTTTGAAGTCCCGGATTTCGTTACAGAGCTCCATCACTGCCGACACCACCGTGTTGAACTGAAACCGGCGCCCATAGTCGTCATCCGCCCGTTTGAGCGTTTCATGGGTTTTGCGTCGGAGAGCTGCTGCAGCCTCAGACAATTCGGACGGCTCAAACGGTCCAGCTTCGTTTTCGAGATGATCGCCGACGAGTGTCCAGAAACGCTTCAGGAAGCGCATGGCGCCTTCGAGACCTGCTTCGCTCCATTCAAAAGACTGATCAGGCGGGGCCGCAAACATCATCGCAGTTCTTACGGCGTCCGCCCCGTACCGATCGAGCAGCTTCTGCGGATCCCCCGCATCACCCGCCGATTTGGACATCTTTTTGCCGTCCTGCAACACCATGCCAAGCATCATGAGCCGCTTGAACGGTTCATCGCCGACCACCAGGCCTTCATCACGCATGAGCTTGTAGTAGAACCGGGCATACAGGAGGTGCAGGATCGCGTGTTCGATCCCTCCGACATAGTGATCAACCGGCGCCCAGTACTTGGCTCTCTCATCCACCATTGGGGAGTTTGCATCCGGACAGGCAAATCGCACGAAGTACCACGACGATTCCATAAATGTGTCGAAGGTATCCGTTTCCCGGCGGGCCGCTTTGCCGCACCTGGGGCAATCGACGTTCAGGAAACTTTCCATCGTCGTCAGTGGAGATCGTACACCTTCGAATGTCACGTCCGTGGGCAGAACAACGGGCAGGTCACTTTCGGGGACGGGTACAACGCCACAATCGTCGCAATGGATCATTGGAATTGGACAACCCCAGTAACGTTGTCGCGACACACCCCAGTCGCGCAACCGGTAGTTTGTGATCCTGCGACCGAGGTTTTTTGCTTCGAGGGCATCCGCAATGGCGTTGAACCCATCTTCCGAGGTGAGCCCATCGAAATCCCCAGAGTTCAGTAAGCGTCCATACTCGACAAACGCCTCAACCTCGAGATCACACGATTCATCACCAACAGGTTCAATCACCTGAACGATCGGGATGTCGTACTTCCTGGCAAATTCCCAGTCCCGCTGGTCGTGACCCGGCACACTCATCACCGCACCTGAGCCGTATTCCATCAACACGAAGTTCGCCACCCACACAGGTAACGATTCACCCGTGAGAGGATGTTCCACCGTTGCCAAGGTTGCGATGCCTTCTTTTTCCATCATCGCCAGATCAGCTTCGGCGGTTGTCGCCTGCTTGCAACGCTCGATGAATTGAGCCACGTCCGGATCATCTTCAGCCGCCTGCTCAGCCAGCGGGTGCTCAGCAGCTACAGCAACATAGGTTGCTCCAATGAGCGTATCCGGGCGGGTTGTGAAGACCGTGAGCTTCTCGTCCGACCCATTAACCGGAAAGTCGATCTCCACACCTTCGGAGCGCCCAATCCAGTTACGTTGCATGCTCTTGACGGACTCCGGCCACCCATCCATCTCGTCGAGTTCATCCAGAAGCTCTTCTGCGTAGTCTGTGATCTTCATGAACCACTGGGCCATTTCCCTGCGCTCAACCGGTGCTTCTGATCGCCAGCCTTTGCCATCGACCACCTGCTCATTGGCAAGTACTGTTTGATCAACCGGATCCCAGTTGACTACCGAGTTCTTGCGATAAACGAGACCTTTCTCGTACATCTTTATAAAAAACCACTGTTCCCAGTGGTAATACTCGGGTTCACACGTCGCAAATTCACGGGACCAGTCGAGACCAAAACCCAGGCGCTTCATCTGCGTGCGCATGTAATCGATGTTGTCATCCGTCCACTTCGCCGGTGGAATCTGGTTTTTGATCGCTGCGTTTTCTGCAGGCAGGCCAAACGCGTCCCAGCCCATCGGCTGCATCACGTTGTAACCCTTCAGACGACGATAGCGGTTAATGACATCGGCTAGCGTGTAAACCCGTACGTGGCCCATATGCAAGCGGCCACTCGGATAGGGAAACATGGCGAGGCAGTAGAATTTTTCCCCGTCACCGGATTCGGTTGCGCGAAAACACTCTGTCTCATTCCAGGACGCCTGGGCGTCGGCTTCCACCGCTTGAGGATCGTAAACCGTACTCATGATCTGGCCAGCTGAATCATTGTTTCAAAAGGTGCGCAAGGATACCGAATCGGTCCGTGAACCGGAATCACCACCAGAATGAGACACCGGCGAGCACGGACACCTCGCTTCCCCTTTTACGAACGAAATCAGCCGTATCACCAAACGCTTTGTGCCATCCCACACCGACGTATGGCACAACCTGAGGGGTCACCTGGTAGCCAAATCGAATACGCACTTCTGCGTCATTGAATCCCTGACCCACTTCGACAGGAGGATCGTCATCGAGCGACGCGTTGAGCTCGATTTCGGTCTCCGCGAGCCAGCGACGTGTCAGGTGAAGCTCGTACCCGAGTTCAACCCGTGCCGAGACGGTGCCCCGTTCACTTAAGATAAGATCTGCGTCCACCCCTATCCAGTAGGGTGCAGTTCCATGCAGGCCAATGACCCCGTAAGCCCGTTGCGGTGACGGACTGGTATCGTGCCGAATCCCGATATCCACATCCCAGAACGGCGCGATGGCCCTGCGCCAGGTAGCGGAAAACTCCGCCTCTTCAAAACCGCCATCTTCGTATTCACCTTCACTCGCGAAGACAAACTTGTTGAGATCGCCACCTCGCCAGATTTCAGACTCCCACGCCCCCCTGTCATCTCCCTCAGCTGACCACCATTCCAACCGGTCGAACGACGCAGCCCACGTCGTCTGGCTGCCGTGGGATGCATACAAGGCAGCGCGTGCGTCAGCCATCTCATCCGCAAAGCAGGCGAGGGGGAGAATTGCCAGCGTGAGAAACAGATGCTTCAAACGGCATCTCCAACTCTAACCACCCGCATCATGCCTGCGTGCATGTGGTAGAGAAGGTGACAGTGAAATGCCCACTCCCCAGGCGCATCCGCGCTCACATCCACCGCCATACGTTCTCCCGGCTTCACGACCACAGTGTGTTTACGTACTGCATGCGGATCCTGGGGCGCTGTTTCATCGAGTACCAGTTCGAAAAACATCCCGTGCAGATGGATCGGGTGCGGCATCATCGTGTCGTTTATGAGAATCAGGCGGACCCGCTCCCCTTTTCTGAAGCGGATCGGGTCGGGAGCGTCGGAGAATTTCACCCCGTCAAACGACCACATGTAGCGCTCCATGTTGCTGGTGAGGTGGATTTCGATTTCCTGTTCCGGCGCTCTGACATCGGGTTTGGCATCAAGACCTTTCAGGTCGCCATAAACGAGCACACGGTGCGGAACATCTTGCAGGCCAACCGGGCGTTCAAACAGTCGATTGACAGGCTGCTCCGCGCGTCCGACCACACCAGGTCCTTGGGGATGATCATCAGCCCGAACGCGATGGTTGGTGTGGTGAGCGTGTCCACGATGGCCCATCGCCATATCTTTCATCGTCAGGGTTGGACGCTCACGCTTCAGGGGTAGCGGCGCGACCAGCCCAACTCGCGGGGCAAGGGTTGCTCTGGCAAACCCACTCGCGTCATTACTCTCTGCATATATCGTGTATGCCTGATCGCCAGGCTGAATGACTGCATCGAACGTTTCAGCAACGCCAATCTGAAACTCGTCGGTCGCGACCGGAACGACGTTCAACCCATCTGCCTGCACAATCTCCAGGCCCAGACCCGGGATCCGGACATTGAAGATGCTCATCGCGGAAGCGTTGATAAATCGCAGACGGACCCGCTCTCCCGGACGGAACAGACCGGTCCAGTTGTCGAGCGGACTGTGGCCGTTGATGAGATACGTATAAGTCGCGCCGCTGACATCCGCGATGTCCGCGGGGTCCATGCGCATCCGGCCCCACATCAGCCGTTCTTCAAATGCATCCGACCACCCACGTGTCCGGACATCCCTGCGAAAGTCCCGCAGGGAACGTTTCTGACGGTTGTAGACGCCACTTTCGTGTTTGAGCTTCCGATACACATCGTGAGGGTGTTCGAACGTCCAGTCGGACAACACAATCACATATTCCCGGTCACTCCTGACCGGGTCTTCGCCACCCGGATCTATGATGATCGGACCGTAATGGCCCAGTTGTTCCTGTAACCCGGAGTGGCTGTGATACCAGTAGGTACCGGCCTGCCGGAGCGGGAACCGGTACGTGAATGTTTCCCCGGGTTTTATACCGGCAAAAGAAACGCCGGGTACTCCGTCCATCCGGTATGGCAACAGTAATCCGTGCCAGTGGATCGAGGTGTCTTCTTTCAGATGATTCGTCACGCGAATCGTCAGATCATCTCCTTCCCGCCACCGCAGTAGCGGGGCTGGCAGCTGACCGTTGACGACAACACTGTGTGCATCGCGGCCATCAAGCCGGAACGGCATGGCCCTCACCGACAGGTCAAAGGTATTCCCGGCAACTGGTGTAATGCCCGTCGTCACCTCTGTCCCGTCAGGTCCACCCCGGGCCCAGGCAGGCAACAACAATCCGGATCCCACCGTGCTGACAGCAGCGAGAAAATGACGGCGGTTTAACTGGTCAGACATCTTGTATACTATATACCCCTATAGGGTATATGACCATGAGCGAACACAAAGACCGTATAGTCAAACGTCTGAACCGAATCGAGGGTCAGGTCCGCGGGATAAGTCGCATGATCGAGGAGGACCGCTACTGCATCGATGTGCTACAGCAGGTTCAGGCAATCAAATCAGCACTGGCCAGAGCTGAAGACGAGATACTTAAGGATCACGCAGCCACGTGCGTCCAAAGCGCGATTGAATCTGGCAGCGCTTCAGATCAGCGTCGCAAGTTCACCGAACTGATAGATCTGTTTGCACAGGTTAAACGATAGTCATTTCATACGTGCACTGAAATCCCAGGATGTCAGCCACTGGGGGCTGATCCGGATGGCAACTTCAGTTCCGGATCTCTTGCGCAACCAGTTTGCAAGCTCTTGATTCGAGGCATCCAGATAGCGTTCGATCAATTGGTCGAGCACGTCGGCTCCCTTGTCAGGTACCAGATCGACTCTTCCCTGTCCTCGAACCCCTCTATAGGGGAATGTGCTGTCCGAGACATCAAAGCCACATCCGTTATCAGACGCATCAATCGTCCGTCCGATTTCCCTGACAATGAACGCATCGGCCTGACTGGCACATAAGAAATCACAGCCTTCGATCAGATACCACAGCGCGACGATAACCGGAGCATCTCCCGAAGGAACCGAGAGACGCATTGGATTTCTGGATTCACGGAGATAGTCAAGGACGGCTCCTTCACCCCAGGCCGAACTAGAGCGCAAGGGAAGCTGAGCTGACTTCATCGGGTCGTCTTTCATCCATTCATTCTATGTTGATGCGCAGGACGAGGCACTCTCTTCCGGCACTCGCCGGGACCTCCACACATGGTGGCGAATTTCACGCCGCGTTCACAACTCTTTGACCATCTGTTCACACCCGGCATCGAATACTCCCTCTCACTGGATCGACCAGTAATACATTCAATCGGAGAACTTATTTATGAAACGCATCTTCACTCACCTGCTCGCAGTCTCTGCCCTGGTAGCCTCGGCGGCTTCATTTGCAGGCAATCATTCCAACACAATCGTCGATGTCGCCTCGAAGAACGGCAGTTTTACAACTTTGGTCGCCGCTTTACGGGCAGCTGACCTGGTAAAGACGCTGCAGGGAAACGGTCCTTTCACCGTTTTCGCACCAACTGATGAGGCATTTGCAGCCCTGCCCACCGGTGCCCTCGATGACCTTCTCGTCAACCCCAGTCAGCTGGCCGAAATCCTGACCCTGCATGTCGTTGCCGGTTCTGTTCCGGCAAGCGATGTGGTTTCACTCTCAGGCGTTGAAACGCTGCAGGGTAAAACCCTTGCGATCAACACGACAGACGGTGTGAACATCGGTGGCGCAAACGTGGTTATGGCTGACGTCGACGCAAGTAATGGCGTTATCCACGTGATCGATCGTGTGATCCTTCCGTAAAGCGACGGATACGAGGGGTAGCGCCTGTTACCCCTCGCTCTCAGCTCTGCGAACCGGCTCCACTCCCGCAACCGAAATCAACGACTCCACACAATCACGTATCGAGTCGTCCAGCGGCCGAAATTGAATACCCAACAGGTCGCGTATGCGGTCGTTCCGGAGCTCAGCTTTGGCCCAGACGTCCCTGAGTTCCTGCTCACGCGCCTGGATGCGTTCCGGAAACGGATCCGTTACCTCCGGCGTATCGTGCCTGAGTTCCGGCAACAGCCTGTCGATATCCGCGCAGATATCCTCAACCTTGCGCTGATCTGTTGACCAGGCGATGTAGCGCTCACCGTTTTTGACACCGGTACTTTCGAGTACCCCGACATGACCGCCGAGTCGAGCGGATCGGTGCGCCGGCTTTTGATCGTCTGCAGCGCGACGATGATCTGGGCGGCGATCGGCACGGGGTCGACGGCGTGATGGGGCATGGCCGCGTGG
>JANQFF010000513.1 GCA_028277965.1 Pseudomonadales bacterium
ATCGGCGGGAGACGACCTGCTTTGCACGGAACGTCAACGCCTCGATGCTGCGGATGGCGGTGTACACGTTGTACCACAACTACATCAAACGCTGGCGGATCCGGAGCCAGAGTGCCGCAGTCCATGCGGAAAAGGCGGGAATCGAGCAGAAAGCGATCAACGGCGTGCTCAAGCGAGTGTTCACCCAACGGTACCAGAAGACGCGGTTACGGTTACGGGGGTTCACCGACCGGCTGTGGCGGAAGGAGCTGAGTACACCGCTCAAAACGGGATCGGAGTACGTTCCACGATATGCTTTGGCCTGAAACCTCGGTGCGGATTACACAAGACAATATGATGTACCCCCCCAGGGGTTGAGCATACGTGGATCGACCGTATTCTATCTTTGGCGGAAGAAAACGGTTCGCCACACACAAACGATGGGAGGGTACGATGAAGAGTGTACGGTATGTCGGCCTGGATGTCGATGCAGAAAAGATTGCAGTTGCGATCGTGAGTTCGCTGGGGGAAATCGTGGAGGAACGTCAGATCAAGCATCAAGCGTCTGCGATTCAGAAGTACTTCAACCGCCTGCGGGAGGAAGCGGATGTGTTCAGCTGTTATGAAGCGGGTTGTTTTGGCTTCGGTCTGGCACGGCAGTTGGAGGAGATGGGGGTGAGCTGTGTGGTTGCGGCTCCCGGCCTGATCCCGCGCAAGGCATCAGATCGAGTGAAGACCGACCGGCGCGATGCGCTGCAGCTGGCACGGGTGTTACGCAGTGGCGATGTGACGGCAGTCGCAATCCCGACGGAAGAGGATGAGACGGTGCGGGATTACTTGCGGATGCAGGAAGACTTGAAAGGGGATCTGAAAAAGACCAAACAGCGGATCTTGCATTTTCTGTTGCGCCAGGGGCTGCGATATCAGGAGGGTTCGACGTGGACCGGCAAACATCGAGCCTGGCTGGCGGGGCTGCAGTTCGACCATGCCTTAATTCAGGAGACGCTGGCGGAGTATCTGGCGCACCTAGCTGATCTGGAAGAGAAGTGCCTCCGGATCCAGGAGCGGATCGAAGCCCTGGCCGAAGGTCCCCGCTATGCTGAGCCGGTGCGGGTGCTCAAGGGGTTCAAGGGTGTGCAGACCCTCACGGCGTTGTCGTTGGTCGCCGAGGTCGGGGACTTTCAGCGCTTTGGACGCGCGGAGCAGTTCATGGCGTTCCTCGGGCTGGTGCCCGCAGAGCATTCCAGTGGTGGCAAGCGACGCCTTGGGGGAATCACCAAAGCGGGGAATTCCCGTTTGCGCAAGTTACTCGTTGAGGCGGCCTGGCATTATCGCTACGCCTACCGCGCCAGCCCGCGGGTCGCCAAACGCCGCGCCGGCCTCGCACCTGAGTTGCTGAACTACCTCAACCGTGCCAGTCGGCGTTTGACGAGGAAGTTTCAGGGGTTGCTGTATCGCAACAAGCGTTCAACGGTGGCGGTGACCGCCGTAGCGCGTGAGCTCAGTGGATTCGTGTGGGGTGCCATGGTTGGTAAGATGAGCTGAGGACCCCGGAGGAGCATGAATGAGGCCCTGTAGGATAGATGGAGCAGGATGTCCGCGAACGGAGAATCCTCGAACGAAGCTACAGGCAAGGCCCGCCTTGATCCTGGTTCCAAGACAGAGGCAAGCTCCCGACGATCCCATTGACCTGCGGTACCCAATCCGCGCATATCAGTCTGGTCCATCGTCGAGTCTGCCCTGCTCCATCTTTCCTTTTGTATAAATGAAAGAAACCGGAGGTGATATGATATTTCGATGAGAAACCTCTTGACAGGGGGTACATCATATCAGCTTCGT
>JANQFF010000458.1 GCA_028277965.1 Pseudomonadales bacterium
GTTTGGTAATGCGGTCAAGCGCATTGCGGTACCGCTCCTGGAGCTCTGCCGCTGGAGTTTCCTGCGCGAGCGGCTCAGCGACGTATTCGTGAACGATATTCGCAACACGTTCTTCGAGGCTGGCCTCCAGGACGACCAGCGGGGCAACCTGCATTCTTTCATGCCACGACGGGGGTAATCCCAGGCGCCCGATTGTGCGGCCCTCGTCTTCAACAATCAGATGATGGCCGGTCAACTCAAGCGCAGCGCAGGCGAGCGTGTTTTCGAATGTCGCCTGTGCAGGCTGGGGTAGCGGGGTCGCCCCGAACGCAGACCCCCGGTGCCGCGCATGACCTTCGAGATCGATTGCGTGAGTGAAATCTTTGATGAGTCGTGTCTTGCCAACACCGGTTCGTCCGCCCACGACCCACCACGAGCGGTCTTCCGCAAACCAGTCGAGGGCTGTTAACGCGAGCCGTCTCAAGGCTTTGTAGCCGCCTTCGATCCGGTCGACGCTGAATCCCTCCTCCAACATCCAGGCTTGGGCGGTTTTGGAGCGGAGGCCCCCGCGCCAGCACATGATCTGCATGTTGGGATGTTTGTTGTGAACGCTGCGCCAGGCAGCGACGCGATGGGTACGTGTGTTTCCGCTGACCAGGCGGTGACCGGTTGCTATCGCGGCTTCCTGACCTTCGTTTTTGAACGTTGTGCCCACCTCGGCACGTTCCTCGTCATTGAGAATTGGCAGGTTGATGCTGTTGGGGAAAGCGCCCCGTTCAAATTCGACCGGTGCCCTGACGTCGAGAATGCAGATGGTATCGCGGACGAGCCTCTCTAGCGGTGCCAGTTTTTCAGGGAGCGGGTTCGGTGATCGAATTTCCGGCTTCGAAGTGCTCAAGGTGTTCCTGCAGGATGTCCATCACGTCGTCGCGTCGTTGATCTGTTGCGGCGACGATCGCCTGTTGTTGCAATTGTATCGCAAGGTCAAAGTCGCCCGTGGCTGCGCACGTGGCAGCCCAGGTGTCGAGATACTCAGGTCTGTCAGTTGGCGCGTCATCGGCCTGCATGAGATCGTCCATTATCCGTCGCGCGTAACGTGTTCTCTTGAGGCCATCGACGTCTGAAACCGTCAGAGTCCAGGCAACCTCGTTGACGACGTCAGCGTCCCTGGGATCCTGTTTGACAGCTCGTTTGTACCACCTTACAGCGCGGCCTGTGGAGCGTGATGTCGCGATGCCCCGGGCGTGCAGATTCCCGAGCACCACCATGGCTTCCGAGTTGTCATCTTTAGCGAGACGCTCCAGCCAGTCGATGACCCTGGGGTCTGCGGTTTCAGAGTGATTAGCAGACAGAAAGCGCCCGTAGCTCAGGATTGCCCGGGCATCATTGTTGGCCGCCGCCTGAGTGAAGTACTCGTTTGCGGTGGCGGTATCTTTTTCAACCTCACGCCCGGTGCTGAACAGATGCCCGAGATAAAGCTGTGACTGGCTGTGGCCGAGTTCAGCCGCCTGCTGGAACAGCGCAACTGCAGCTCCGCGGTTTTCTTCACCGTAGTAATCACTGATGTAGAGGTTACCCAGCGTGTACATCGAATCTGTGGATCCGAGCGCGATCGCGTGCATGAAATTCTCGAGCGCCTGGTCCTTGAAGTCAGCGATGTCAGCTGGATCTTCGGCATCTTCTGCTTTAGCCAGGTAGACGCGGGCCAGGATGCCATTGGCGAGAATATTGCTGGTTCGAGCAGCCGCCTTCAGCCAGCCGATCGCCTGGTCGTGCTTCTGCATGCCAGCGAGATAAGCACCGATAGAGGTTTGAGCTGCACTATCCATCTGGGCGGCAAACAGACGAACGAGAGATAACGCTTTCAAACGCCGTGCTTCGCGTGCATTGCCGGTTGATTTGACCTCGAGATTATCCAGGAGGTGATCCAGACTGAACGAGGTCCGTGTAAGCAGCCCGGCCTCGGGTTTACCGATGAGGAGATAACCCAGCGGTGTGCTGTCCTCGAAGCGGTACATCGAACCTACCGGGGACAGGCCTTTAATGAGCAGGTAAGCGTGTGCATCGTTGACGGTCATGATCGGGTAGGGAGATTCGGGCGAACCGTCTCCCTTGCTGCTCATTGTGTCGGCAAGATATGTGAGCGCCTGATCGTGGCTGGTGCGTGCATCTTCAGTGTGAAGATGTTCGTAGAAAAGGCGCATGGCGTAATGACCCGTCAGGCTTGCCGGGTAGATATCGAGAATCGCGGAACCGAGACTGCCAAGTTTCAGTGGTTCGTCCTGGGCGAGTTGCAGAACCTGGCTTTCGAGTTCCATCAGGCGGTTCAGTTGATCCGGAAAATCATCCACCGAGGCAAAGACGGCGGGGGCGTCATCCAGCTGCTTCGTGAGCTCGTCAGAAGCTGCGACATCCGCATTAGCAGCCGCAAATGCAGAGGTTCCGAGGATGAAAAAAACACAGGTGAGGAGCACGGCGCGCATTACATTCTTTATAGCATTTCCAGTGACGGATAGGGAACCAGTGTCCCGTCCGGTGAGGGACACCAGCGTTAGACAACACAGGTAGCCGTTTTGTTCGGTCGCGATACGCGGGTAAGATTGCGCCTGTTGCTGACTCGTATACCGTTAAGGAAGAACACTATGGCATGGGGCGCAAAACTGGACCTTCCCACTGTGGAGCAGGCGTTACCGGGCAGGGAAGAAAGGATGCCGGTTCCGTCTTCTCACTTCGTCAATTCAAATACACTCACAGCGCCCTTTCCTTCAGGGTCCGAGTGGGTGCAGTTCGGTATGGGTTGTTTCTGGGGTGCGGAACGACGCTTCTGGGAAACCGACGGTGTGTACACGACGGCGGTGGGTTACGCGGGCGGCATCACGCCCAATCCGAGCTACGAGGAAGTCTGCAGCGGCCTGACAGGTCATACAGAGGTTGTGCTGGTGGTATTCGACCCTGCCAGGGTTGGTTTCGGTGAGATATTGAAGAGCTTCTGGGAAGGTCACGACCCGACCCAGGGAATGCGACAGGGTAACGACGTCGGGACCCAGTACCGGTCCGCAATATACACCTACTCCGACGAACAGCTGCGTTTAGCGGAGGAGAGCCGGGCGGTGTATCAGGAAGCGCTAACCGCCGTGGGCTATGGAGAGATCACCACTGAAATAGCGGATGCTCCTGAGTTCTACTATGCCGAACACTATCACCAGCAGTATCTGGCGAAAGTACCGAACGGGTATTGCGGCCTGGGTGGTACAGGTGTCGGGTGTGACATCGAGCCTCTGGTGAAATTGGAGACTTCAGCTCACTGAACGTGGTTGCGTCTTGCGCCACAGCGAGAGCAGATCTCGATACTCACCAGTTTACCCAGCTTCACATCGAACTGTTTTTTGCCGTCAAAGGTCCACCTGTGGAAACCGCGACGGCATAGAGTGTTCCCGCGAGCCTGGTCCCGGCGTTTGCGCTTCCTGAACTTTCCGAGATCAGTGGGCTCCGTCATGAGGTTATTTTGGAGGAACCCACCGTGTGGGTATACACTCCCAAGCCACTTTCCATAAAGCAGCCGTTTAAGGACACCAGATGAAAGCGCCTTCCGCGCGGGCGAGAGTCAGACGAAACGCCCGTCGAGCTGAATATGATCCGGAGATTTTGCGCGAAGTTCTGAAATCTCAGCAGATCTGCCATGTCGCCTACGTTGAGGATGGGGAACCACGACAGATCACGACGCTGTACTTCACAGACGATGACTTTCTCTACCTCCACGGAAACCGGCAGGCGGCCCTTTTGCGTCATATAGGCTCAGGTGGTGAAGTCGCCATCAATGTTGTGCTGGTGGATGGTGTTGTTGTCGCTCGCAGCGGGTTCCATTGCTCGATGAACTATCGTTCCGTGACGGTATTTGGCCAGGGAGAGGAAGTGACGGACGGTGAGCATGCGGCGATCCTTGACCAGTTTGTGGACGCGCTTGTGCCTGGGCACGCGGCGGCAGTTCGGGCGCCGACAGAGCAGGAACTTGCTGCGACTGCGGTTGTCCGGATACCGCTCACCGAAATGTCCGGGAAATTCCGGTCGGGTGATCCCATCGATGACGATGCAGATCTCGACAGTAACGTCTGGGCAGGTGTCATTCCTGTTCGGTCGGAAACCGGTGCACCTGTAGCGAGCGCAGATCTGGCTCCGAGTGTCGAGTTACCGGCATATATCCGTGATTACAGTTACCGGGGGTGATAGTGGCAGGTCCACTTGATGGGATCAGGGTGCTCGACATGTCGCGGGTGCTCGCCGGTCCGTTTGCCGGGAGAATGCTGGCCGATCTTGGCGCCGATGTCGTCAAACTCGAACCGCCTGAAGGCGATATAACCCGCCTCTGGGGTAAGAAAATTGCCGGTATCTCCGGCTATTTCAACCAGCAGAACGCGGGTAAAAGAGACATATCGATAGATTTACGGGACAGCGCAGGGGTCGAGCTCGTGCGCAGGCTGGCGGATCAGGCGGATGTGTTGATCGAAAACTTCCGGCCGGATGTCATGCCTCGATTTGGTCTGGATTATGAGACGCTCGCACGCTCCAACCCGCGCTTGATCATGCTTTCGATATCAGGATTTGGCGCGGGTAACGAGGACAGCAGGCGTGCAGCATATGCACCGGTCATCCATGCGGAAACGGGCCTTGTCGAGCGCCAGGCGAGCCTCAGTGATGCGTTTCCCGCGGACATGGCAACTTCGATCGCCGATACGAATGCGTCGCTGCATGGGCTCATTGCCCTTCTCGCTGCGCTTTTCAGCCGGGCTACCTCCGGCAAAGGCGAGCACATCGATCTCGCCATGGTCGACGCAACGCTTGTCACCATGGATGGCATCAGCCATGCCCTCGATGGTCTGACGCGCCCGTTTCCCAACGAGGTTCACGAAACATCAGGCGGCTACCTCATGCTCGCCGGTGAGTTCCGACACATCTGGAAGCAGGTCAGCACCGTGTTTGGACTCGACGACGGTCTTGGGGGCGATGCCACCCTCGAGCAGAAAATTACGGCGCGACGGGCACGGGTGCACGAGTTCTTCAATGAGACGTGCAAGTCCCGGGAGGAGGTTATTGAAGCATTGGACAGAATGAACATTGCCTGGGGTGATGTTCGTAAGTATGAAGAAACGACCTCAATCAGGAGTGTTGAGGCGAGAGGTACGTTCACAGAGGTGGATGATCGGAGCGGGGGCGTACGTCCCGTGACCCAGTCTCCCTATCGATACAGGGAGCTCAGGTCGGAAGTCCGAGGCGGGGCGCCACACCTTGGGGAGCACAATGAAGAAGTCCTGCATGACTGGCTGGGAATGGAGGCTGATGAGGTAGCGTCGTTGCATGACGTTCTCGTCAGCCGATTACCGGAGTGAAAGCGTGGCGAAGGTAGGTATCGGCATAGACTTCGGAACGACGAACTCGGCCGCTGCCGTGTTCGATGGGGAGGTGGTACGTCTCATCCAGCTCGAGAGCAATGACGAAATCATGCCCTCGGCGACTTATATCGATCAGGATCTGCAATCGAAAACCGGACAGGCCGCGATCGACCAATACATCGCGGACAACACCGGCAGGACTGTTGAACTCATCCCCGAGGTGATCGGTGAGGTCAGTAAATTTGTCGAGGATCATGCTGGTGATGAGCCGGCGGCGGTTGATACTTCCACGCAGAAGATCTATGGCGCTCCCGTGACAGACAGTGGTCTGCAGGGCAGGCTCTTTCGGGGTACCAAACGACTGCTGGGAGACGAGCATGTTCGGCGTCTGATGGTCTTCGATCATCCGTTCAGGCTGGTCGCGCTGATAACACCCATCTTGCTGCGGATGCGGACAGCAATTGAAAGGTCGGTCGGACACATCGAGTCAGCTCACCTCGGACACCCGGTCAACTTTGAAGGCCGGGATACACATCGCAACAAACTTGCGTTGACGCGTTTGTCAGAAGCCTACAAATACGCAGGTGTGGAACACCAGGTGTTTTATCCGGAACCCATTGCCGCGGCGGCGAGCTTTCTCGATGCGAATCCGGACCGGGCAGGTGATTGTCTCTTAACGGTCGACTTTGGCGGAGGTACGCTCGATCTTTGTGTGCTGCGGCGTCGTGCGGGAGACTTCGACGTCATCGCCACTCACGGTGTTGGTCTGGGAGGTGATCACATCGATCAATTGCTCTTCCAGCACCTCCTTTTTCCGCTGCTGGGGAAAGGAGAAATATGGCGCAGGCGCGGCATCGACCGTGAGATCGAAACACGCTTTCCTTTTGAAGACTTTGAGGACCTGCTGCTGAACTGGGCCATCACGTACACCCTCAATCAGAACAAGTACACGACACCGGTCATGGAATGCATCGAGCAGGGCGGTCCGGGAAAACGCAAATTCGAACGTTTACGGGAAGTCATCAAGAACAACCTCAGTTACCTGTTGTTTGCGTGCATCAAGGACTTCAAAGCCGCGCTTTCTGAGGCGGACGAAGCGCATCTCGACATCCCGGAAATTGACGTAAACATACGGATGCACCGGGATGAATTCGAAGAGCTCATCAGCGGTGTACTCGACCGGGTGGCTGAAGCGGTTGATGTGACCATCCAGAAAGCGGGATTGTCCGAAGCCGACATCGATATCGTGCTGCGCACAGGTGGATCGAGCCTGATACCCGCAGTCCGAAATCTCCTCGACTCCCGTTTTCCTGACAGGGTGGTCGAACATGATCCGTTTACGAGCGTGGCCACGGGTCTGGCGATCGCCAACTTTCACGGTTGGACTCACACCGAATAATCGCGGCTAAAGCCGCTCCTACAAAGAAAATCGACTACCTGTGTAGGAGCGGTGCTAAGGCACCTCTATAAACCTCTCACATGCTCAGAGCTTCTCCGCGTTTTCACTACCAAGGCGTCGTGC
>JANQFF010000499.1 GCA_028277965.1 Pseudomonadales bacterium
TCATCGGGCCGGAACTCTCGGATGAAATCGCACTTGCTATTCCCCAGGCTGAAGCCGTGGTATTCCCGCGGAGCGGCCATGCGCCAAGTCTGGAATGGACCGAGCTGTTCAACTCGGTCCAAATCTCATTTCTGAACCGGCACCGGGAGGGCAGCGCGTGATATTTGCACTATTCGTGGATGGGTTGGCAGTCGGCTCCATCTACGCGCTCGTCGCCGTTGGACTGGTCATGCTCGTGCAGGCAACGGCAACCGTGAACTTCGCACATGGCGACATGATGATGTTTTCGACGTTTGTTGCCTATGCGCTGCTCGCACAGCTGGAACTGCCCTACTGGGTTGCAGCACTTGGAGCCATTGCGAGTGCCGCGATCCTTGGGGCCCTTGCGGAACGACTCGTGATCAGGCGCCTGCTCGGTGGACCGCTCGCGTCATCCATCATGGGCACGCTTGGTATTGCGTATATCCTTCAGGGGACGGCAAAAGCAATCTGGTCTGATGACATCTTCCGTTTCCCCGAGTTCTTTCCAGGAGAGTTCGTGCGGATTGGCAGTGCACAGATCTCACCCCAGAGCCTCTCGGTCATTGTCATCACCGTCGTGATCATCAGCGCGCTCTACTTCTTTCTCAACTACACAAAAACCGGAACCGGTTTGCGTGCAATGACCCAGAGCCGGGAAGCTGCAAGGATCATGGGTATCCGTGTGACCAGGATGTTCTCCATTTCCTGGGCGATTGGCGGAGTTCTCGCGTCCATCGCCGGTCTTCTGCTCGCGCCAACGCTGTTCCTCAGCACGGGGATGGGATCCATCACATTCACCGGAATCATCGCGGCGATCATAGGCGGATTCGGGAACATCTACGGGGCTATCATCGGCGGGTATTTGGTAGGGATCCTCACCTCCATCCTGCCGCTGTTTATCTCGACTGACCTGCAGGGAATCATTCCGTTCCTGTTGCTGATGGTGGTGCTGTTCATCAAGCCCACGGGCATCCTCGGCAAGCGCGTCGTGAAGAAGGTGTAGCGGTGAACAAACAACCGAGAACCACCATTATCGGCATCCTGGTAATCGCCCTCTATCTGGCAGCACCCTTCTATCTGAGCGACTACCTCACCTACCTGCTCCTAATCACGTCCATCATGATCATTGTTTCCCAGGGGCTGAACGTGCTCATAGGGTTTGCAGGGCTCATTTCATTTGGCCAGCCGGGATTCATGGCGTTTGCCGCGTATTTCAGCACCATCGTGTCAAAGCTGCTGCCCGGGATGCCGTTTCCGGTCATTCTGCTTGTTTCTGCTGCAGCGACCGCGCTCCTTGGATTGATAATCGGTTTTCCGTGTCTGCGACTGAGCGGCCTCTACCTGGCAATGGCGACCTTCGGATTCACTTCCGCCACCTATCAGCTCATCAACTACTTCAAGCCGCTTACCGGCGGATACGTAGGCATTTCTGTCCCGGCCCCCCGCATCGGCGGATTCCGACTGACCGGCACGGATAACGTGTTTTTCCTCGTTGCCGTGATTGCCGTGGTGGTGATCCTGGTCGTTCGGAATCTCGCAAAAACCCGGACAGGGCGCGCATGGCATGCGATCAGAGACGACGAGATTGCGGCCTCCTCCATGGGCATCAACCTGCGAAGGGAGAAACTCAAGGCATTCTCTTTTGCGGCGTTTCTTGCCGGTATTGCCGGAGTGCTCTACTCCTACGTGATCCGATACCTGGAAACCAGCTACTTTGATCTCATGGGACTCTCCTTGTTCCTGATCCTGGTTGTCGGCGGCATTGGGAGGATCTACGGACCACTCCTTGGCGCCGCGTTCATCACGGCGCTCCCCCAGATGCTCGGCGGTGTGTTCAACCAACAGATGAGCCTCGTGTACGGATTCGTGCTGGTTGGTTTCATCCTGCTTGCCCCACAGGGTTTCTTTGGTCTTTTCGACCGGATACGTGGCATCAAACCCGGTGGTGTGAGTGCCCTCGAAATCCTCCGAAGAAAGAAGCGCGTGGCAGGCTCCGTGGAGGATGCAGATGAGTAGCACAGTTCTCACTGTTCAGGATCTGAGCATCAGCTTTGGCGGTCTCAAAGCCGTGAGCGATCTTTCGTTTTCGGTTGATGACGGGCAGATCTTCTCTATCATCGGTCCGAATGGTGCCGGCAAGACAACCGTGTTCAATATGATCAGCGGCTTCTACCGGCCCGACCGCGGTTCAATACGGTTCGGGGGCAACGAAGTCGTTGGTCTCAAACCTCACGAAATCACGGCGCTCGGAATAGGCCGCACCTTTCAGAACCTCGAGCTCTTCGGCCGCCTCACCGTACTCGAAAATCTGCTCATTGCGCGACACCTGCACGTCAGGACCGGCTT
>JANQFF010000003.1 GCA_028277965.1 Pseudomonadales bacterium
TGCGTTACGAATATGGGGAACCGGTGGGCGGTTTGGTGGTGCTGCTGCAGAAAGAGGCCTGATTTTCGTTTCTCGCGGCCTTTGTTGGTATGATATGACGCGGTCGCGCTCAGTGGCCCGGCCTCCATTCGTCTTCAAACAGGGTTGTCAGCCTGAATTCTCAGTAATCGCAAAATCGAGAGGGGAGGTAAGCAATGTCTGAAAATGGAGTTCCTCCAGGATTCGACCAAATGATGAAGTTCGGACTTATTGAGGCGCTTCTCGGTCGACGATCGAGACGTTTCTTCATGGGCGCGGAGATCCCGGACGGGGTGTTTACATACAAATCTCAACATGAGGCAGTGCCCCTGTCGGAGCTGGAGCGGCTGCTTGTACTTGCTGCATGCGCGGGAAATACGAGCTGGCATCACATGATCTATCGGGGCCGGATCTATGCCCCGCATCTGTCCAACTATTCCGGGGCGGCCGGTGGTCGCACGTTTCCTTCAGCAGCGGGATTTCACACGAGTCAGATATTCTTTACTGACGATTCGGGGCTGTACGTGGTGGAAGGGCGAGACGCGCCCGCAAGCGCGGACAGGTCTCCGGACGGTGCTTTACCGTTCGATGCAGTGCTCGACGCGCTCAAAGGCAGGATACGAAAGCTGCACGATGGGAGACTAGGCCTGCCTCCTGAACTGCCCCATGCCGAGGCCCACAATACGTGGGTAGTGAACCATCCGGGAACCCTCTTGGTGATTCCGGTCGGCGATCTTGCCCAACATGTTCTGCTGAACATCTGTTACATGCTGCAGAACGGGCTGGTGCTATACGATGACATTCACGGACGGTCCGTGCCGGGGATCGAGTCGTACAGCGATATTGTCGATGTAAACGAAACGTGGCCGATCACCTTTGTGGAACAATGGTCGCTGGCAGAACTCACGGTGGAATTGGGGACTTCCTGCTACGCCGGAGCCCTGCTACTGCAGGCCATGGGGCTGGGAGGATGGACATTCAATGGACTCGATCCGTTTTCCGTATTGGGGGCGAGCGGCGATCCGGAAGTGCCGGGACTCGGGTTCCGGTACGATGAAGACGAGCGCTGGCCGTACCCCAATCCCACAGGATTGGACGGAGTCATGGAAGCGTACTGCCCTCCACATCACACTGACATGCCCGCAGCGGTGGACGCCGTCTGTGAACGTAAATTCGGGACAGGCGGGCCTTTTAATCCGCAGACTCCCGGTCCATGGAAGGATTCCTGCGCGGTACGTGGTGCAGCCAAAGTGCATGATGAGCGATTCAGAGAATGTGTGGCTCTGCAGGCCCAGTACGTGTACGATACGTTCGGCAAGTTTCCCGGAACCGTACCTTCAATGTTCGTGATCATGTATCTCCAAGCACATCACCTCGACCTGGAATTTTACG
>JANQFF010000074.1 GCA_028277965.1 Pseudomonadales bacterium
GGGAAGACACGGTCATCCTTCGGCCGGGTGGTGGGTTGGAACCGTGGCAGTTAGACGAGTATGTGGGGCGTCCTCTCAGATATGACGTGCCAGCGGTTACAGCCCTCAGAGAAGACATGTTCTGATGAAACACGTTGTCCTGTTCTCAGGAGGTATCGGGTCTTGGGCCGCAGCCAAACGAGTGTGGGCCAGAAACCCCGACGAGCTAATACTCCTGTTCACCGACACCAAAACAGAAGACGAAGACCTGTACCGGTTCATCACCGAAGCAGCCGACAACGTCGACGGCGAACTGGTCACTATCGCTGACGGAAGGGACGTGTGGGAAGTCTTCTTCGACAACAGAATGATCGGCAACACTCGCGCTGACATTTGCTCCCGTGTTCTGAAACGTGACCTGGCTCGAACGTGGATAGAAGACAACTGCGACCCAGACGACACCATCATCTATATGGGTATTGACTGGACAGAAGCTCATCGTTATGAACGCGCCAGACCACGGTGGGAACCCTGGCGACTCGAAGCGCCCCTCACCGAATCACCCCTCCTGTCCAAAACCGAACTGTTCCAGTGGGCGACAGACAACGACCTTCGACCGCCTCGCCTCTATGACATGGGGTTCCCGCACAACAACTGTGGCGGGTTCTGCGTCAAGCAAGGACATGCCGCCTTCAAGAACCTGTTAGAGCAGATGCCTGACCGGTACGCCTACCACGAACAAAAGGAGCAGGAGTTCCGCGAGTACGTCGGAAAGGACGTTGCCATTCTCCGCGACCGTCAAGGTGGCGACACCAAACCATTCACACTCGTTCAACTACGCGAACGTTTGGAACAGTCCGGTGAACAACTGGTCCTAGATGATTGGGGCGGCTGCGGCTGCATGGTGGATTAGCCTGTAGGGCATGGACAAAGAACTTTCGGGTGAAATCCTGAAGGTGGACGAAGAACAAGGCCGCGTATACGGCTGGGCTTACGTGTTCACCAAAGACGGCGCACAGGTCGTCGACCATTC
>JANQFF010000085.1 GCA_028277965.1 Pseudomonadales bacterium
TAGCCGGCTGAGCAAATGCGCCGATCCAGACCGGAATTGGCTGCTGTATCGGCATGGGTGCCACGCCTGCATCGTTGATGATGTGGTACTCACCTGCAAACGTGACATGCTGTTCGGTCCATAACAGGCGCAACACCTCGATCTGTTCAACGATCCGTTTCGCACGATTGTGAAAGTTCATATCCAGCGCTTCATATTCGGGATCGTTCCAGCCAAGCCCAACGCCCAGTTGCAGGCGACCTCCGCTGACGATGTCGATTTCTGCTGCCTGTTTGGCCACCAGCGCTGTCTGTCTCTGAGGAAGAATCAGTACCGCTGATTTCAATCGGATCTCTGCGGTTACACCGGCTAGAAACGCCAGGATCACCATTGCCTCGTGGTGAGGAAATTCAGTTGTGTACCTCGCTGCTGCCGGGAAACCCGCTCGGGGTGTCCGCGTCTGCAGGACATGGTCCGGCACGTTGATGTGGCTGAAGCCCATAGCCTCACCAGCCTGAGCAAAGTCCCTGATCTTGTGAAAATCAGTGCCGATTTCCGCCTGGGGAAAGTGCAGGCCCACATCAGTCATGAAAAATCTCCTCCATCTGTATCGCCGTAACCCACGCGTCATTAGAATGTGCAGCTTCACCACCCTCTTCACCACCCGGAGGACGCGGAATGGACAAGCTCTCCCAGCTGAAAACTATAACCGATGTCGTGGCCGATACCGGCGACGTCAACGCCATCCGCCAGTTCAAGCCCCTCGACGCGACGACAAACCCCTCACTTCTCCTCAAAGCCGCCGAGCTGCCCGAGTACCAGGAGCACATCGCGGGTGCGAAACAATGGGCAGAAATTCAGAACGGTTCGGACAAAGAACGCCTGTCCAACTGCTGCGACAAGCTGGCTGTCGATATCGGCACAGAGATCCTCGGCGTCATACCCGGGCGGGTCTCGTCCGAAGTTGATGCCCGGCTGTCTTTCAACACGAACGCGACCATAGAGAAAGCCCGCAAGCTCATCAGCCTTTACGAGGATAACGAAATAGATCGCTCACGTGTGCTCATCAAGGTCGCCAGCACCTGGGAAGGCATCGAGGCTGCTCGCCAGCTGGAACGCGAGAACATCAACTGCAATCTGACGCTGCTCTTCGGTTTCGGCCAGGCTGTTGCGTGTGCCGATGCCGGGGTGTTCCTCATCTCACCGTTTGTTGGCCGGATACTCGACTGGTATAAGAACGCAACAGGCGAAACCTACACCGCCGAGACCGACCCGGGCGTGCTGTCCGTCAAGCGAATCTACAACTACTACAAAACCCACGACTACAAGACGGTCGTGATGGGAGCCAGCTTCCGCAACACCGGAGAGATCGAAGCACTCGCAGGATGTGACCGGCTGACGATCAGCCCAGCACTGATGGAGGAACTGGCCAACGACGAGGGTGGGCTTACACGCAGGCTCAACCCGGAAAGCAGCGAGGGTGAACCAAGAATCGACCTCGATGAAAACGCGTTCCGCTGGACGCTGAACGAAGATGCCATGGCGACCGAAAAACTGGCTGAAGGGATCAGGAACTTTGCAGCGGATCAGGTCAAACTCGAAAAGCTGCTTTCTACTGGATCATAAAATCACGGCTGAAGCCGATCCAACAGAAAGATCTTTCTACCTCTGTAGGAGCGGCTTCAGCCGCGATCACGATGGACACAAACCATGAACGACGGGCTGCACATCGATCTCAACGGCAAGGTTGCCATCGTGACCGGCGCCGGGGCGAGAGGTGACGGAATTGGCAACGGCCGCGCTGCAGCCCTGCTGCTGTCCGAGGCCGGAGCCCGGATCGTTGCGGTCGACCGGGATGAACACCTGGCCCTCAGAACTGTCGAGATGATCCGTGAGCAAAGCGGTGAAGCCATCGCCTGCCAGGCTGACGTCACTGTGGAGACCGAGTGCGAGCTTGTCGTCCAGAAGACCATCGATGCTTTCGGCGGTGTCGACATCCTGGATAACAACGTGGGCATCGGCAGTCGTGGCTCTGTCGTCGAAGAAGACCCGGAACAGTGGGACCGGGTGATGCGGGTCAACGTGAACTCCATGTTCCTGATGTCCAAATATGCAGTACCCGCCATGCAGGAACGTGGTGGCGGCGCTATCGTCAACGTTTCATCAATCTCTGCCATTCGCCCCAGAGGCTTGACCGCCTACACCACCTCCAAAGGTGCGGTGATTGCGCTGACAAAAGCGATGGCTGTCGACCATGCAGCCGCGGGGATACGGGTCAATTGTGTTGCTCCTGGGCCCGTCTTCACACCTATGGTCGACAGAGGCGGGATGAGCGACGAGCAACGGGAAAAGCGCCGGCTGGCATCCCCACTGCAGATTGAAGGCAGCGGTTGGGACATCGGCAGCGCCGTGGTATTCCTGGCTTCACCGATGGCCCGCTACATCACCGGCCAGACGCTCGTTGTCGACGGCGGCGTGACGCTGAAAGGTCCCGATCGATAGAACTAGTTTGCCTGAGACAATGCCTCCTGCTCCTGCAGCCTGGCCCCACGCAAAATGCCGCCCATCGCGTAGTTACCCTCATGACACGCGTACTCGAACATCTTCTCGGTGGAAGGCAGCATCACAACACGCATGGTGAACGGTGTCTTGAAGCTGTCGGGAGCATCAACCGTCGCCTCGTAAATCAGCTGGCCCGCCTCGTTGCGTGAAAACCGTTCTGTGACATGGAGATTCACTCCCGAGCCGAGCACACCGTTGGCGGTCGGATCTTCGAATTGGACGGGTAGATGAAACCCAGGTGTCTTGTCGGTGAAGTTGGTCGTTTCCACCACCAGGGTGTCACCTTCCCAGCGACCTCTTGAACTTCCATACCACTGCTGGATGTCTTCCGGCAGTTGCGGGCGGCCATCCGTCGGGATGATGCGGGCATCGTGGACCATCTCGGTGACAACAACCACGTGTTCCGGCGTTTGCACGATGCGCAGGTTGTTGTTGTATGCGCTTGGCGTGATCGGCGGACCGGCATTGAACCCAACCAGACAGCGTTCGGACAACCCAAGAGATTCAGGATGACCGTGCAGGTACTTTGGTCCAACGCTATAAGAAAGAACATCGCGCACGGGCGCTGACCGTTGCTGGTTCTGAGCAAGGCGCGCGGCTTCTGCTTCGGGCACCACTTCCGGTAGGCGACCGTTCGGCGGATCGATGATGAGTGACGTACGCATTTCCTCATCAAGCTTTTCGCCCGGGTCGAGCCAGAAATCGTTGTAGCCCTCTACATCCTGTTCCGGGATACCCGTGGGTTCGTCTTTCCGGTCCGGTGGACGGATCCTGGTCAACAACGCCTGCGCTTCAGCCGGTGTGAGTACCGCTTTGTCCCCAAACTCAACAGGCCTCTCAAGCGGCGTCAGGCTGCGGAAGTCCCAGACTCCCTGTAAATCCGGCGTACCCCAGGGTGTTCGCGGGGTATCTTCAGCGGAAACAATGACTGCAAACAATGACGTGATGGCGATGAATAGCAGGTTCTTCGACATGCCAGGCCCCTTCGTTTGATCAATCTGACTGCATCATAGCCTTTTCTATACACTGACGCCCAATAGGTAGTCGGAATCGCGGAAAGATGACTGTAGCGGTTGCAGGTGGCGGGATTGCCGGCCTCACGTTTGCCCTCACCTGCCATGAAATTGGCGTGGATGTGCAGGTGTACGAATCTGTCCCGGAGCTTAAGCCCCTCGGTGTCGGCATCAACCTGCAACCCAATGCCGTGCGGGAACTCTTCCAGCTTGGCCTGGAGAACGATCTCCGGGAGGTTGGCATCGAAGCGGAAGAGTGGTCACTCTTTTACTACGGCGCCCATCCGATCTGGACCGAACCACGTGGCACGGTCGCCGGTTACCGTTGGCCCCAGTTCTCAGTGCACCGGGGTCACTTTCACATGCGCCTGCTGCAACGTGTCCGCGAACGGCTGGGCGACGACGCCGTTGTGTGCGATGCACGTCTGACTCAATTCGAAAATCACCCCGATCACGTCACAGCCAGCTTTACGAGGTCCGACGGGACCGAACTCAAAGTGGACGCAGAGCTCCTGATCGGCGCTGACGGCATCCACTCCACGGTCCGACAACAAATGTACCCGGACCAGGGAGACGTCAACTGGAATGGCGCGATCATGTGGCGGGGTGTTTCGCGAGGAGAGCCGCCACGCACAAACAACTCATTTGTTCTCATTGGGGGAAACGAGCAGCGTTTCGTGTGTTATCCGGTCGAACCACTGGATGAACAGGGTGAAACCCTGCTGAACTGGATCGCCGAACTCAGGTTTGACGATGTCGAGATGATCGACAAGAGCGACTGGAACAGGAGCGCGACGGCTGATGCTTTCATGAGTGAGTTCCTGGACTGGAAATTCGACTGGCTGGACGTACCCGGCATAGTCGATCGATCCGAAGGCATCTGGGAATTTCCAATGGTCGACCGTGAACCCGTCGATCGCTGGGTTGATGGGCGTGTCGCCCTCATGGGTGACGCGGCTCATGCCATGTTTCCACATGGGTCAGGCGGCGCAACCCAGGGCATTGTCGATACACGCGTGCTGGGCGCGTGTCTTCTCGAACATGGAGAAACAC
This sequence comes from Pseudomonadales bacterium, assembly GCA_028277965.1. Lineage (GTDB taxonomy): Bacteria > Pseudomonadota > Gammaproteobacteria > Pseudomonadales > Azotimanducaceae > UBA4421. The sequence continues at coordinate 4,608 of JANQFF010000085.1, forward strand.
CCGAGGCCTTACTGGCTTACGAAAAAGAACTTCTACAAGCTGTGAACGAACTCGTCATCAGGAATCGGGGAGAAGGACCGATGGGAGTACTTTTCGACATCGAAGATCGCATTGCCGAAGGCAAGTCGATCGAAGACGCCATCGATCCCGAAGCGGTAGCTGATTTTATGGCGAGATACAAAGAAGCAGCCGGGACGGCCCGTGATACGTTGAACGCCTCACCGCCAATCATCGAACCGAATCGCGGCTAAAGCCGCTCCTACATGACCTCCTCGGCATCCCTGCCGGATTAACTTCCGGTATCGACCCCACGGGGCTCGCATCACCGCGGATCGCGGGTACGCGCTCCGCTGCTCGCCCGTGCGACGCATGCGTCGCACCTGCAGGAGCGGCTTTAGCCGCGATTGCGGGTTATAGTTCAACCATGAACGATACAGATCCGTTACTTGAAGCCACCACGGCGCTGATCCCGCCACTGTTGACAGCCATCGATGTACTTGGTCATGCAGGCCGGCATATGCATCCGCCCAATATCCCCGGGCTTATCGAAGAGCTGACGCCTTTCAGGGAGCCGTTGAAGGACGGAATTGAAGCGTTCGGCGAGGTGGAATGGCCGGAACACCTCGGGGGGTTCAAGATCCACGCCGAGAAGTCCGCGTCGCTCGCGATGCAGGCGTTCAACGAATTCCTGAGTGCGCAGAATCAGAGTAACCCCACCATGGGTGCCTACCGGGCGATGGGCTACAACACAAAAGCAACGGAAGCGATTTATCCGATAGCCGCCATGTTGCCGCCGGTAAACCGGTTTTTTCTCAATCCGGAACAACGTGATGACGAGGCACTCATCAATCGTATAGCGCAGGCTGATGCAAGTCGGGAGCACGTGGGTGTCATGCATGCGTCGAACTCATCCGATGAGCGCGGTGGGTTCTCGATGTACGTCCCGGAATACTATGACGGCGAAAAAGTGCCACTCATTGTGGCAATGCATGGCGGCAGCGGTCACGGCCGCAGTTTCCTGTGGACGTGGCTGCGCACGGCCCGTTCCAGGAATGCCATTGTCATCAGCCCGACCTCCCGCGAGGGTACCTGGTCCCTGATGGGACCGGATATCGATTCGGAGAATCTCGATCGCATGGTTGCCTATGCCCAGGACCACTGGAACATCGACGAGGAGAAAGTGCTGCTGACCGGCATGTCTGACGGCGGCACATTCAGTTATGTCTCGGGCCTCAGGTCCGATGCCCCGTTTACACACCTGGCACCGAGTTCAGCGTCATTTCACCCGATGCTGGTGGAGATGGTGGATCGGGAACGCCTGGTGGATCTGCCGATATATCTCATGCACGGTGCCCTGGACTGGATGTTCCCGATCGACGTTGCACGTACAGCCCGGGACACTTTCTCGGCGGCGGGTGCGCAGGTTGAGTACCGTGAGATTGATGACCTCTCCCACACCTATCCCGTGGAAGAAAATGCCCGCATCTTCGACTGGCTGACCGACACGCTCGAGTGATGGATGTCAGGGTGATCAGCTACGATCCGCGCTATCGTGCGGAGTTTGCCTCGCTCAACTACGAGTGGATCGAAACCTTTTTCGAAATTGAACCGGAAGATCGCAAGGCGCTGGATAATCCCGAAGGTTATGCGCTTGCTAAAGGGGGACAGATTTTCTTTGTCCTCGAGGGGGATGATGCGGTCGGCACGGTTGCGATGGTACCGGTTTCCGGAACCGCCACGATTGAACTGGCCAAAATGGCTGTCCGGCCCGACCGCCAGGGCAGGGGGTACAGCCGCCTTCTGATGGATGCCTGTATCGACTTTGCCCGGGGCAGTGGCGCTGAAGAGATCATGCTGGTGTCGAATGACAGTCTGGGTCCCGCGATGGGGCTGTATCACGCAACTGGATTTATCCAGTCAGCGCAATACCAGGACCCCAGGTATGTCCGGGGTAACGTGGAAATGCGATTGCAACTCTAGCCTGCTGAACAGGCCGGCCAGGTATTGAGAACCAGTCGATATCGTTGCAGCGAAGGTTCCGTAGACTGCACACCACTCAACCGACAAATGGATTTCTGTGATGAGTTTGATGCTCCGTGTACTCGTATTAACCGCTGGAATTTTCCTGGCCGGGTGTTCCTGGGTGCAGCTCACCGAAGCTGGTCAGACCGTACAGATAGGCTATTCGGGTGATGTTCAGAACTGTCATCGGCTCGGCACCGTCAGTGTGTCCACGCAGTCAAAGGTGATTGTCGAACGCGATGATTCCGCCGTGCAGGGAGAGTTGTACACCTTGGCCCGAAATAAGGCCGCAAAAATGGGTGCAACGAATCTGATTCTTCATGGATTGCCGAACCAGGGCGAACAGGATTTCTGGGCTTACGATTGCCCCCAGTTGACCGACCCGATCGCGTCTTACTGATCCATCCTCGGGAGGCTCAGGCCCCGGGGGATATGCTGAAATTGAGTTTTGCGGCCGTGCGAAACGCCGGTCGGGAAGTATGCGCCGCATTGTATTCAGCTAATCGTGGATCAATGTCGATGCCGTAGGCTACGGCCCAGCTCAGCACACTGGTCATCATGATGTCAGCCGCTGTGAAGCGATCACCCACCAGGTGATCGCGCTCCCGGAGAGCCGCCAGAGCCACACCTACCTGCTTGTTGAATCCCTCGATCGCTGTGTCAATCGCCGCCGGTGCTTCACCGTAGAGATTGGCGAGATCACGGTGTTTGCGGATGACATAGAGCGTATGGGCATCGAGTTCCATCTGCACGAAAGAACTCCACTGATTGTATAGCGCCCGTTCCCGGGTATACGGTTTTGGCACGAGCCCGGTGTCCGGACCGTAGGTATCACCGAGGTAAGTTACGATGGCGGCACTTTCAGTCAGAACGAGATCGCCGTCCACCATGACCGGGATCTTCTCTTTGGGGTTGAGTGCCCGGAATTCGTCGGTCTGGGTTTCACCCGTGCGGGAACCGATGAGCTTCGGCTCGTAGTCGAGACCCAATTCGTGTGCCATCCAGTGAGGCCGGATGGTGCGACTGGTTGCACCCCCCCAGATGGTGAGCACGGTTAGCCCCCGGGACCTGGTACTTCGGTTGCCTCGTAGAAGCTGGCTTCGACGCTCTTTGGTGGATTGGCGCCCATGGCTGCCTGAAACGCGGCCATGTGCGGAGTGGCAAAGTGTGCCTGCAGGGCAGCCATGTCTTCCCACTTCTCTGTGATGCGCAACACTGCAGAGTTGTTCAGCTCCACGCTGAACGTGTAGTCGTGGCAACCGTCTTCCGCCTGGCTGGCCTGCTCCATGGTTGCAATGGCTTCCTTCATGGCGGCGATCGTTTCTTCCGTCGCTTCAATACGTGCATTTACGACAATCATGTTTCCCCTTCTTCTGTGTCTACCATGTCGATGTCGACCAGATCGAGCTGTGTCTCCCCAGTCGACGATTGAAAATGTTCTCTAGCGTATTCAACTCTGTCATCCAGCGCCATCCGGCGGATGTTCATCCCTTCGATCTCCGTCAGACGTGGCAGCAATCCCGCGTTGTTTGCGATCTGGATGCTCAAACCCGGTCGGGCGTTCAATTCCAGTATCAGCGGCCCGCGATCCCGGTCTATGACAATGTCACAACCGAGATAGCCGAGTTCTGTCGCCTCGAAACTCCGCGCTGCAAGCATGAGGAGATCATGCCAGTGAGGGATGGAGATGTCTGACAGGTCGAGACCGGTGTCGGGATGGTGAGTCACGATGCGGTCATATTGCACCGCCTGTATGGCTCGCCCGGTCCCGATGTCCAGACCCACACCGATGGCGCCCTGATGCAGATTCGCCTTGCCGTCAGACGACCTGGTGGCAAGGCGTAACATGCCCATCACCGGAAACCCCTGGAAGGCGATCAGCCTGATGTCCGGCACCCCCTGGTGACTGTAGTCGGCCAGCGTGGGGGTGACATTGACGAGCTCTTCAAAGAAAGCGATGTCGTTACGGCCGCCGAGTGAGTGCAAACCGCTCAACGTATTGGTTAGATGGCGTTTTACGTCGTTCAGCGAAACCACAACGCCACTTGCCTTCTGGTAACCTTCCTCCTTCTTGCCGGTCACCACGAGTATGCCCTTGCCGCCACTGCCCTGTGCCGGTTTGGCAACAAACTCATCCATGCCTTCCAGCGTCTCAGCAACTTCTTCTATCTCGTGCTGTGTCTCGACCACGTCGATCAGGCGGGGTACTGCCAGACCCATTTCTTCCGCGAGGTGTTTGGTGGTGAGTTTGTTGTCAACGAGCGGATAGTTAGCGCGGTCGTTGTAGCGGCCGATGTAGCCGACATTGCGGCGGTTCATGCCGAGAATGCCGTGACCAGCCAGCGATACGGGATTGATCCATCGCATCAGGTCTGCTCCTTCCGGAATGCCGAGAAACGTCGGAGTTCGAGCAGCCGGTAACCCGTATAACGCCCGAGCAGAAGGATCAGGCCAAGAAGCGTCAGGTGTAGTTCCGGGAAGTTGAAGGCAAGGTGTTCAACCATGCGCAGGCTCATCAGGAGGTACGCGAGCATCGCAACGAACAGGCTCCCACCACCCTGTATCAGCACCTCTTTTGGTCCCTCTTCCTCCCAGGTGATGGACATCCGTTCAATGGTCCAGGCGAGAATGATCATGGGAAAGAAAGTGATTGTCAGCCCTTCAATCAGGCCCAATCGGAAACTGATGATACTGAAGAAGCTGATGATGCCGATCACAATCACAACGAGCGTTGCGATTCTGGCAACAAGCAACAGGTTGAGATCCGAGAGATACGAGCGGATGAACAGGCCAATGGCGACCACGATGACAAAACTCAAAAGCCCCGGAACGAGTTCTGTTTGCAGGAACGCAAGCGCAATGAGCACCGGCATAAACGTCCCCGAGGTTCTGATACCGACGAGAATTCTGAGCAGCGCAACCACAAAGGCACCAACGGGCAGAAGCATGATGAGTTGGAACATCCCCTGTTCAGCAATCGGCAGGTTGTATAAAGACAGGGCAAGATCGTCAGCTCGTTCCTGGGCCAGCATCGTGCTCGACCGTGTCTGTCGGATCATGGAGAACGTGACGCGGCTGTTGCTCCCGCCGACGACTTCCAGCGCGCCGGGCGCACCAGCTTGCCATAGCAGGAGGTTTTGCGGGTTCTGGATTTCGCCGTTGAAAGGATCGTAAAGACGCCAGCGTTCGCCGTCCCAGACCTGCAGAAACTGGGAGAGGTTCTGTCTGCGTCGTCCGTCTTCCAGAATGAGCACCTGGACACCGCGGGCAGCGATCTGTGCAGTGCGCAGAAGCCGGGTGAGCAGGTCCTGCCGTTCGAAATTACTCGCCAGAAGGCTGAAGTTCTGGTCCATCGGTATGCGTCCGAGGGCCTGGATGAGCTGAATGGTCAGCGTGTGAGCGTCGGCACTGGCCGGATAAACTTCGGATAGAAGGTGACTGACGGCTGTTTCATAACGTTCGTCCCAGACGACATCCTGGATTGCGGCGGGAGGTTGTTGGGCGATTTCATCGGCTGTGGTCGTGAAATCCAGTTTGTAGAAAAGAATCTGATCGCCGACAGGTGATCGTTGTGACCAGTGGGCCCGCCTTTGTTCGGCGCCGCGGTCTATGGTGAACCCCCACCCGGAAGAGGCTGCTGACTCTTCCATCACCTCGAAACCGGACTGTTCCGGCGGTAGCGTCAAATAGACCTGTGCGGGTACCCCGCGCGTCGAAAACTCGATTCGCGCCTCCACCTGCCAGACATCTGATTGGGTGCCTGGCAGCCAGGGTATGTCGTACGCGGCGCTTCGCAGCGTTGCAGCGCTCACTCCCGCGATGAGCAGGAGGATGACCAGAAACAGGAAAGGGCCGCGCTGGGTCACGAATCTTGATTCAGTTGCGGGGTTGGACGTACTGGCGACTGACGTCGACCAGCGCGATGTTCGTCAGAAAGTTCCGTCCAAGGATCATGGGTTGCTCGAGGTGTGCCCGGTCAGCGAGCGTGAATTCAAAGGTGTCCTGGATATCTCCGAGGCGCACGCGCAGGGCCACAACCGGTCTGCGCGAACCATCTCTGTCGGCTTGCTGGACAACTTTCACACGTTTGATGATGGGTAACTCCAGTGTATGCGCCGTATCGTCAACCGGTATCTCGAATCGAACCCAGTCGTCACCATCCCGTTCAAACGGCGTCACCGCCTGTGCATGCAGGGAGCTTGTGCTTGCACCGGTATCAATCCTGGCGGTAATCGAAAATCCAGGTTCCGCAACCCAGACTTCTTCGACTTCACCGAGCACGAGCTTGTCCGTCTCAGTGACAATCACCCGCGATTCCGGCTCGGGACATTCAGCGGGTTCGGTGTTCGGCATTGGTACGCGAGCCTGCAGGCAGGCTGTGGTCACCTCATCCTGCAGCAGAGATAGCGCAACTTCCAGCTCGGAGATTTGTTGCCGCAGCTCAGTTGTCCCTCGATTGTCCTGCAGAATGAGCGCGTGCAGCTGTTGTCGGGTGGTGTGGACGGCCGAATCCACCCGGGAGACATCCTCCCGCAACACATCCAAGTTCCCAGATTCGTTGGGCAGCTGCGAACACCCGCTCGCTACTAGGAGAACGGCGGCAACCCTCGTTAGTGCCATTTGTATTTGTGTCATTCCCTTGGGATGGCAAGTCTAGCAGGAAAGCCATTGGGTCACAGGGCTTGTTACTGTATGCATATACAGTTATAAAGTGATGCCAGGTGGAGGACTGACAAACGTGATCGGAGGCGGCGCAAAAAACGAAGTCGGCGGAGAAAAGTCCTCCAGGGTCAGAAAAGGGCGTGGCAGCGGGTCGAATGTACCTGGCCGCTACGTCGATGCCGTGTCTGAGTATGAAGACGATGGCTGGAATACAGAACCGGATGAAGAATCCCTCGATACGGTTTATCTGCCTGACGGCACGCGTAAGCTGATCACAACCAATCAGTCTCCGGACATCCCGTTTTCCCAATCCATCAACCCCTACAAAGGGTGCGAGCATGGCTGTATTTACTGTTTTGCCCGTCCGACCCATACGTATCTTGATCTGTCAGCCGGGCTCGATTTCGAAACGCGTATTTTCTACAAGACCAACGCGGCAAACCTGCTGCGCAAAGAGCTCGATCGCAAGGCGTACGAATGTTCGGTGCTTGCGATGGGGACAAATACCGATCCCTATCAGCCGGCGGAAAAGTCTCATCGGGTGATGCGTGAGATTCTCGAAACCCTGGCTGCCTGCAGACATCCGGTGAGCATCGTAACGAAAGGCGCGCTGATTCTGCGGGATCTGGATCTGTTGACCGAGCTTGCTGAGCAGAACCTCGTCAGCGTGCATGTGAGCGTCACCACGTTGTCCAGGGAACTCAAAACACGGCTTGAGCCACGTACTGCAGATCCGTTTGCGCGCCTGCGCACAATTCGCCGATTGAGTGAAGCAGGTGTGCCGACGGGCGCGATGGTGGCGCCCGTCATCCCTTTCATCAACGACCACGAAATGGACGATATCGTCGCCGCCGTGCACGATGCCGGAGCACGCGATGCCCGCTACATCCTGCTGCGTCTGCCACTTGAAGTTGCCCCCCTGTTCGAAGAGTGGCTGAAGAATCACTATCCGCTGAAAGCGGACCGAGTGATGTCAGCGGTGCGCTCCACGAGGGGTGGTAAAACGTATCAGTCTGGCTGGCATACCCGGATGCGTGGCCAGGGTGAAATGGCGAATCTCATTGCTGCGCGGTTTGCCGGTGCGAGAAAGAAAGCGGGATTCGATGACGTTGAAGATCTGGAACTGCGAACCGACCTCTTTGTGCCCCCGTCCGGACGAGATACTCAGGCAGACCTTTTTTAAGAGCTTTTACAGAAGGGCTGTTAAAGTACTCTGCGACAAGAATAAGAGGGGAGAGAGCAGTGGATCTGACGGCGTGGTCATGGGTATTTCTGGTTGGCTACATCGGCATGATGCTCGCCTTTGGCATCCTGGGGCAACGCAAGGTCGCCAATGCAGATGACTTTGCGACGGCGCGCAACGCATACGGGCCGCTCTTTCTTGCATTCGCCTTTGCTGCCACGACCGCCAGCGGGGCAACGTTTGTGGGGTTCCCCGGCATCGGCTACAACGCTGGCATGTCGGCTATCTGGTCAGTGGTGCTGTACCCGGTCGGCGTTTATCTCGGCGTTCTGATCTGCCTGCGTCTGGTCAGCAACAGCGGCCATGAGTTCGGCAGCCGCTCGATCCCCGAATACCTTGGAGCCCGTTACCAGTCGGACCTCATTCGTATCCTGGTGTCGCTTTTTTCTCTGTCGCTCTTCTTCTATCTGGCGGGGCAACTCGTCAGCGGGATCGTCATGTTCGAAATCATGCTGGGTGTGCCTCCGGCGGTGGCCCTGGGGGTGACGGCGTTGGTGTTGCTGATCTACGTGGTTCTCGGCGGGGCACACGCGGACATTCTCACGGATGGTGTCCAGGGTTTCATCATGGTAGCCGTCGGTGTGCTTGTAGCAGGCATGTTTTTTACCGGCTACGGGATCGATGGGGGCTTTTTCGGGATGTTGTCGAAGCTCGAGGAGCAGGATCTCAATCTCACCAAAATCCTGAATCCGGATGACGTTCTATATCATTCCTGGTGGTCTGTCGTTGCCATCCTCCTGGCCCACATACCACTGGGTCTCCTGCCTCATATCGGTAACAAGCTCTGGGCACTGAAAGAACCGAAACAGCGAATGTCGTTCATCAAGATGGCATTTGCGTTCGGCATGATTCTCGGGATGCTCGGGCTTGGTGGCATCATGGCCCGCGTAATTCTCGGGGAGGGGATTAACGGCAACCAGGCGCTGGCTCTGCTGTTTATTGAGCTCTTCCCAACCTGGATGGCGGCTCTCCTTGGCGTTGGCATCCTCGCAGCTGTGATGTCGACAGCCGATGGCCTGGTTGTGTCGTCATCCCAGATCGTCGCTAACGACCTCTACCGGCTGAGCTACCTACCGCGCTTCCGGAAAGGCCTGTCCGAGGAAGAAATCGAAAAGCGGGTGTTGAATATGAGCCGTATTGCCACAGTGGTGATCATGGTGCTTTGTACGGCGCTTGCCTGGTCGATGCTCGATATGAACGTCACGATCATCGTCTGGATCGGCACAGGATGCATGATGGCGGCCTTTGCAGGACCGCTGGTACTGGGTGCCGTCTGGCGCGGGGTGACCAAGGCGGGTGCGTTTGCAGGCCTGTTATCGGGCGGTATCGTCTTCATCATCACGTTCAACGCGATGATCGATCCAGAGTGGTTCAGTCCCGGCGCCCTGCGCTATGCGGCGGAGTGGCTTGTCATTGAGTCCCCGAATCCCTGGTCGTGTGCAGCCATGGGTGAGTTGGTTTCCGTTGCGGTGACTGTTGTTGTCTCGAAATTGACTCAGCCGTTGCCGGAGGAACACATGGCGCGCTTGTTCGCTGAGGCTGAAAGCACCTAACGGGAACGCAGCCAGACGATAACGCCGAGCACCACCCAGACGGTGATTGTCAGCCACTCGTCCGGCCATGTGAGGGCGCTGTCACTCCAGGGTAGGAAAGCGGAAAGCAGTCCAAGGGACAGGATGACTGCACCGTAACCGACAAAGTTCGGATGGCTGATTTTGAATGGACGTTCCATGTCCGGCTCCGTACGGCGCAGCACCAGGAAAGAAATCGCGACGAACAGGAAAGCGATAGTGACCGCAAAACTGCCGCTGTTGATGAGCCATACCAGAATGGTTCGACCAAACAGGGGTGCGACTATCGAAAGCGCGCCGATTGCGAGGATGCCAACATAGGGTGTTTTGTACTTTGGATGGATTCGCATGAATGCTTTGGGAACAAACCCTGATTCAGCCAGCGCGAAAAGCACCCGCGATGCGCCAACGATAAACGCGTTCCAGCTCGTGAGAATGCCGCCGATCCCCCCTAGGACCAGCAACGTCCCGGCCCACTGGTTTCCCCAGAGCGCAGAGGCTGCATCTGCGGTGGCCATATTCACGTTCCCAAGCTCGTTTGTCGGTATAGCGAATCCCACCGCACTGGATATCAGGATGTACCAGGCAACAGCGCAGAATACCGATATGACGAGCAGTCGGCCGATCCGGTTAGGTGGCAGATCGATTTCCTCGGCGGACTGGGGGATGACATCGAAACCAACCAGCATCGCCGGAACCATGATGAGAACGGCCAGGATCCCGGTGGCTGGTGAGGCGATCCACGGTTCAGCGTTGACGGCAGAGCCGTTGAATGCAGCACCGGTGATGAGGAGCACACCCGCGCAGAAGATGAGGCCTGTGACAATGGTCTGCACGATAGCCGCGGTGCGGATGCCGATATAGTTGACCCAGGTGATGATCGCGGTACCCAGCGCCCCAACGATGACAAATCCTGTGTCCACATCAGCACCGAGTACGTTCCACAACGTACCCATGCGGATCTGCGGTAGCAGGAATTCGACGGCTGTTGGAAGGGCAACCGATTCGAACAGGCAGACGTTGAGGTAAGAGAAAAGCAGCGCCCAGGTGCAGACGAAACTCCAGTCGGATCCCAGCGCCCGGTGAGTGTAGACATGCTCACCTCCCGCCCGCGGCATTGCTGATGCCAGTTCACTGTAGGTGAGGCCAATCAGCGCGATTGCGGTTCCTCCGACCGTAAACGCAATCAGCGTCCCCAGTGTCCCAGCTTCCGTCAGCCAGACCCCGGTCATCAGCACCCAGCTCCAGCCAATCATCGCCCCAAACGAAAGTGTGATGACCTCACGCCCCTTCAGAACCTTCGCAAATCGATCTTCCAAAACCCTGCCCTTAGCCCGATTCAGTCAAGCTTACTGGATATGCACTGGCTGGTAGACTGCTGTTTCTCCTCTTGTATTGGATAAGGGTCGCACGTGAGTACGGTTGTTGAATTCACTCACCGCCACAAATCGTTTGAGCTGCATCTGACGGATGACGGCGCGATAGAGTTATATCTCGACAACTGTCTGCGTAAACGGCGTGATTACAGCGGCAAGGAGCCGCAGTACGTCTGGACCAACGTCGAACTGGAGTGGGAGGAACATCACTACATCGAAGCGCGGTATTGGGCGAGCACCGGGGAACTCAGAATCACCGTCAATGGCGATCGGTTAAAAGAGGTGAAGTTGGGAAACTAGTAACATTGGGGTCAGACCCCAATGTTACTAGTTTTGTTTGTCGGGATTCACAATCACCTTTGCGTAACGCTCCGGGTCTTTCAGCGCTTCGAACGTATCTGCCACGTCATCCAGGCCAATCTCGTGGGAAACGAGACCGGCTACGTCAAACTCTCCTTCAGCAATCAGACGAAGGCTCTCCGCGTACTCCTTGACGGAGTACCCCAGGACAAACTGCACGGAGAGTTCCTTGTTGATCGCGATCAGTGGCCTGAAGTGGTCTGTCTGAAGACATACGCCAACCACAACTATCCGTGTGTTTGCCGGGCTCATCAGGAAAGCGTTGTCGAGGATGCCCGGCACGCCGACACACTCGAAAACAACAAGTGGGCGGTCTTTGAGAAGCGGGTGGGCAAATGGTGATTCTTCCGCGGGGTCGCAAACGGCATCAGCGCCCTGCTGTTCGGCAAAGCCTCGGCGGCCGGTCGAGAAATCTGCAGCAACAACAGGGCCCGCACCCCTTGCCTTGAGGGCGGTGATGACAGCGAGACCCACCGGACCTGCACCGATGACGAGGATCGCTTCGTCACCGGCAAGTGCTGCTTTGTTCACGGCGTGGTAACCAACAGCCATGGGTTCGGTCAAAGCGGCGGACTGCACGGGTACGCCGTCAGGCACGGGTACCAGGAGGCGTTCAGAGAGGACCATGTACTCACCAAATCCTCCAGGCGCGGTTTCGGAGTAACCAATGGGAGCAACAGGTTCGCGTAACAGGGCTGGCACGGCACAGACAATCTGCCCGGTTGGTAATGTGCGCTTGGTGTTCGGACCGTAGTCCACAATTTCAGCGCAGAACTCGTGTCCGAGAACAACCGGATTGAATGTGGTCAGCTTGAACGCACCACCGGCTTCGCGGCTGGTTCTGACAAAATCTTCAGTGTGCTGAGCGGCATGCAGATCCGACCCGCAGATGCCGCAGGCGCGGGTTTTGACCAGAACCTCACCGGACTCAGGCACGGGGTCTTCAACCGTATCGACCCAGAGTCTGCCCCTTTCCATTAAAACTGCCTGCATGAGGATTCCCTCGCAATGAGTCTGAAGGATAGCAAACGGACCCGATATTGCTGAAAATGTCGGTCCGACAGAGAGGACACAGCCATGCAGGAAACGCCAAAAGAAGAGATACAGAATATTCTGGACCGTCAGCGTAAAGCGTATCTGGCGGAAGGTGAGGTATCGAACGCCACCAGACGCGATCGCCTGGAACGCGCGATCGCTGCGATCAGGGACAACGAAGAGAGGCTGGTCCAGGCGCTGAAGGAAGATTTTGGTCATCGGAGCGAGCATCAGTCGCTTTTTACCGATATCGCCGCGTCGATAGGACCGCTGCGTCATGCCCAGGCCAATTTTGAAAAGTGGCGTAAGCCCGAAAAACGTAAGGTTGGACCTTTCCCTTTGAACCTGCTCGGCGCCAGGGCGAGGGTTGAATATCAACCCCTGGGAGTGATCGGCGTGATCAGTCCCTGGAATTTCCCGGTGAACCTGACCTTTGCACCTTTGGCAGGGATTCTCGCAGCGGGCAACCGGTGCATGATAAAACCGAGCGAGTTTACACCTGCAACGTCCGAGGCTATGGCGGAAGCGATAGCGGCGAAGTTCGACCAGGAAGAGATAGCCGTCATTACAGGTGGGCCTCAGACGGGGGGCGATTTCTCAGGAATGGCTTTTGACCACCTTCTGTTCACCGGAGCGACGTCAATCGCCAAACACGTCATGCGGGCAGCTTCTGAGAATCTTGTTCCGGTAACGCTTGAACTCGGTGGTAAGTCACCCGTTGTAGTTGGCCGCAGTGCTGACATGGACAAAACGGCCAGTGCCATCATGGCAGGCAAAACAATGAATGCAGGTCAGATCTGCCTTGCGCCGGACTACGTTTTTGTGCCGACGGAAAAGGTGCGTGACTTTGTCGATTCCAGCAAACGGGCGGTCGAAAAAATGTTCCCGACCCTACTGGACAATCCGGATTACACCTCGGTCATCAATGATCGGCACTTCGAGCGCATCAACGGCTATGTTGAAGAGGCGAGATCGAAGGGTGCTGATGTTGTTGAGATCAACCCCGCAAACGAGGATTTTCGGCAACAGCCACACAACAAGATTGCGCCTACGCTCATCATCGATCCGGACGATTCCCTGGCTGTCATGCAGGACGAAATCTTCGGTCCGGTCATGCCGGTTAAGTCGTACGAGAACATCGAAGATACCGTCGAGTACATCAACGACAAAGCGCGTCCGCTGGGTCTCTATTACTTTGGCAGCGATACCGGCGAGGAGAATCACGTGCTCACCCACACAACGTCCGGTGGTGTTACCGTTAACGACGTGGTGATGCACGTGGCCCAGGAAGACCTTCCTTTCGGTGGTGTGGGGCCATCAGGCATGGGTTCTTATCATGGGTATGACGGTTTCAAAACCTTCAGTCACGCCAAAGCCATCTTCACCCAGAGCAAAATAGATATCGCTGAGATGGCGGGTTTGCGGCCACCTTATGGCGAGAAGATGCTGAAGGCGGTTCGCCAGCAGATGCGCTAATAGAGAAAAATGGAGACTGTTGATCTCAAACCCGGCCTCGAGGCATTCGGTCGGGATGGTTACCTTCGCCTGACTGATGTCGTCGAGCGAGACGTCAGGGAGAACCTGATCGCGCAGATCGAAGAATCCCTGAATCCCCTCGTTGGCCCGGTGGAATACGAAGCGGATGTAGGGTACCCCGGTGCACCGAGCCATCGCGACGCACCGGGTGGTTTGACACCGCGTCGGTTGCTGCATGCGTATACACGCTCCGGTGCGCTCAGAGCGCTGGCCATGCACCCGGTGGTTGCGCGTTGGTTGCGAACGATCTTCGGTGGCGATGAAGTCCTGCTCTCACAATGCCACCATAATTGTGTGATGACCAAACACCCGGGTTACAGCAGTGCCACACTCTGGCATCAGGATATCCGGTACTGGTCTTTTGACCGGCCGGAACTCGTCTCCGTCTGGTTTGCGCTTGACCGCGAAGACCGCAAGAACGGTGCATTGAAGGTCATTCCGGGAACACACAAGCTGGAGCTGGACCGCGGACGGCTCGACGCTGAGCTCTTTCTCAGACCTGAGCTCGAGGAGAATCGGGGGCTGATTCACAGGGCCGTAACCGTTGAGCTCGAACCCGGGGATGTACTTCTGTTCCACTCCCGGCTGTTTCATGCGGCAGGCAAGAACCTGTCAGAGAAGGTGAAGCTGTCACCCGTGTTCACCTATCACAGCGGTGCCAATCATCCGATTCCCGGTACCCGTTCATCCCGTTTTCCCAGCATTCCGGTGGGCCGTGAACGAGCAGGATGACGAAGACCTGTTTGCGGAGGCCATGCAGGACGTGGCACCCATCAGCAAAGGACGCAAACTCGAAAAACAGCGTCCTTCCGAGTCTGAAAAAACTCAACAGCACCGACGCGACGCTGCTGAAGGGAAAACTTCTGACACGGCGGATCCGAATTTCCTGACCCTGTCAGAGGTTCCGCCAAAGCAACCTCTCGAGTATCTCGAGTGGAAGAAAGACGGTGTGCAGCTGGCTGTCTTCGATAAGCTGAGGCGCGGTGGTTACAAACTCGAAGATCAGCTGGACCTGCACGGCAAAACCGTCAAAGAAGCCCGTGTGGAGGTGTTCAACTTTCTCAGACGCGCTTTGGGGAGAGATCAAAGGTGTGTCTGGATAGCACACGGCAAAGGTGAGTTGAGCAAAACACCTGGTCGCTTGAAGAGCTATCTGGCGGCCTGGCTGACAGAACACCCCGAGGTGATTGCGTTCTGTTCCGCGGAGCGGCAGCGAGGTGGCGTTGGCGCCGTGTACGTTCTGTTACGCAAATCCCCCGCATCCCGCGAACTCAACCGGGAAGAACACGGCCTGAAGAGTTAAGAATCGCGGCTCCCACAGAGCTGGCTACCTTTGTAGGAGCGGCTTCAGCCGCGATTGTCCTCGTTAACCGGGACTACATCGATAGGCTCTGAAATTCTGAGATCCATTGTCGATGGGGCCGATGGGAACAATCGCATTGGCGCCGAGGGTAGCTGCCTGATTTCTCGCAAGCACAATCAGCTCTTCAGCTACTTTCTCAGAGCCTCTTTCCAAAACGACTTTGGATTGCGTGGTGGCTGAAACCACCCCAAGGGATTCACAGTTCGCGACGTCTCCTGCGCCAGCCTGAACGACCGCTCGCCCGCCGTCCGTTAACTGGACAAAACTGCATCCGGCCAGCAGCAGGACAGTCAGATATACAAGCCTCATCAGATTCTCCCTTTATCCAGTTCCAGGATACCGCGGCCGATGTTGAGTCTGAGGACGTCACTTGCGCCCTCAGCCAGCCGCCAGGCTCGAACCTGTCGATAGAGCTGTGCCAGGGGGTGGTCTTCGATGAGCGCGCTTCCGCCCACGAGTTGTATGGCAGTATCCACAAGATCGCCTACCTGTTCGGTTATGAACACCTTGGCTGCCATCGCTTCGTTCACTATGTTCTCGCCACTATCTGCGAGCCTTGCAGTCCGGTACAGCATACTCCTTGCAGCATAAGCTTTGATGCGCTGCTCTGCGTAACGCCACCGCACAACGTCTTTGTCACCCCGGGGCTGGCCTGATTTGTCCGGGCTTTTCAGATGATTGGTCAGCAGTTCCAGTACCCAGAGTGTATATCCCATGGCGGTTGCAGCGATCAGAAGCCGTGTATCGCCTATCTGGCGCATGGCTCTGGGAAGGCCTTTACCAGGTTCGCCGATCACATGAGTGAGGGGCACCTCGACATCGTGAAAGCGGAACGCAGCATGGTGCGAACCATCAAGGGACGAAAACTTCTGTTCGAGGTCGACGCCCGCGAGGTCTTTGTCGATCACGACCATGGAAGGACCCCGGTCTTCAATCTGTACCAGCGTGTTGATGAAATCGGCATCAGCCCCGCCCGTGACGTAGGACTTCTGTCCGGTGACACGTAACGTTTTACCCTGAATGATCCCGCGCGTGGGCGATTCCACGTCGTCCGGTTCAGTAAACCCGAAGCTGCCCCTTTTCTCACCGGCAAGCAGCGGCAGCAGGTGGGATGATCTGAGAGGGTCGTCCACACCCCCGAGAACACCAGGGCTCGGCCCGAAAACAGCGTCCATGAACGGTGCGTTTTCTGCAGCGAGCGTTTCGCGCACCATCGTCAGTGTCAGTTGATCTGCTTGTGAACCGCCGAGGCTCGAAGGTTGTGTCATCCCGAACAGCCCCAGATCTTTGGATGCCGCGCGGATATTTTTACGAGCCAGTACAGGGTCAGCCCGGTCCTGTGCACACATGACCTCCCTGGCAAATTGCTGGCACTGGATTCTGAGTTCCTGGGTTTCAGGAGAAAGCTGCTCGGGCACGGTATTTCCTACATGTTGGGGGCGATAGTGAGCACGATGATGACCAGCATCGCCAGCACCATGGTTCCGAAAGCGTACAGGAGGTAGGACTCGCGACGGGCGTACTTGTGCAGAAGCTCTTCAGTCTCTTCCGGTGTGCGTGTGGATGCGGTCGTTGTGATGCGATAGCGTGTGATCCCATCACGTTTCGGCAGTTTGACGAAAAGCTCTGGCGTTGTATCCAGGCGTCTTGCGACTTCAGCAAACCCCATCCCGGTTTTACGGGCAATCTGTGTCGGGTGCAGGGCGACGTTACCCTCGTCGAGGAAACAGTAGTAGATTTCGAGGATGCGCCGCACCTTGCCGCGAAACCGGAAATTGAATGGAATGATGCCAAACATGCCAAAACTAATAACATTGGGGTCAGACCCCAATGTTACTAGTTTTTTACCGTATGCCGGTGACGATCGCTCGAACCGGGGCGGGATGTCCTTCCACCGTCAGGTCCGGATTCTCCGGGTCCAGCGCTTCGGGGAGTGATTCAAACGTCATCCAGTCCGTTGAGTGTTGCTCGTCGATCGTCGTGCGGGAGACGTCGATCACCTTGACGTCCGTGAACCCGGCATCACACATCCATTCTTCAAGCTGGGCAGGTATTGGCACACACCAGACATTACGCATGCGAGCGTAACGTCCGGTTGGGATGAGATTTTTCTTGTCCTCGACGACGAGGGACTCCAGCACAGCCAGCCCGCCGGCTGCGGTCAGGTTGAAGAGATCCCGGCAATGCGCAACGGGGTCCCGCCGGTGATAGATGACACCCATGCTGAAAACAGCGTCGAACTGTTCCGTCGCTGGAATTTCCTCGATTCGCAGTGGCAACACCCAGTTCCTGAAATCCTGGATGTATTTCTGAATTGCCAGATGCTGCATGCAGAAGAGCAGGGTGGGGTCGATCCCGATCACTTCTCTGGCACCGGCGGCCAGCATGCGCCAGCCGAAATAGCCGTTGCCACAACCGATATCGAGGACCCGTTTGCCCGTGAAGTTGTGCAACGCAGATGCCACGCGGTCCCATTTCCAGTCAGAGCGCCACTCGGTCTCGATGTGGACACCCGCGATGCTGAATGGACCTTTCCGCCAGGGGTGCAGGTGTTTGAGGGTTTCCTCAAGGCGTATGCAATCGGTTGTACCGTTCAACGTGATGGTTGGGCCGTAATCGACACTCAGGGCGTCGATCGGAGGAAGATCTCGAACGGCATTTGCCCAGCGAGGATAGTCGCCATGAAAAGCCTCGCTGAAACGACCGAGCGTTGTGTCCCTGGGCCAGTCCGGTAAATGTGCGGGCCAGTCGTTCAAACGATCGCCAGAAACGATGCCCAGTTGAGACAACGGTACCATTGCTGGATCTCGGAGAATCCTGCTTCTTTCAGCCGTTTCACGTGAGCTTCTTCAGTATCGATCCGCATGACGTTTTCCAGCGCCTCGCGTTTGGCGCTGACCTCGAGATCGCTGTAGCCGTTGGCACGTTTCCAGGCCAGGTGGGTCTCGTCAAAAAAGCGATGTCGTTTCTCGTCTGAGTTGGCCACTTTTTCGGAGAGCAGGATCATCCCTCCCGGCGCCATTTCCCGGTACAGGCGTGTGAGGAGCGCCAGCCGGTCATCCGGGTCGATGAACTGCAACACCAGGTTCAGCACAACCACGTCGGCGCCGGTGACCTCGTGATCACGAATGTCAGCTTCTACAAAAACGGCCCGATTGTCGGAAATTACACGCCTTGCCTGGCTAATCATGTCAGGAGAATTGTCAACACCGACCACCTGAATGTCCTCGCTCGGGTTGTTTTGCAGGATGGCGAGGGTTGTTGCGCCCAGGGAGCACCCCAGATCGTGAGCCCGCCCACTGGATCCCAGGTGATTTGCGGCGATCAGGCCGGTCACAGGGATCATGGTCTCGTACCCCGGGACAGACCGCCTGATCATGTCCGGAAAAACCGCTACAACCTCGGAATCGAAGGCAAAATCCACGATTTGCCGGTTTGGGTCACTGAATACACGGTCACGCATATGTCACAATTTTGACGAAAATGGGGGTATGGACGGCAATGCTAACATTGTGGACCGAGGCAGAGATCCAGGCGCAGGCCAGGACAGTATGGATAACGTAGACCTCAACAATCCGGAACTCTACATAAACCGCGAGCTGTCGCAGCTCGAGTTTGTACGCCGTGTGGTTGCGCAGGCGGAGGCAGACAGCCTTCCCTTGCTCGAACGTTTGCGTTTCCTGTGTATCGCAAGTTCGGTTCTGGATGAATTTTTCGAGATACGGGTCGCCGGTCTCAAGCAGCAGGAAGCATACGGCAGTATGCAGAGGGGGCCGGATAACCTGTCTCCAACCGACCAGCTTCGCCATATCGGGAACTGTGCCCAGGAGCTTGTCGAAGAACAGTACCGGCTTTTGAACGACGTACTTCTGCCCGAACTCGATGATGAGGGTATTCGCTTCCTCCCGCAGGATCACTGGAGCGAGGAAGTGCGCGGCTGGCTGGAAAATTATTTCAATTCAGAACTGGCGCCGATTATATCGCCAGTTGGTCTTGACCCCGCCCATCCGTTTCCGGAGCCGCTTAACAAGAGCCTTGCGTTCATCGTGACACTCGAAGGAAAAGATGCCTTTGGCAGAAACAGCGGTAAGGCGATCGTTCAGGCGCCGAGATCGCTGCCACGTGTCATTCGCGTACCGGAAGAGCTCGCGTCCGGTCCGAATGAATTTGTACTTTTCTCCGCGATTGTCTCGGCCCATATATCGGAACTGTTTCGGGGGATGACAGCGACCGGCTGTTATTCCTTTCGCGTCACACGCAACAGCGATCTTTTTGTCGACGAAGAAGAAGTCGACGATCTCCTGCGGGCGCTCGAAGGTGAGCTGTCTGCGCGGCGCTATGGGGATGCAGTTCGCCTGGAAGTCTCGAATGATTGCCCTGACGACGTGGTGTCTTTTCTGGCAGCGCAGTTCCGCCTGAGCGAAGAAGAGGTTTTCCGGTGCAACGGTCCCGTTAATCTGATGCGCCTGGCGGCGTTACCCGACCTGGTGGAGCGTCCCGATCTCAAATACCCCGGTTTCACACCGTCGATACCGCGGCGTGTGCGGAGTCAGGATGCAATGTTCGATGCGATCAGCAAAGAGGACATCCTCCTGCACCATCCGTTTGAGTCGTTCGCACCGTTCGTCGATTTTCTTCGCCAGGCCGCGCGAGATCCCGATGTTCTTGCTATTCGTCAGACGCTCTACCGGACGGGAACGGAGTCGGCGGTGGTGGAAGCGCTTGTCGATGCGGCGAATCGGGGGAAAGAAGTACTGGTCGTTATCGAGCTCAGAGCACGGTTCGACGAGGCTGCAAACATCGAGCTTGCCACGAAGCTGCAGTCGGTTGGTGCCCAGGTTGTCTACGGTGTCGTCGGTTTGAAAACACATGCCAAGATGTGCCTGGTCATTCGCCGCGAAGGGGATTCGCTGACCCGGTATGTGCACCTGGGTACGGGGAACTACCACATCCGCACCACGCGGCTGTACACGGATTACGGGCTCTTTTCCCGAGATCGTGCGCTTGGGGACGACGTCCAGAAGGTGTTTCAGCAACTCACGGCGATGGGTAAAGCCGGGAAGCTGAAGAAGATATTGCAGGCTCCTTTTACGCTGCATTCGAGCATGCTGGAGTTTATCGAGCAGGAGACGCAACGGGCCGAGAACGGAGAATCGGCCGGTATCTACGCAAAGATGAATTCGCTGATCGAACCCGACGTCATCAGAGCGTTATACAGGGCTTCTCAGGCTGGTGTCCGGGTAGAACTCATTATTCGCGGTGTTTGCGCGCTGCGACCGCAGGTTAAAGGTGTGTCAGAGAACATACATGTGCGGTCGATTGTGGGCCGGTTTCTGGAACACACGCGGGTCTTTTGTTTTGAAAACGGCGGGGACAAAAAAGTTTTCCTCTCGAGCGCTGACTGGATGGGCCGCAACTTCTTCCGGCGCGTTGAAACCTGTTTTCCGATTGAAGACAAAAAGCTCAAGGAACGTGTATTTTCCGAGACGATCGATTGTTATCTTGAAGACAATGCACAGGCCTGGGAGCTGCAGTCAGACGGGACCTATACTGTGAAGAAGTACAAACAGACAAGAAAAGCCGCCCAGGAGCGCCTGCTGGATAAGCTCAGCGCCTAGTTTGCATCTGCCTTCGTATCGAGGCTAACGCTTGTGCCCGATCACCTCCACGTTGTCTCCCCAGCAGTTGATGTGACGACCGCCGTCTGCGCGAAATCTCAAGAGCAGTGGGGTTGCCCCGAGGGACCGGTTGATATTCCCGGTGTTCGAATGGAGGGTCACACCATCTGCTTTGCGGCGATCGACGGTCAGCAGGCCCTGCCACCTTTCACCCTCATTAGCCGAAACTTCAGCTCGGCACGTCTCGCCCTGTTCGAGGTTCATCGCTGCGAGTTGCATGGTAATGCGGAGGCTGTCATAACCTTCCACGTTCACGGCTACCTGTGCCGTGCGATTGCGGGATATGTTGAGGGAGTGGTTCCCGCTGTAGACGGTTACTCGTTTCGTGCCACGCCCATCAAATTCCCAGCCTTTTGCATTGCCATCTTCAAAGTTCTCGAAAAAAAGGACATCCCCTTCAGCGGCCAGGGATTCGACCGCGCAGAGACTCGTAAAAGACAGGATCAGAAGCGATAGCGACAGATTGGATTGGATCACCCGATGCTCCGTTAGCGGACCCCCGTTTACTTTACATCGAGAAATGACGGATTACCTTGTGGTTTGCAATTGCGCTCAGAGAACACAACACTGGAGAGAGCGGGGAAAGGGGGAACAATGATCAATCTTGATTTGACCGGCCGGCGTGCCGTGGTCACTGGCGCAAGTCTGGGTATAGGTGAGGCAACTGTTAAAGAACTCGCCGATCTTGGGGCTGAAGTTACCTTCTGCGCGCGTGGGGCTGACGCTGTTGAGTCGCTTGCCGCTTATGGCGACAACGTCACCGGTATCGTTGCAGATATGGGAGACCAGGCTTCCACAGAAGCGTTTCTCGATGAGGTGGAAGCCGGTGGAATTGTGGATATTCTCGTCAATAACGTTGGGGCTTCACCATCGCGCAACTTCCTCTATATGTCGGATGACGACTGGGCGGATCTTCACGAGCTCAATCTTTTGAGCGCCGTGCGTTGTACGCGCCGTCTTCTTCCGGGTATGCGGAAACAGAAGTGGGGGCGGGTTGTCATGATCGCAAGTGGGGCGGCTAAATACCCGAGTGCAGCCCTGGTCGACTATGGCACAACAAAGGCCGCTATGATCTCCTTGAGCAAATCGTTGTCAAAGAAATATGGCCCCGATGGCGTGCTGACCAACTCGGTTCTGCCGGGACTCATCCACACGGCGATGTGGGAGCGTGCAGCAACAGAAATTGCGCAAGCCAACGATACAACCATGGAAGCCGTTCTCGAAAACAATGGCAAAGGTGTGCCGGTCGGCCGCTACGGTACATCCGAGGAAGTTGCCCAGGTCATTGCATTCCTGTGTACGGAGGCTTCTTCTTACGTCAACGGCGCCGCTATAGAAGTCGACGGGGGAACCGCAGCACACATCTGAGATGAGGGGAGGATCGATGTCTGACCTTGAACATAGACTCCGGAGGGTCGAAGCGCTGGAAGAAATCCGGTTGTTGAAAGCCCGGTATTGTGACCTTTGCGATGATGGCTACCCGGCCGACGAGTTATGCGAGCTCTTCACGGAGGATGGAGTGTGGGACGGCGGAGAGATGGGAGTCTTTGAAGGTAAAGAAGCGGTCCATCGGTTTTTCTCCAACATGCCAAAGGTGATGTCGATGGCAATCCATCACGTCACCAATTCAGCCGTTGAGGTCAGTGATGATTCATTGACGGCAAATGGTCGCTGGTATCTCCTGCAGACTGCGACGCTTGCTGAAAACAACCAGGCTGTATGGCTGGCAGCGAAGTACGATGACCAGTTGGTTTACAGGAACAATCGGTGGTTATTCAGCCGCGTCGAGTTACAAAGCAGGTTCTATACGGCGTACGAGGTGGGGTGGGCAAAAGTACCCCACCTCCTGGAACAG
Source organism: Pseudomonadales bacterium (assembly GCA_028277965.1). Classification (GTDB taxonomy): domain Bacteria; phylum Pseudomonadota; class Gammaproteobacteria; order Pseudomonadales; family Azotimanducaceae; genus UBA4421. The sequence continues at coordinate 27,309 of JANQFF010000085.1, forward strand.
ATATGAGTCCCACTTACGTCGAAGCAGAAATGAACTTTATCTCCCAGGCGGCGACGGGAGGTGCGGTGATTAAATCGGACCTGCGCGGTCCGCTGGATGGACCCCGGGCGAGTGAAGCAGTCCGGGTGCAGGTATTTGACGCCCGGGACAACGATGACATTGGTCTGCATTGCAGCGGATTTCAGCTCGTGCATGCGCCGAGTACCGTCGCTGATTTCTATGACTGCGATGAAGTGATGAGCACTTACTACGATGAGTGTAAACGCATCGCAACTGAGCTCACGGGCGCGCATACCACGTTTACGTACGATCACATCATCCGAGAGCCGAACACACAGTACAACGGTGGTGGGAAAGATGGCCGCCAGCATCGGACCGGCCTCTCGAGTGGTGGCGGTTACATTGGCAGCGTGCACATGGACTACACCGATCGCACGACGTGGGACGCGTACCTGGCACTTCATGGAGAAACGGTTCCACCGGCGGAGCGGGTATACGCCCTCAACTTCTGGAGACCCCTGAGTGAAACTGTTGACGGCAATCCGCTTGCGGTATGCGATGCGAGGACGGTTCAGCCCGAGGATTTGCTGGAAGTGGATGTGTATGGTTACGGTGCCCCAAACTACAGCTGGTATGACATCGGTATAGAAACCTTCAGCGTCGCCGCATCGGACCGGCACCGGTGGTACTACTATCCAGGCATGACGCCTGACGATGTGCTGGTGATCAAATCGTTCGACTCCACAGGTGTCGTTGGGACGACAAGTCCCCATGCATCGTTTATACACCCGCAACCCCAGAACGTAGCGCGTCGCAGTATCGAACTCCGTGTGCTCTGTTTCTGCTGACATCTTTCTGAACAAGGGAGGGCTACATGTCTGAACCGCTTCCAGAAGAGATTGTGCAATTCTTCATCGATCCCTACCCGGCGTATGCTCAACTGCGGGAGAAAGCCCTGGCATGGGACAGCGAATCAGGTTTCTGGCTCGTCAACCGGTACGAAGATGTCGATGCCATCCTCCGTGACAACCGGTTCGCCAAGAATCCCCCGCCTGGCACGGAACACAGGGCACCGATTGACCGGATCGACAGGTTCAGCAAAGGCATTCTCAATCTGGATCCGCCGGACCACACACGGATTCGTGGGCTCCTGGTGAAAGCGTTTAACGCCAACCGAATGGAAGCCATGCGGCCCAACGTTGAGTCGCTGGTCAGCGGCATCCTCGAGAGGCGTTTGCCGCAGCAAGAAATGGAGCTAAAACGCGACTTCGCGCATCCCATCCCTGCAACGGTGATCAGCGACATGCTGGGGATACCGGAGGAAGACCGCGAGACCTTTGCGCTTCTGTCTCAGGACATTATCCGGTTTGGTAATGATCTGCTGGCAGGGGACGACGCAGCGGCGGAGGGTGCAGTATCCAAATTCGACGGGTACCTGGCTGAACTCATTGAGAGAAAACGCAGCGCTCCGGCAGATGACCTGACGTCAGCGCTCATACACGCGCGTGATGAAAGCGGTGCGCTGAGTGAGGAGGAACTGATTCACAACGTCCGGCTGCTATTCATCGCCGGACATGAGACAACCGTCAACCTGATCTGCAACAGCGTGGTCGCGCTGTTCAACAATTCTTCGCAGCTCGAGTTTCTCAAAGCACGTCCTGACCATATACCTGCAGCCGTCGAAGAATTTCTGCGTTTCGATTCTTCCGTGCAACGTTTGCCGCGGGTTGCCCAGGAGGATGTCGACCTGCATGGCGAAACCATCAGGGCGGGGCAGATGGTCGTTCTCATGCTGGGCTCCGCGAATCACGACCCTGCCCGTTACGAAGATGCAGACGAATTGAATGTCGAACGAGTTTTTCATCGCTCAAAATCGTTTGGTGGTGGCGCTCACTTCTGCCTCGGTGCGCAGCTTGCGCGGATAGAGACGGAAATCGCGATACGACAGTTGATAACGAAGCTACCCGGGTTGCGTGTGACGAATCTCGACAGCCTGGCTTATCCACCGAATCCGTTTTTCCGCGGGCCGGAAGAGGTTCACCTCAGCTGGGATTAATGCTGTCCATACGTGAGAGCGGCGCGCAGCTCAGTGGCTGGTGATGACGAGATCGATCCCAATGGGTTCGAGGTATTCCCTTTCGTTCTCCAGGTCCACGGCAGTGAGAGGGTGATCGTCCCGCCAGCTTGTCGGCAGAGACAGGGTCAGGGTTTCGCCGGACGCGGTGGCGTTCACATGAGGGAGGGATTCTCGGCTGCGATTGCGATGGAGCAGTGCGGATATCCTCAACAACACGATCAGGCATTGCAGCGCTTCGTTTGCGTCTGCGAGTATCTCGGGAGAGAGCTTCCGTCGGTGAGCCCGGACCAGCAGCGCAAGTTGCGCCTGTTCTGCCCTGGAAAAGCCGGGCATGTCCAGGTTTTCCACCAGGTAGCCGCCGTGTTTGTGGAATCCGGCATGTGAAACATCCATGCCGATTTCGTGAAGGTCTGCTGCCCAGCCGATCAGGTGTTTGTGCTGCGGTTCCGTCAGCTGCCAGTCCATGGCAACCTGGGACAGCAGCGATATGGCAGTTTCGCGTACCTGGCGAGCATGGGCCTCATCGATCCCGTAGCGCAGCATCAGACTCGCGACAGTATGGTTGCGTGTGTCGTCCTGCTGCTGACGCCCGAGCAGGTCGTAGATCAGACCCTCCCTGAGCGCGCTCTGGGCGGCAGCCATTTCCTTGATTTTGAGGGCCTGGAAAAGCGCGCTCAGGATGGCAACACCGCCTGCGAAAACGGGTTTGCGTTCGGGCGCGAGCCCGGGAAGGTCGATCCCGTCCACTGTTTTGGCTGCGATCAGGGCGTTACGGAGGTGGCTCAATCCTTTCGGCGTTATGTGAGCTGCGCCATCCATCTCGCGAAGGACATCCATGACGGCGTTGACCGTGCCGGACGCACCAACGGTGTTTTCCCATCCGGCTGAGAGAAATGGTGCAGTGACGGGTTCGAGTTCCAGAAGCGCATCGTTGATGGCGGCCTGCATACGGGATTTGGTGAGCTTGCCGTCTTTGAAGTGAGTCCTGGACATGGACACACACCCCATGTACAGACTTTCCAATGCTTCCGGCGTGGACTTGCGCCCGAGAATCAACTCGGTGCTGCCGCCGCCGATGTCCACGACCAATCGGCTCGTCTCCTCACCACCGAGGTCGTGGCATACACCAAGATAAATCAGCCGCGCTTCTTCGCGGCCCGAGATGACTTCAATCTTGCGTCCAAGGATCTTCTCTGCCTGCTCAATGAATGCCTTGGAGTTTGTTGCCTTGCGAAGTGTGTTGGTCCCGACGACGCGAACACTGTCTGGTTCCAGCGTCCTCAGGCGCTGTGCCAGGCGTTCCAGGCATGTAAGCGCCCGGTCGATGGAGGCTTTTGACAATCGATTGTTCGAGTTGAGGCCTTCGGCCAGCCGAACCATTTCCTTGTACTTGTCGAGGATCTGAACACGACCCTGGGATTGCTGGGCGATGAGGAGGTGAAAGCTGTTTGATCCGAGGTCGAGAGCGCCCAGCTGGGTGTTGTTGCTGGTGAAAGGAAGTATCTGACCTGTGGTTTCAGATAGCGCCAATGAGCCAGGTCTCAGCGAAAGAAGCGAGTTTAGCGTGGAAACCCGCCCGTTGCAGCTTGTTTGTTAGTACTCAGCTGATTGTGGGTGGCAGTGGACAATCCAGGGTCGCTGCGATGCCTTTCAGAAGTGCAAATTCGTGAGCATTCAGCTCACCGTCGTGGCGAGCGGCAAGCACACAAGCTTTGAGCAGCGCGGGTTTCGTCAGCGGCGCGAGCTTGCGTAGGCGGGCCAGATTTTCGTTGACGTGTGCATAGTCGAAGGCTGCCGGTGGAGTATAGGTGGCTGAGATACCTAACGCGTCGATTGCCGCATCGAACGCTGCCACCTGAGCGTGCGGATCCTCGTGTCCGTGACCGGCGATCAGTGACAATAATTCGCCACATTCGTTTGACAACTTGTTAACTCTCTTGACGCGACCGTGGTAGTTCTGTGGGCCGGTGAAGTGTGGATAGAGCTCCTTCATCAGAAGGCGGTGCAGCACCCACTCAAAAACGTCGACGTGGTCGTCGACAGTGATGAGATGAGCGGTGTTTTTGTTGAATCGCTCGAACTGAGCGTGGCTGAGTTCTTTTAGTGCAGGGATCGCCATGTCTAGCAGTGTGAGCGCATGGATCCGGTCAGTGTCTTCCATGTCACGCCGTAACCGGCCGACATGTTCAGGCACACCGGGTTCGGCGTTGGCGTTGATGTATGTGAACTGCTGATTGGCGATGTCCGGGTTGGAGTCGATCAGCATGGAGTAGACGAGCGCACGCGCTTCGTATGGGTCGTGGGCGGCATCCGTCAGCGCATCGGGGTTGTCGGAAATTAAAGTCTGGGCTGCCTGCAGACTCGCTTCCGTGGGTGCGCCAACCTGGGCAACCAGGTTTTCCGGGTCTGCGATCGGTTGGCCCGCAAATCCACTGACGCCGGGGGGTACGTCTGCTGAGGAAGCCTGGTAGGATAGGTCGCCATCCCAGTTCGGCTCGATTGCGCGGATGCGTTTGTCCAGAGGTGGATGGGTTGCCATCAGATTCCCGGCGAACCGCGCGGCTGAAGCACCGAAGAACATATGGCTCACTTCCGAAGCACGGTTGCTGGTCATATAGGAAGTGAAACCACCGATCTTCTTGAGGGCGTTAGCAATGCCGCCTGGATTACGTGTGAACTGAACGGCGGACGCATCCGCCAGGTACTCACGCTGACGGCTGACAGCAGCTTTGATGAGGTTGCCGAAAAACGTCCCGCCGTAACCGATGATGAGCAATCCGATAGCAAGGGCCAGAACCGGCATACCGTTACGCCGCCCGCAGACACCGCCAACACGCAGGAGGCCGTAACCGATCATCCCGAGGAAGAGTATCCCGTGCAGGATAGCGATGAGTTTGAGGTTGATACCGGTGTCGCCGTTCAGGATGTGGCTGAATTCGTGAGCGACAACACCCTGCAGTTCACTTCGATTGAGGGCATCCAGCGTTCCCTGATTGATGCCGATGACCGCATCGTCTGTTCCAAAACCTGCGGCAAACGCATTGATGCTGGGCTCGGGGATGAGATAGACAGGCGGAACCGGGACACCAGACGCGATGGCCATTTCTTCAACGACATTAAGGAGCTGGCGTTGTTTGCGATCCCGTGTGTTCTGGTGAATGAGGGATCCGCCCAGCGCTTCGGCTATCGCTTTGCCGCCAGCCCTGAGGCTCGCCCGTTTATAAAGAATGGCGCTCCCGATGACGCCGACGACCCCGATAGAGGTCCACATCCAGGTTTCCGCCGGCATATTCTGTAAGGTCTGGGAAACCGGCATCCCTATCTGCATCCCGGACCATCCCACGGTCAGGGCGACGAGAACGTTAGTGAGAATGATCAGCGTCAGAACGGCAGCCCCGAACATGATGCCGAGCTGCCAGGTTTTGCGACGTGCGTTGTCCTGGGCCTGAAAGAAGTTCACCGTTGGGCGGTATTAGCTGAACGAGACCTTGGGTGCTTCCTGGATCTCCGCGGAGTCTTCAAATTCGAGCAATTCGGCGTCGGTGGTATGGCCGAACATCCCGGCGAACAAAACCGGTGGGAATGACTGGCGGTAGACATTGTACTCAGTGACCTGGTCGTTATATGCCTGCCGCGAGAAAGCCACTTTGTTTTCGGTGGTCGTGAGCTCTTCAGTGAGCTGCATCATATTCTGGTTGGCTTTGAGATCGGGATAAGCCTCCATGACAACGTTAAGGCGACCCAACGCGCCACCCAGAATTCCTTCGGCGCTGGCGAGTTCCCTGATCGCGCTGGCATTCCCGGGGTCGGCTGCGGCTGCCTCGAGGCCTGCCATTGCCTGGTTGCGAGCGGCGATCACAGCTTCGAGTGTCTCGCGCTCGTGGCTCATGTAGCCCTTGGCAGTCTCAACCAGGTTGGGAATCAGGTCGTAGCGGCGTTTGAGCTGCACCTCTATCTGGGCAAATCCGTTTGCATACCGGTTCTTGAGTGCAACAAGCTTGTTGTAGATCGAGACGACCCAGAAAGCCAGCGCAACCAGGATGACAAGAACAATAATGGTTTCCATGAGCGATCCTGAGCAGATGAAATTGGCATTGCCATTGTCGCAGAATTACCGTCGGTTCGCCCATTGTAGGAGCGGCTTTAGCCGCGATTTCTTGCTAATCGGGTAAGCCAAGAACCCGTTTTGCGATGACGTTTAACTGGACTTCGCTGGTCCCACCCTCGATGGAGTTGGCTTTCGAGCGTAGCCACTGACGTGTAGTGCCGAGTTCTCTCGTATTGAACGTATCCCCGTCCCAGCCGACCGCCTGGCTGCCCATCAGGGTCAGCATCTGCTCGTACTTGCGTTTGTTCTGTTCGGTGCCGTAGTACTTGAAGATGGATGCCAGGTTACCGTCGGGGGTGCCGACTTTCGCTTCCTCGGCATTGCGTCCCATGGTGAGCTGGAACGCTTTGTCGTTCATGCGGTGGTTGCACACGTCCGCGCGTATGGCGGGATCTGCGATACGCCCGTTTTCTTCGCCTACATAGTCTTTGGCCACATCTTCCAGCCTGGTGCCGGTGCCTCCGAGCGCTGAATTGCCACCGATGCCCGAAACCATCTGACGTTCGTGCTGCAACAGGCGTTTGGCAATGGTCCAGCCTTTGTTGAGCTCGCCAACCAGCTGGGTTTTGGGCACTTTCACGTCGTCGAAGAACGTCTGGCAGAAGGGTGACGCTCCCGAAATCAGCTGGATCGGCGAGGTGGATACACCCTCACTTTCCATGTCGAACAACAGAAAGCTGATGCCCTCGTGTTTCGGCGCATCTTTGTCAGTTCGAACGAGGCAGAAGATCCAGTCCGCCATGTCGGCGTAAGACGTCCAGATTTTCGAACCGTTGACGAGGTAGTAATCACCCTTGTCTTCAGCAGTGGTCTGCAGGCCCGCCAGGTCCGAGCCGTAGCCCGGTTCAGAGTAACCCTGGCACCAGCGGATCTCACCGCGGGCAATCTCGTTGAGGTAGTGTTTTTTCTGTTCTTCGCTCGCAAACTCCAGGAGTGCCGGACCGAGCATCCAGATACCGAAACTCTGCAGAGGGGATCGTGCGTTGATGTGGCGCAGCTCTTCCTGAAGGATTTTGTCCTCGTCGGCGGAGAGACCGCCACCGCCGTATTCGGTCGGCCAGCGGGGGACTGTCCAGCCACGCTCCGCCATTCTTTCCATCCAGACTTTGGAATCGGGATTCACCCATTCCTGTTTGCGGCCTCCCCAGATCACCTCTTCTTCAGGGGTAGCGGTACGCATGGAAGCGGGGCAGTTTTCTTCGAGCCACGTGCGGGTTTCGTTGCGAAAAGTGTCGAGATCGGTCATTGCTGCAAGCCGGTCAAAATTTTGGAGGCGCAATTTAAGCAATACCCGGGAAAATCGGCAAACCCGATTCCCTCAGGTATAGTCCAGCATCTTTGGATGTTTGGGCATTTTGGGAAGTTTGATGGGGGATTTTGACGACCGCGCGTTCCGCAACGCGATGGGAAACTTTTGTACGGGCGTTGTGATCGCCACCGGAATGTTTGAAGGCAAACCGGCCGGGTTTGCGGCTCAGTCATTTGTATCCCTTTCCCTGGAACCGCCGCTGATTGCGCTCTGTCCGGGGAAAAACTCCACGAGCTGGCCGAAACTCCGGGATTCGGGGCACTTCTGTATCAATATTCTCGCTTCCGACCAGAAAGCCGTCTGTGACGCGATGGCCCAGTCGGGTGGTGACAAGTTTGCCGCTTTCGACTGGCATGAGGGCAAAACCGGTTCGCCCATTCTCAATGGGGTGTTGGGTTACGTCGATTGTTCGCTGGAAACGGAACATGACGCGGGCGACCACACAATTGCGGTGGGGCGTGTGCAGGATTTTCAGATCGGTAACGGCGAATCGGCCCCGCTGCTCTTCTTCCGAGGTGCTTACGGGGAATTCGACGCGATATCCTGATATCAATCGCGGCTGAAGCCGCTCCTACAGAGGTAGCTAAGTCTGTAGGAGCGGCTTCAGCCGCGATTCGAGAATTCAGAGCACCATCCGTGCGGTGACACGGTCTAACTAGTAACAATGGGGTCAGACCCCAATGTTACTAGTTTAAGGAGCCAACGCCTCCAGGCACTCCCAGTGCAGGTCACCAAACTGCCCGTTGGGGTTCACCGGCTGAATACATACATGGCTGGCTCCCGCATCCATATGTTCGGCGATGCGTGCCTTGATGTCGTCCGCTGATCCCCATGCGAAGGTCGAATCGATGAACCTGTCGCTCAGGCTGTTGATGTCGTCTTCGGTCAGACCCATGCGCAGCCAGTTGTTCCGGTAGTTTGGTAACGCCTGGTAGATCTGGGCGACGGGTTTGGCGAGTTCCCGTGCTTTGGCCGGATCAGTTTCGAGAATGACCTTCTGTTCGACACACAACATCGGCTCCGGACCCATGATCTCCCGCGCAAAACGCGTATGGTCGGGAGAGGAGAAGTAGGGGTGTGCACCCGAGGTGGCTTCTGCTGCCAGTTCCAGCATCTTTGGTCCAAGAGCCGCGATGACGAGCGGTGGTTCTTCGGAAGGCGGCACGCCCTGGTAAGGTGAGGCTTTCATCTTTTCTATGTATGTACGCATCGTCGCGACAGGTGGGCCGTATTCCAGACCCCGCACACCCTCCACGAGAGGTTTGTGGGATACCCCCATGCCGAGCAGAAAGCGCCCGCTGGACTGTTCCGCCAGTGTTTTCTGCGCAGCCATCGTTACGCCCGGTTCCCGGTGATAGATGTTGATGATGCCTGTGGCGAGATTCAGCGTTGAGGTGTTCGCAAGCAGCCACGAGGCCAATGCCACGGGGCTTTTACCAACTGTTTCCGGTAACCAGAGTGTGCCGTAGCCGAGTTTTTCGATGCGCTGGGCGGCGGCAGCTGTGTCTGCTGAGCTCGAACCGTCGAAGAAATACCAGACGCCGAGTTTGCCTGTGTCCATGAAATTGTCGTTCCTTATTTTCCGATGAAGATTTACTTTCCTGTGAAGTTTCCGGGGCGGCGCTCTGATACGGCTTTAATGCCCTCGTAAGCGTCTGCCGTGGCACGCAGCCACTGTTGTTCACTGAGTTCGTGTACCGTCGCTGCCTGGACTGCCTCTGCGAGGCCTTCGCGCATGGTTGCACGGACGGACATCACGGCGAGCGGAGCGTTTTCTGCAATCTCGTGGGCCAGTTCCCCGGCGGCTGACCGCAGGTTTTCCGCATCGACGAGTCTGTCGACGAGACCGATTTCGAGCGCTTCTTCACCGCTCACCCGTCGGCCGGTAAGAAGCATGTTGTTGGCGGTCTGATTCCCCACCAGGCGTGGCAGGGTTACCGTGACACCAAACCCCTGGTGTATGCCGAGCTTGACGAAGTTGGCGCCAAATCGAGCAGCCGGGGAAGCGACGCGAAAGTCAGGTACCAGGGACAGACCCAGGCCGCCGCCAATCGCCGCACCCTGGATGGCGCCAATGATCGGCTTCCTGTTACTGAAGAGACGGGTCGCCTCCTGATATAATTTGCCAGTTGTATTGCGAAACCCTTCTTCCGAAAAGTCATCGCTGCCGGTGCCGTCGTCCTGTCCTGTTCCGAAGTTGGCACCTGCACAGAACGCTTTGCCCTCCGAAGCCAGAATGATGACACGACAATCTGCGGTTTCGTCGAGTTCATCGAAAGCGTCGGCGATCTGTTGTATCAGTTGAAAGTCGAAGAAATTGAGGGGTGGACGCTGGAGTTCCACGGTGGCGACGTGGCCGTCCAGGGTCACACCGATGTCGGTGTAGGTAGATAGTGTCACTGGAGTATTTTTAGTTATTCGAAACCCTGGGATGTTAGCAGCGGAACACAGAAATCACACGATGGGGCGGGATGGATTCTGAATCCACAGCGTCTGTAACGGACGAGGAGGCCGAGCGCCCGGGCATCTGGGAACTCGCCTTGCCGTCAATTCTCGGCAACCTGTCGTACACCATCGTTGGCATGGTGCAGACCAAATTTGTCGCTGAACTCGGGGCTGAGGGGCTCGCGGCTGTTGGAGCGGGTCAGCGTATATTCTTCGCGATGCAGGCGCTCATGATGGCGGTCAGTGCCGGGACCACGGCATTGGTGGCCCGTGCCTGGGGCGCGGGAGACTATACTGAGGCGAGCCGCGTCACGATGGCATCGCTTGTTCTGGCCGCGGTGATGGCGCTTGTGATCGCCGTTTTGGGGATCGCGTTTGCAACGCCGGTTGCCAGTGTATTTGGTCTTGACCAGCAGACGCTTGAAATGGCGAGCCTCAATATTCGCTGGCTCTCCGCATTCAACATTGTATTTGCGGGTATGTTCATCCTCAGTGCAGCACTCAGGGCGTCAGGGGATGCCTGGACGCCACTGTGGATGAGTGTGGGTGTGAACATCCTGAACGTCCCGCTCCTTTACGCCTTCATTTTCGGGCGCTGGGGCATGCCGGAAATGGGTGTTGCCGGGGCGGCTGTCGCGGTGGGCATCTCGTTCGGCATCGGGGTGGGGGTGTTGCTCTACTTGTGGGTGCGCCAGAAGTTCCGTGTCAAACACGTGCGTGGCGGATGGTGGCGTCGCGAACGTTTGAAACAACTGCTCGACATCGGTTACCCCGCAGCGCTGGAGCAGGGTGTATTCCAGCTTGGATTTTTCATTTTCCTGATGCTGATCGGAAACTACTACGGAACAGAGGCGTTTGCCGCTTACAACATCGGCGCAAACCTTCTGATGATCTGCATGACGGTAGGCTTTGGCTTCTCGATAGCAGGGTCGACACTTGTGGGTCAACATCTTGGTGCCCGGGACCATGAAGGTGCTACCCGCAGCGGCTGGCGGGCACTGGTGTTTGCGGTGATCTCGATGGGCGGTCTGGGAGTCTTGATACTTTTCTTCGCTGAAGAAATTGCCACCTACTTCCTGGGTGATGAGGAAGTAACGATCCGCTATACGGTGCAGTTCATGTTCATGCTTGGGCTGTGTATGCCGTTGCTTGCTGTTGAGTTCACGCTTGGTGGTGCGCTCAGAGGTGCGGGTGACACACGTTTCCCGCTGGTCGCCACTACACTTGGGCTCCTGGTTATGCGTTGCGGAATCTCCGCTGTGGTCACTTACATGGGCCTGCCTGTCGTGTATGTTTACGCGTCCATCATTGGGGACTATGTTCTCAAGGGCATAATGCTCGTCTGGCGTTTCCAGAGGGGCAAGTGGAAGACCATCGTGGTGCGTACAAACTATGCCGGAGTTGCCTGACCTGACGGTTTATATCGACGCGCTCAATGAGCGGGTGCGGGATGCAACGCTCGAAGGCATCACCCTGGCTTCGCCATTCCTGCTCAGGACGGTTTCACCCGGAATAGACGATATCGTTGGGCGGCGTGTCAAAGAATGTAGCCGTCTGGCCAAACAGCTCGTGTTCGCCCTGGAGGACGACTACTACTTCGTCATTCACCTCATGATATCGGGACGCCTGCAATGGTCGGAGGAGTACAAACCACCACCAAAACGCAATGGGCTTGCTGCGTTTCGGTTTTCGACGGGCACTGTGATGTTTACCGAAGCCAGTAAGAAAAAGCGTGCGTCGCTCAGAATTGTTCAGGGGGATGACGGGCTGGTGAGCCTCAACCCCGGGGGCATGGAGGTCCTGGGCAGTAAGCCGGAGCAGTTCGCTGCTGCTCTCAAAAGCGTCAATCACACTCTGAAGAGGGCGCTGACGGACCAACGCGTGTTTGCGGGGATAGGCAACGCATATTCCGATGAGATCCTGTTGCGTGCACAGCTCTCTCCGTTCAAACAGTCGTCGAAAGTGACCGAAGATGAAATCCTGCGATTACACAGCGCCTGCCAGGAGGTGCTGATCGAGTGGGTCGATATCCTTAACGCCAAAGCCAAAGGCAAGTTCCCAACCAGGGTGACGGCGTTTCATCCGGAAATGGCGGCACATGGGAAGTACAAGGAACCGTGCCCGGTTTGCGGGTCGCCCATACAGCGGATCGTCTATGCAGAGAACGAGGCAAACTACTGTGCCAAATGCCAGACGGAGGGGCGGCTCCTGGCAGACCGTTCACTGTCACGGTTGCTGAAAGACAACTGGCCTAAGCGGCTCGAAGATCTGGAAAACCTATGATCAGCGGGTGCGGATATGCGTTGAGGAGATGTCGAGCCGATATTCATCTTCGGTGACACCTTCACAGCGTTCACGCAGAAGATCGGGGAGCACCAGGTCATCCAGGGTAACGAACCTGTCGTCGATGGACCGGCCGAACACCAGAAACCGGGTGTTGAACTCGTCGAAAACCTGAAGAGCGCGCTCCAGTTCTCCCCAGTGACCGCCGTAGAAACGCAGATCGGCGATTCTTTCCAGGGTGTCGACGCCCAGGATAAAAGTACAATGCTCAAACAGTCGCGCCTTATCAGAAAAGTTGGGCGTGTTCGTGAGCCAGACTGGCGTTTCGGTGAGGCTGGCGAGCCTCTGTTCGATACTGATGTAGTCGAGGGCCGGTTTGTCCGCGTTTTTAACGGCGATTTCAAATGCACCCGTTAATCCGGTTTTACGCTCCGCAAAGGCCAGCAGACCGTGATGCCCTTCATGCGCGGGATTGAATGATCCCGGCAGGATCAGTGTGCCGTCATGCTCCTGTGTACAAACGCGAAAGTGTTTACGTTCGAGGAGCGCGCTGTGGTGTTCACGAGCACTGGCGTGCTCCATGGATACACGTGCTTTTTCGAGTGGCTGACTGTGCAGCGCATGCGCCATGGTCATCCACAGAAGGTCCAGGAGTTCCGCCTCTTCCTGCTCGCGGTCCGCGGAAAACTCAGCGCTGAAGAGGTACGTATCGGAGGGCGTCTGAAACGCCCAGTGGGCCCGGTGTTTGCCTTTCTTTTCGCGGTTGGTGGCGAGCGCCGCAGTGCAACCGAAACCAAACAACATTCCATGACCCAGGGAGTGGGCGCGTTGATAGGCGGTTGTGGCAAGTTGCAGTGCTGTCGTGGTGGAAGTCGCCTGTTCGGGCTGTCTGCCGAGAAGCTCAGTCAGCGCCAGGTTCGCGTACGGGACCCGTGCCTCCAGAACGGTCGCTGAAGCCCCAGGGGTGCTCAGTACCTCAGAAAGAAACGGCGCGCCGCCACCCGTCACGTACAGAACCCCCTGCCAGGGACTTGTGTGGAGAGCTCTGGCGCGCTCGGTCATCTCAGTCCGCGAGGAACTTGTCGACCCGGTCCACAAACGGCTGTAGCTGGTCGTGGTGAACCCAGTGGCCTGCGTCCGCAAACGCTTCAACTTCCAGTGGGCAGTCGAAGTTCTTCACACGCCCGTCTTTGATCGGATCAGATGCCCACGATTCGAGGCCGCGCACCAGAAGCGTCGGGCAGGTGATGTTCTTAAACATTGCCCACGTCTCATCGTATGGCACACCCATGGGTGGGAAAGCCCGGACGTAGTTGTCGAATTTCCATGAATAGGTCCCGTCCTCGTTCTGATTGCTGCCGTGGATCGTGAGGTGCCGTGCCTGGTCTTCCGAGAGGTGCGGGTTCTCTGTTTGCATGCGATGGAAGGCGTCCTCCAGAGTCGGGTAGCGCCTGACCTGCCGTCCGGACAGTTTTCGCAGATCGCCCATCCAGTCATGGATGCGTTTATCGAGCGGCTGGTTGAGCCGTTCCTCGAGCATCGATGGAGGCGGCCCCATCCCCTCAATCGAGACGAGCTTCTTCACGTTCTCCGGGAAGAGAGCCGTATACATGAGGGAGATGGATCCCCCGAGGGAATGCCCGATGACGGTGACAGGCGTCATGTCTTTCTGGTGCAGAAGCTGGGCAATGTCGTAAACGTAGTCGAGCTGGTTATAACCGCCGCCAACCATCCACTGGCTGTCGCCATGACCGCGCAGATCGGGCGCAATGATGTGGTAGTCACGACGGAAGTGTTCTGCAACCCAGTCCCAGTTCCGACAGTGATCGCGGCCACCGTGAATCAGAATCATGGGCGGCGCGTCAGGATTCCCCCAGTCGACGTAGTGCAGTCGCAGGCGCTGGGAAAAGTAGGTGTGTGAGGTAGGGCCGGGAATCGACCGTGTGCTCGGCGTCATAGAGAAAAAGCGTTCCAGAATAATGAGGCGCGGGATTATAAACTAGTAACAATGGGGTCAGACCCCATTGTTACTAGTTTCTTGAGTAGACCTGGATGCCTCTTGAATAGGTGGCATTCACGTTGAGATCGAGCAGATCTTCTATCGGCGTCGATAGCGGGTCTCCGGAGAGAACAGCAAAATCCGCCTGCTTGCCGACTTCGATACTGCCTTTCGTGGTTTCTTCGAAGTTCTGGATGGCGGCATAGATTGTCATGGCCTGCAGCGTCTGGTAGGTGGAAACACGCTGTTCGGGGCCAAGGATCTGGCCGCTGCGGGTCTGTCGGTTGGTGGTGGCCCAGAGGAGCCGGATGGTATCCGGTGGGACGACAGGCGCGTCGTTGTGTACAGTGAAAACCATACCTCGTGAAGCCGTAGAAGAGGTTGGGCTGATGCGCCTCGCCCGCTCTACACCAAAAACCGAATCCCGGTGCCAGTCGCCCCAATAGAAAGTGTGAGCTGAAAAGAAAGAGGGGATGATCCCGAGCGTCTTCATACAGGTGAGTTGGTCCTCGCGGGCCGTCTGGGCGTGAATCATGACGGTCCGGTGATCATGCTGTGGGTCGGCCGCGGCAACCGCTTCGATCAACATGTCGGCTGCGGCGTCACCGTTGGCATGGGCCATAACCGGGATCTTCCGCTCGAGATAGAAAGCAAGAATTCGATTTGCAGTTTCGGCTGGAACGGACGGATACCCGCGGTAGTTCTTGTCCTGGCCCTCGGGTGGAATCAGATAGGGCCTGGTGAGATAGGCAGTTTTACCCTGCGGTGAGCCGTCCAGGAACAGTTTCACGCCACCGAGTTTGAGCCGGTTTTCATAAGATCCATACCCATAATCGGGAAGGGCCGTCGGATTCATACCGACCGGATAAGCAACCACGTCTATTGTCAATCGACCGGCTGAATCAGCGGCTTTCAGAAGCTCAACGATATCGGGACTGGCCGCACCGTCCTGGGCTGTGGTCAGTCCGTTCGAAGCGTACGTGCGCATGGCCGCTGAAATGGTGTCGAGTGGGTTTTTTGCCACGTTGTTCATGAACGCGCGTACGGGATAGATTGCGGACTCCTCAAGCACGCCATTCGGCTCCTGGCTGCCGGGTCTGCGTCGGATGATTCCGCCGGGTGGATCGGGTGTCTCGCTACTGATGCCCGCCCGGGCCAGACCTCTGGAATTTGCCGTTGCCAGGTGTCCCGACACGTGAACAAGCCCGATGGGATGGTCTGTGGAGACCTCGTCAAGGTCGTCCCGGTCGGGGTGCCGCTGCTCAGCAATCAGCGAGTCGTCATAACCGCGTCCCAATACCCACTCCCCGGCCGGGATATTGTTGGCCTCGATATACGTGCGCAGGGCTTCCTGCAGGTCGGCAATGGTTTTGACAGGGCCGACAGGTGGGGAGGCGACGTTAGCGAGCAATGCATAGGTCCCAACCCCGGCGATGTGACCGTGGGCGTCGACGAACCCGGGCAGGATGGCCTGATCACCGAGATCCGTGACAACGGTTTCCGGCCCTGTATGCGAATCTGCTTCTGCATGCGACCCCACCCAGGTGATCCTGCCGTCCTCAACAGCAATTGCCAGTGGTTGGGCCGGCTGCGGGTAATGGGTTGCCATGGTGACGACGTTGTTGCTCTTGAGTACCAGGTCGGCGTCGGCAAAAGCCGTTCCTGCGAGGAAGAGTAGCAGGCTAACTGAGAAACTTGTCTTCATACGCGGTGAGTTCGGATTTGATGAGTGGCGCGAGGAGATACAGGCCCAGGAGGTTGGGGATAGCGACAATGAAGACAAGCGCGTCGGAAAGGTCGATGAGGGCGGAGAGCTCGATAGCACTGCCGAGGATCACGAAGCTCAGAAAAAACAGCTTGAACCCCAGGTCGAGAATTCTTGCGTCGCCAAAGAGGTAAGTGAACGCCTTGAGACCATAGTAGGACCAGGCAATCATCGTGGAGTAAGCAAAGAGTATCGCCGCAATAGACAGTGGCACCGGCGTCCAGGACAGCGTGCTCTCGAATGCGCGTGTGGTGAGTTCAATACCGGCAATGCTCTGATCGGCAAGCATCGGATCGTAGACTGTCGTGATGATCACCAGCGCCGTGATCGTGCAGATGACAACCGTGTCGATGAAGGGTTCAAGAAGGGCGACGAACCCCTCGCTGACCGGTTCTTTGGTCTGTGCTGTCGAATGTGCAATCGCTGCAGAACCGAGCCCCGCTTCGTTCGAGAAGACAGCCCGTCGGAATCCGATAATCATGACGCCGATCATGCCTCCGGTGATACCTTGCGGGGCAAACGCACCATTCCATATGGCTGCGACGGCTGCGGGGAGCTTGTCATAGTTCAGGGCAATGACAAGAAGGGCCACGCTCACGTATAGAAGTGCCATGCCCGGAACGAGCTTCGCGGTTGTTGCGGCGATGGAACGGATACCGCCGATGATGACGATACCGACAGCTATCGCGAGGATGACTCCGACTATCCATGCCTGATCAGCGAAGATGCTGTCAGCGCCACCGGTGACGTCGATGAAAATCGCCGCCGCCTGGTTGGACTGGAACATGTTACCGATGCCGAGACACCCAACCACCATGCTCAGCGCATAGAAGATGCCCAGCGCCTTTCCCAACCGTGGCCAGTTACGGGCAGACAGCCCGCGCTCGAGGTAGTACATGGGTCCGCCAGAGACTTCACCATCTTCGTAGCGGCGATACATGACCCCGAGAGTGCACTCTGCAAGCTTGGTGGACATGCCCAGGAGGCCGGCGACGATCAGCCAGAAGGTTGCCCCCGGGCCACCGATGGAGATGGCAACAGCCACCCCGGCGATGTTGCCGATACCAACAGTGCCCGAAACGGCCGTCGTCAGTGCCTGAAACTGCGAGATCTGCCCGGGATCATCCGGATTTCTGTATTTGCCGGTGATGATCTGGATTGCATGCCGAAAACCACGAAAGTTGATGAACCGCAGATAGGTGGTAAAAAAGATTCCCCCAGCAATCAGCCAGATCACGATGAGCGGGACATCAACACCGAAGAGCGGCACTGAGTAGAAAATGAAACTGGAGGCTGCGTCTGCGACGGGACGCATGGCTGCATCAATCAACGCGTCGAGTGACGTGTCAGTTTGTGATTCTTCCCCCATGGGCCGGTATAGTGACGCTTTCAGGCAAGCAAGTCATCCGGGGAGACTCTAGTGATCAAAGCCCTCCACATTGCCCTCGCTTTTCTGACTGTATCGGGATTCATTATACGAGCTGGTTGGGCATTCAACGCTCCGGATCTTCTTAGAGAAAAGTGGGTGCGTATCTCACCCCACGTGGTGGACACACTGTTGCTGGTTCTGGGCGTTACGCTTGCGCTCAATCTGCCGGGAGGGTTGTTCCAGGGCTGGCTGATCGCGAAGCTCGTGGGTCTGCTTGTCTATATAGGCTTCGGGGTTATGACATTGCGGGGCAGCGGCAACGTCCGCGTAGTTGGTGTGGTGGGATCGCTTGTCGCAGCGCTTTATATTTTCCTGGTTGCGTTCACCCGGTCAGCGATCCCGTTCTGATGGAATCGCGGCTAAAGCCGCTCCTACAGAAAAATCTTCCCTACCTCTGAATCTTCCCTACCTCTGTAGGAGCGGCTTTAGCCGCGATTGCTTATCGCTTGAATCTCAGATTGCTTATCGCTTGAATCTCAGAACGAAGGTCACAGGTACTGCATCACTGATTGCCGGTAGACCCGCCACCTCACGCAGTTTTTCGACACCCTCGCTCAACCCCACTGCCCGTGCTGAGACAAGGATCGGCTTGTTGGTCGCGACGAGGAGAGAGTCTCCGGAGACCGTTGCAGTGACGTCAGCGTTCAAACTCAGAGTCTGTTCCCTGATCGTCAGTTCACCGGTTACTGTGGCTGACTGCACGGACTCCGATTCGAGCACCTCCGGGTCGAGGTTCACAGTCACCGTTGCCCGGGGGAAGAGGCCTGTTTCGAAAAGCATGGTCTGCATACGTTCGTCCCTGATCGGGATGAGGGTATCTATGCTCGCAAGCTCGATGGTGAGTGTCGCTTTTCCGTCTTCAATAGACCCTGAGAGCTGACGGAAGTGATGAACCTCGCCAATGTCACCCGCTTTGATGGATACAAACGCCAGCCTCGAGTGATCGTTGTCGAGAGTCCAGCTCCATGCCGGTTGTGCCAGGCATGCCAGTAAACAAATTAGCAATCGCATCGTGCGTCTCCTTATCCCCGTCTTAACCAAGTGTCCGGCTGATGAGTTCCTTCATGATTTCGTTGGTCCCGCCATAGATCTTCTGGACACGGGCATCTTTATACATGCGCGATATCTCGTACTCGTCCATGTAGCCCGCGCCGCCATGCAGTTGCAGGCATTCATCGATGATTTCGTTCTGCTTCTGTGTACACCAGTACTTGGCCATTGAGGCAGTTGATGCATCGAGTTGGCCGTCGATATGTTTCAGGAGGCACTGGTCGACAAAGGTGCGCGCGATGAGTGCTTCGGTCTTGCATTCCGCCAGCTTGAACTTGGTGTTCTGAAAATCGAGGACCCGCTGACCAAACGCTTTTCGCTCTTTGACGAAATCGATTGTGACAGCAATGGCGCGTTCCATCTCAACAACAGCCGCCTGGGCAATATTCAGGCGTTCCTGCGGAAGCTGTTGCATGAGCTGGATGAAACCTTTGCCTTCCTCGTCCCCGAGCCTGTTGGTTTGGGGAACGCGGCAATCCGCGAAGAACATCTCCGAGGTGTCAGCGGAACTCTGACCAAGCTTGTCGAGGTTGCGTCCGCGCTGAAAGCCCGGATTGTCGGTTTCCACAACGATGAGGCTGATGCCTTTGGCGCCGAGATTCGGATCGGTTTTGGCTACAACCACAACGAGATCACAATGCTGCCCGTTGGTGATGTAGGTTTTGGCACCGTTGATGATGTAATCGTCACCGTCTTTGGCAGCCGTGGTTTTCACGCTTTGCAGGTCCGACCCGGTGTTAGGTTCGGTCATCGCAATGGCACCCACCATTTCGCCGGAGGCCATCTTCGGCAGCCATCGTTGGCGCTGTTCTTCGTTTCCGTAGTGCCAGACGTACGGAGCAACGATCTGGCTGTGAACCTGGTTACCCCAACCTGTAATTCCGGCCCGCAACTGCTCTTCAGCCACGACTGTCTCATGCAGGTAGGACCCTCCGCCGCCTCCGTACTCCGTTGGAACCTCGGCGCAAAGGAGCCCAGCTGCACCGGCCTTGGTCCATGCCTCGCGTCCAACGATACCGTCTTTGATCCACTGCTCGTTGTGAGGCTGAAATTCTGTCTCAAAGAACTTTCTGGCTGCGTCCTGCAGGATACGCAGCTCGTCGTTCAGCCAGGGGGATTCGTAGTTTTCGAAGATTGCCGTCATCTGATTTCTTTCCGCTTGTGCCGTTTGGACCGTTTAGGGCCAGCCCGCAGCCGGGTAGGGCGCATCGTAAACCTCCACCCTGGCATCGCGACGGCTGATGCAGTCGGCGGGTACAGAAGAGGAGGAAGTCAAAACGTAGAGGTTGTCGCCGCCAATCATACAAGCAAATGCACCCCGATCCAGTTCGATCCGGTGGGTCACGTCTCCACCCTCAGTCTGCCGCACGCATTCGTTGCTGGTGGGGGATGCGCTCCAGATGCCACCACCCGAGTCGAGGCAGATACCGTCCGGAACGGCACCTTTGGGAAGCTCAGCCCAGATGCGTTTGTTGCTTAAGGTCCCGTCTTCGCCGATATCGAACGCGGTCAGCCTGCGGCCAAACGACTCGCCGACGATGAGGGTTGCCTCATCCGGAGTGATGACCGTACCGTTTGGGAACATCACGTCGTCGTCTTCAATCGTAATACTTCCGTCGGGGTCCACACGTATGATCTCTGCAGGTCTGGGGTCCGCGTTGTTGTGGAGATCAAAACCGAAGTTGCCGACGTACGCGCGGCCATGACGGTCAACCACCATGTCATTGCAGTACCAGCTTGCGTGGTTAGCGAGATCGGCGTGCACGGCCAGCTGCTCGCCGTCGTAGCTCAGAAGCTGCCTTTTTGTCATGCTGACGACTAAGAGTGTGCCATCCGGCAGCCACCCGAGCCCCGACGGTTGGTCGTCTGCCAGAGTGACAACGGTCGTGGCTGTTCCGTCGGGCGCTACTTTCAGTACCTTCTGGTCGTGCATGTCGGATAACCATAATTGGTTGTCGTGCCAGCGGGGTCCTTCACCAAAGCAAAGGCCGTCTATCAGGATTTGTGTCATTTCAGCGTCCCGGGCATAAAAGCCCGGCAGTGTAGGGTTTTGTACAGTTGTTGGCTATTATCCGGTTTACACCTGAACGGAGAATAAAGTGAAGAGCAAATTCCTGATTATATTGTTGGCTTCTGTTGGGCTTGTCGCGTGCGGAGGTGGCAGCGGCGGAGATGCCGATACACCGTCCGCTGCTCAGTCCGCGACCCAGGAGGCAGCGGATGAGGCCGGCAGCGACATGGACACGATGGTGGATTCCGCCATGGACAAAGCCCAGGAAGTCGCTGACCAGGTGCAGGAGCGCGCGGGGGACATTGGCGAAGCCGTCTCGGAAGAGGTGGGTGACGCCATGGACTCGGTTAAAGACAGCGACATGGTCAAAGACGCCATGGATAAAGTCGATGAGAAGTCCGAGGAACTCGGAAACGCGCTGGAAGATCTCTAGATAAAGCAGGAACGGCTTCAATCGGGAAGCCGTTCCTGTATTCCAATCCTAGCCGGTCAAACTCGGGACCAGCTCTGCGATCTCTTCGGGGGTCGTTTGTGGTCCAAACCTTGCGACCACCGATCCGTCGCCTGACACGACAAATTTGGTGAAGTTCCAGGGAATGTCTTCATTCCCTTCCTCGTCCGGCTGAGCAGACTTGAGCATCTTGTACAAGTCGCATGCGCCATCCCCGTTCACTTCGATTTTGGCGAACATCGGAAAGTTCACGTCAAAGTTGCTGGTGGCAAATTCCCAGATCTCTTCTTCAGAGCCTGGTTCCTGCGCACCAAACTGGTTACATGGGAAAGCGAGGACAGTGAAGCCGCTGTCCTGAAATTGTTCCTGCAGAGTACGCAACCCGGCGTACTGGGGGGTGAGTCCTCAGCGACTTGCGACGTTGACCACCAGACACGTTGTGCCCTGATAGCCTGAAAAATCGATTGGTTCGCCGTGGATCGATGTCATAGATAAATCGTGAAACGCGCTCATGGGTCCTCCCTCGTGAAAAATACTGTGCAGGAGCACAGCCAATCGATAGTAGCGCGGCTGGTACGTAATGGGTACCATCTGCCGGCTCACGGGGATTAAATTTCTTGAAAGGAGAAACAAATGCGCGATGTTGTCATCGTAGATAGTGTGCGGACGGGTCTGGCCAAGGCTTTCCGCGGAAGTTTCAACCTGACGCGGTCCGATGACATGCTGGCGCATTGCATCGACTCGCTGCTTGATCGTAACGACAAAATCGACCCGAACGAAGTCGAAGACGTCGTTGTAGGGGCTGCATCCCATGCAGGTGAACAGGACGGTAACCTGGCACGGTTGGCAGTCGTACTGTCGAAGTTGCCGATCACCACAGCCGGTGTGACCATCAACCGCTTCTGTTCGTCGGGGCTGCAGTCGATAGCCATCGCTGCCAACCAGGTTTCGACCGGGCAGACGGATATCGCCATCGCGGGTGGTGTGGATTCCATCTCCATGCGTACGCGCCAGGAAGCTGGCAGCTCCAAGGCGAACCAGCGCCTTCTGGACGAAAAGCCCGACATCTTCATGGCCATGGGTAACACCGCTGAGGTGGTTGCGCGTCGCTATCAGGTGACACGGGAAATGCAGGACGAGTATGCACTTCAGAGCCAGCAGCGTTACGCCGCTGCTGTCGAAGAAGGTAAAGTTGCGGAAGAAATCGTGCCGATGAAAGCGACAATGCTCAAAGTCGACAAAGAGACAGGCGAAGAGAGCCATGTTGAGGTTGTGGTCGACAAAGACGAGTGTAATCGCCCGAGCACCACGCTCGAAGGTCTTGCTTCTCTTCCGCCGGCGTTTGAGGACGACGGAACGGTGACGGCCGGCAACGCCTCACAGCTCTCAGACGGAGCTTCCATGACAATGCTCATGAGCGCTGAGCGTGCAGCTCAACTCGGTATTGAGCCGCTGGGCATCTATCGTGGTTTCACGGTTGCCGGTTGTGAGCCGGATGAAATGGGCATCGGTCCTGTATTTGCAATCCCGAGACTGCTCAAGAATGCAGGTCTGTCACAAGACGATATTGATCTGTGGGAACTCAACGAAGCGTTTGCCTCGCAATGCCTCTACTGCCGCGATGCGTTGGATCTCGACAATGAGATCTACAACGTGCTGGGGGGCAGCATTTCCATTGGGCATCCCTTCGGTATGACGGGATCTCGCCAGACGGGTCTTGTGCTCCGGGAACTGCAGCGTCGCAACAAGAAGTACGGTGTGGTGACCATGTGCATCGGTGGTGGCCAGGGCGCAGCGGGTCTCTTCGAAGCTGCTTAGTCCGCACACTTTCAGTGTTGGAAACAGGCCTCTTCGGAGGCCTGTTTTGTATCCGGCGATCAGAACCGAAACATTGATACAAATTGAAACCAGGGAGAAATTGCCGGGTAACAGGCTGAGCGGAAAATGGTATGGTTAAGTTGCTTCTACTAAGAAAGTTGATCAGGAAACCGTTTTGAGTCTTACGATCATCAGCGGAATCTTCAGCAGGAGAGGGGAGAGGACAAGGGGAAGGTCAAGGGAAAGGCCAAGGGAAAGGACAGTAGCCGTGCTCACGGGTGCTGTGCTTCTGTTCGCTGGTGCCGGCGTGTGGGCGCAGGGGAAAACGGCTACAGAAACCGCACCCGATGCCCCGATCCCAGTCTCTTATGCTTCCGCCACGGATCAGCAGCTGACTCAGCTCGCCGCCCGCTGGGGGGAATTGAACGCCCTCGAGCGCAGGGGACTATTGAGTGAAATGCGATCGCGGATGGCCAGGAGCCAGGCAGATCGTCGGCGCTTTCAGGCGGCGATGCCGCGTCGTTATGGCCGGGTATTCAAGGGTGGGGTGATCAAGAAGGTCCGCAAGGTGCGCCAGCCCGATGGGTCGATTGTGGTGAAGACCGAGGTAGTACAGATCAAACCCAAGAAACAGAGCGAACCGGTATTTGGCGTTGGATTCGAAAGACGCAGCCGCGGCAGCAACCAGCCGGACGATCAGCATCCACCGGGAGTCAAGGTGGGCACCACGCCCCCAGCATCTGCTGAACCTTAAGCGCTGCATGGATGGTGAACACGCCAACCTGCTCGTAGTCGACGACGATCCCGAAATCCGGGAACTCATTCAGGCGTACCTCGAGCAACAGGGATTTACGGTCCACTCCGTCGAGTCCGGCGAAGCGATGGACGAGTTTCTTGTCTCAAATGAAATCGACCTCCTCATTCTTGATCTCATGCTGCCGGGCGAACATGGGCTATCGATCGCCCAACGTCTGAAAAAACACTCCGATCTTCCGATCATCATCGTTTCAGCCCAGGGAGAGGACGTTGATCGTATTGTGGGTCTGGAGGTGGGTGCGGATGACTATTTATCTAAACCGTTTAACCCCAGGGAACTTCTCGCCCGGGTCAGGGCGGTTCTCAGGCGATCCCAGCGTGCGCCAGATGAAGAAGGCGCGCGTGGGAAGACCGAGTTTGGGGAGTTTGTCCTGGATACAAACTCACACAGGCTGACAAAAAGCGGGGATACGGTTCCGTTGACGTCTGGTGAATTCGACCTCCTGGCGATCCTCGTTTCCCACCCAAACAAGGTTCTGGACAGGGATCGTATTCTCGACCTCCTGACCGGGGCTGAACGATCTCCTTTCGACCGGTCCATAGACGTCAGGGTGACCCGACTGCGTTCCAAAATCGAACCTGATCCGGCTAAACCCATCTACATACGGACCATCTGGGGCAAAGGGTACATGTTCTGTCCCGGCGGAGTTGAGTAAGTAACCGGCGAGAGACATAGATAATGTCGGTTCTGCGCACACCTGAAAGCCTGCTTGCCCGCACAACCATTATCCTGGCGGTGAGTGCGGCGTTGATTGTCGGCAGCGCCGGTTTTGCATTGTTCATGTTTGTCATCAGTCCCATCAGTGAACAATCGGCCGAAGATGAGGCTGCGCTGTTGGTGCTCTCGGCACAAACCTGGGTTGAGCTACCCCCGGAGGCCAGGCCGTATTTCGAGCTGGAAATGGCGGAGAATCACGATCTCATTATCAGTGAAGCCAGTCAGGACCTGCCTGCACTCGAGAACCCGTCCGCATATTTCGATCTGCTCCAGGAGCGTCTCGCGCTTCGCCTGGAGGTGCCGGTCTCGCTGCTCGAAGGGGACGATCTCTACTGGGTGGATGTACCGATGGGCGGGTCGGAACTGCAGATCGGGTTCTCCCCGGAACGTCAGGACATCCAGCCACTGAACAGTGCGCTGGTGATTGTGCTGATCGGCGCGACAATTGTCTTTTTTACGTCACTTCTGATCGTGCGGCGAATTGCACGCCCGCTGGTGCAGGTTGCGGATCAGGCTGAACGCTTTCGCGGTGCCGGAACGGTTGAACCACTTCCTGAGACGGGCCCCAGGGAATTGGCTTCTCTTGCGCGTAACTTCAACACGATGGCTGAGGAGATTTCCGTTCTGCTTGCCAACCGCACCACGTTGATGGCAGGGATCTCACACGATCTGCGCACACCGCTGACGCGCATGCGTCTGGCGCTGGCGATTCTGCCGGATACTGTCGATCAGAGCCTGATTGAACGGTTCGAGCGGAATCTGGAATCTATGGACGAGCTCATTTCTGATGCGTTGCGATTTGCGCGGGGGACGAAAGAGGTCGCCCAGGAAGTGGAACTCATCCCGTTTGTCGGCGAGATTCTGGAGAGTTTCGATCAGGAAGTTTGCTGGGAGTGCCGGACAAAACCCGGTCAGGACCGGGCGCAGGTAGCACCCAGCGCATTCAGGCGGGTATTGATGAATCTCATCGGCAACGGTCTGCAGCACGGTGGGAACGTCACTGTGGTTCAGGAGACAGATTCAATTACTGTCCTGGACGATGGGCCCGGGATACCCGAAGAAGCCCAGAGCGCAATCTTCCAGCCCTTTTACAGACTGGATGCGTCTCGAAGCACAGCGACCGGCGGCAGTGGTCTCGGTCTCGCCATCGTTCAGCAACTCTGCCAGGCGCACGGCTGGAAGATTGAGGTGGGTAATCGTTCCGGCCATGTAAGCGGCGCGCGATTTACACTCCGGTTCGGCTAGTCCTTTCCGGGGCGGCAGGCCGGGCTCCGCTTGTAACGGATGGACAGCGGAGTGAAACAAAATGTCACAAAAATCCGGTTGCAGGTAATCTCACTGAAACTTGTTGAGGGCATAGTTGCTCTCGAAGTTTGGCAGTGTGACGTTCATCAAGAGAAGAGCACCGCTGAGCGATCTCTATCCCCTTAGACCTCCACGGTTGAGGTCCGACCTTCCTTGAAGGTCAACCTAAAAACCGCCAGCTTCCTCTCCAGGCTGGCGGTTTTTCTTTATGTGGTTGCCGTTAACCCGCTTGATGCAGGTGAACGTCTGTCTGCGGATACGGAATGGAAATGCCCTGGGCGTCGAAGTCTAGTTTTGCACGCTCGATCGTGTCGAAGAAGACTCCCCAGTAATCACCAGCATCCACCCACACGCGGCAGGTGATATTGACTGAACTGTCAGCCAGTTCAGACACCATGACAAACGGTTCCGGATCATCGTGCACGCGACTGTCACCGGCAAAAATGGCCTGCAAGGCGGCTTTTGCCTGGGCGATGTCATCGTCATAGCCAATACCGAACACGAAGTCGACGCGCCGCGTCGCCTCGGTTGAGAAGTTGGTGATATTGCCGTTCGAAATGGCACCATTTGGAATGATGATCGTCTTGTTATCCGGCGTCTTCAGGATGGTGTTGAAGATCTGGATGGCATTGACTGTACCGGATTCTCCCTGTGCCTGGATGAAGTCACCTACCTTGTACGGGCGGAACATGAGAATCAGCACACCACCGGCGAAGTTGGCGAGGCTGCCTTGCAGCGCCAGGCCAACGGCGAGGCCGGCTGCACCAAGGATCGCGATGAACGATGTGGTTTCGATACCCACCATCCCTGCGACGCTGATCAGCAGCAACGCCTTGAGAATGATCGAGACCATGCTGCACAGGAATTTGGACAGGGTCGCGTCCGTGTCCCCGGCTTCCAGCGCTTTGCCTGTCAGGTTGACGACGCGTTTGATGATCCAAAGACCGACGATCAGAACGACGATCGCCAGAATGAGTTGAGGGCCGTATTCCATGGCCATTTCAATCGCCTTATCGACGTAGCCCTGCATACGGTCCGGTGAAAGTTCTTCCGGTAAGCTTTCCATGAAGCCCTCCTGTTATTTTTGTTCCCTTCCTGAATTCGACTATAGGTGTTTTTCACCCATTTACCAATCCAACGTACACGCCCCTGTATAAGTGAAATTGCGGCCTATACAGACCCCAACACTTTCCGTACCCTTCGCGTGTTTTAGTTCGGAGATGTTTATGCGAAGTTGGATTGTTGGGTTCGCGACAGGCCTTTTGGTGCTCGCGACAGGCGCTTATGCGGAAGAAGAAAGCGTGATCAAGAAAGGTCAGTTCTACCTTTCGCCGGGTATTGTTGCCTATGAAGGTCCGGATGACCGGGACATTGGCCACGACGGTGTGGACTTTGACCTTGGTGGTATCGTCGGTTACAGCTTTGCTGACAAGTGGGCGGTTGAATTCCTCCTGAGTGAGGTCGAATCCGACTTTGAAAACAGATTCGGCAGGGGTGAGGCGGACGTCAGCCTCAGATGGGTCGATCTGGTCTACAAGATGAAAGCCCAGGACGGCTGGCAGCCTTTTGCTTTGTTTGGTGGAGGCCGGACGCATTACGATTTCAACCGCACCCGCGGTGGCTCTCGGGACAATCAGTTCAACGTGGGTGTGGGCGCGTTTGTTCCGCTCACGGAACGGATTCTCGTTCGTGGTGACATACGTGGCGTCAGCAGCAAGAAAGGCGGCATAAATTCATTCCTCTTCCTGGGCCTGACCGGCCTGATTGGTGACGGCTCAGACCCGACACCGCCGCCCGACTCCGATGGTGATGGAGTTCCGAACGACGATGATCAGTGTCCGACGACACCGCCGGGCAGAGTGGTCGACGAGCGTGGTTGCGAACTCGATTCTGATGGTGACGGTGTTGTGGATGGCGACGACGATTGCCCGGGAACCCCTGCTGGCATGGAAGTCGACAGTAGTGGATGTCCACGGGACAGTGACGGCGACGGGGTACCCGACTACCAGGACGAGTGTCCGGATTCGGCACGGGGAGCCAGGGTTGACGAGAAAGGCTGTTACATCGAACTGGAAGAAGAAGTCACAATCGACATGAGCATCGAGTTCGATACGGACAAAGCGCAGATCCGGGACGATCATGTGCCGGAGCTGAACCGGGCAATCGATTTCCTGCGCCAGTACCCAACGACGCAGGCGGTGATTGAAGGTCATACGGACAGTACAGCCAGCGAAGCCTACAACCAGGCGTTGTCAGAAAGACGTGCCAAAGCGGTTTATGACTACATGGTTGATGAGGCGGACATCGATGCAGGTCGTCTGAGCCATGAAGGGTTCGGTGAGTCCCGTCCGATCGCGACCAACGATACGGCAGAAGGTCGGCAGAAAAACCGCCGGGTGACTGCTGTCGTTTCCGGCACTCACAAGGTCCGTCAATAAGGTGTTCCGGGCCACCCTCTCTTTTTTAGTATCGAGAGGGTGGTCCGGGCTGATGCGCATGTTGCAGTCTAGCAAGTGGGTTGTTTTGGTGGCCATTCTTGTTAGTGGGTGTGAATCTGCCTACTACGAGTTGAATGAGCAGTTTGGCCGTCTCAAGAACGACATCCTCGTCGACCGGGTGGAAGATGCAATGGACGCCCAGGAGGACGCCAAAGAGGAATTCCAGGATGCCTTCGCCCAGTTTGAGGCTGTAGTCGGGGTACCTGATTCCAGGCTGAAGCAGACCTATCTGAGACTCGATGGAGCGTTTACAGACGCGGAAGCCAAGGCGGCTGAAGTGTCCGATCGTATCGCTGCGGTCGAGGATGTGTCGGAAGATCTCTTCGAAGAATGGGAAGAGGAACTTGAAAGCATCGGCAATGCGTCGCTACGCAACAAAAGCAAAGCTCAGTTGACAACTTCACGGAGTAAGTACGGTCAATTGATCAGAGCGATGAAGAGGGCGGAATCAAGGATGGATCCGGTACTTGATTCTTTTCGTGATCATGTTTTGTTTCTGAAACACAATTTGAATGCTCAAGCGATAGCGTCTCTCAAAGGCGAATTGGGTGGCATCGAGAGTGACGTGGGTAACCTCATAGCAGAGATGGAACGGTCAATTGCCGAAGCCCAGAGTTTCATCGAGGACATGAATACGGGTTGACCGGGCCTGGAAAACCAGGGGGAAGTGTATGAAAGTCGTAGGATGGATAGCGGGTATTGTCGTTGTGCTGATACTCGGGGCAGTTGCGTTTCTCGTACTGAATTCAGGCAGTCTCATCGAAACTGCAATCGAAGAGCTCGGACCGGAGTATCTGGGAGCGCCCGTAGGCGTTGGGGGTGTTGACCTCTCGCTGACCGAGGGCTCTGCTTCTATCACAGACCTTGCGATTGGGAACCCCGAAGGATACGGAGGGGGAAATGCGATGAGCCTCGGCGAGGTGAAAGTGACCCTGGACACCGGTCAGATCAGTGACACGCTTGTCGTGATGAAACAGGTTCTCATCGACAGTGCAAACGTGGCAGCCGTGGCCAAAGGCAGCCAGACGAATTTTCAGAAGCTCATGGAGAACGTTGAGCAGGCAACCGGAACAACATCTGCACCAGCAGCGGAAACCGAAACAGGTGCGGAAATGAAGTTCATTATCGAGAGGTTTGATTTCACCAATGCCTCAGCCTCCCTCAATTCGGATGTCCTCGGCGATATGGAGTTGTCGCTGCCCGACATTCACCTGACCGACATCGGGCGGAAGAGCAATGGAGCTACAGCTCTGGAGCTGACCCAGGAAATCCTTCGCCCCATCACCTCGGCGATCAGCAAAGCTGCGATCGCCCAGGGTGTTGACCTGGAGGGTGTCAAGGAGAAAGTCACTGAGCAGGTGAAAGAGAAAATCGGCGAAGGCTTGCGTGGACTGCTGAAGAGAGATTGATGAGTTACGAAAACATCCTCTATGAGGAAGAGGGTGCACTCGCACTCATCACGATCAATCGGGCGGACAAACACAACGCGATATCCTTGGCGACTCTCGATGATCTGCACGCGGGTGTGGACCGGGCTGCTGAAAACGATGCGGTGCGCGTTATTGCCATTACAGGTGCCGGTGGCCGGAGTTTTGCGTCGGGTTCGGATCTGTCGGAAGTTCTGCACCGGGATTTCAGGAAAGCTCTCGAACCGATCGTGCAGGGACTTGCAGACAAGCTTGAGCGCACGCCAAAACCGACGATAGCGGCGATCGACGGTATCTGCATGGGCGGTGGGCTTGAGGTCGCCCTCGGCTGTGATCTCAGGGTGGCTACGCCAAAATCCCGATTTGCAACGCCTGAGGGAAAGCTTGGCATTATCCCCGGTGGCGGGGCCACGGCACGTCTGCCGAGGATTGTCGGGCGTGGCTGGGGTATGGAGATGATGCTGATGGGCGAGCCGATCGATGCCGAGCGTGCCCTGCAGATTGGCCTGGTTACCCGTCTTGTTGAACCGGAAGAACTCCTGCCGGAGGTGCGACGCATGGCGGAGCATCTTGCGAAGTTTGCGCCTTTTGTTCCCCGGACGATGAAAGCAATGGTGCACTTCGGCATGGAAGCGAGCCTCGCAGGCGCTCTGATGTTCGAAAAGTACGCCCAGGGAGCGCTGGTCCAGACCGAAGACAAGGTTGAGGGCATCACGGCGTTTCTCGACAAACGCGATCCCGAATTCAAAGGGAAGTAGCCTCAACAGTCCGCCTTGAATGTGGCTCGCGCCCATTAGATACTCGCTCTCCTTTTTGCATTTCTACACTTGAGGGGAGGCCAGATGGCTGTCGATAAATTCCCCGTGGAAGCGAGCCACATCATGATGTTTGCTCGTTCAGTCGCGGACGATAATCAGATTTACTACGACGAAGACTACGCGAAGACGACGGAGCCCGGATCGGTCATTGCTCCGCCGACGTTTGCACAAGCCAGCGCTCAATTCGACCCGGATTACTTTCTCCGGCCTAAAATCGGCGAGCCGTGGTTCGGCTCAGGCGGTGAACCTACAGGTATCAAGCGTGATTCCTCCGGGGGCGGCGGAGGTGGTGGCGGTGGCGGTGGTCTCCATGCCGAGCAGCACTTTGAGTATCACCGCCACGCGAAGCCGGGTGACGTGCTGACAGCGACCACCAGGCCTGGTGAAACCTGGGAGAAGGAAGGTAAGCGGTCCGGCAAACTCGTTTTTTCTGAGTCGGTCACCGAATACCGGGACCAGAACGGTGAACTGGTGATTACCGCTCGCGGTGTTGGTGTACGTACCGAACGGCCTGTGGATCAGTAGGGGGAAACATGGCACTAAAAGCAAGTGATTTGAACGTCGGCGACACCTACTCGGAGTGTCTCGTCGAAGACCTGAAGCGCACTCAGATTGTCCAGTATGCAGGCGCGTCCGGGGACTACAATCCACTCCACACAGACGAGGTGTTTACTGTGGAAGTGGCAAAATACCCTTCGGTTTTCGCCCACGGCATGCTTACCATGGGAATGACCGGCCGGATGCTCACGAACTATGTGGGTGACGGACGGCTCACCAAGTATGGTGTGCGGTTTACCAGTCAGGTCTGGCCCGGGGACACGCTCAATTCCACCGCAACGGTGGAAAGCGTCGAAGACGGCATCGTCAACCTGAATGTGGAAACCACGAATCAGGACGGCACGACCGTACTATCGGGTTACGCCGCCGCCCGCGTCGACTAGAGGGAAAAACTAGTAACAATGGGGTCAGACCCCATTGTTACTAGTTTCTTTTCAGCACTTCCCGAACCTTCTGCCGGAGAATCTGTAGGGAGATATCTCCCTCTAGGGCAACTCTGTGGCGGTCGCGATATCTTTTCAAACCACTGCGCGAACCAACTCCGAAAGTCGAACGCACTTCGTCAGCCGGACAGTATTTAGCAGCTAAGGAAACCGCCAGGTCTCTGTATTTGTTAGCACGGCCTCGCCCCGATAGCCCGGTGGTTAGCAGTGATGGATCAATGTCTGCGATTCCAGATATTGCCATCACGACATCAGCGGGCTTACTAAGCGGGATGTGTTCATCGGTTAGGTAGTCTAATCCCAGCGGTTCCGGCTGAACTGTTTTTTCGACGTAGCTACGGTAGGTTGCGCTGCTTCTACCTGCATACCCAAGGATGAGTTCGGTGCTTAACCACTTTGGGGAACTCTTTGGATATAGATAGAAGGGATAACTCGACCACTTGTATGAGCTCAACTCACGTGTGAGTGGCTTTTTTGCCTCGATAGGGTTGCGGTGAATATAACGCGACAAATAGAACGCTTGTGAGTTTGTGTTTACAGCGACGGACTTGAACCTCCCTTTGAACACTCCTCCATCGAGTTCCCGAAAAAAGTTCCTCTTCTGGGCGTACTCGCTTGTCAGAATCCGCATACATGCATCGATGTTTGCGTCAGGCGTTGTAGCCATGATGTGGAAATGATTGGGCATCAAGCAGTATGCGTGAATCACAAAACTGTGGGATTCAGCTACATCCCCTAACAGGTGTATGAAGAATCGGTAGTCGGTAGCATCGTCGAAAATGACCTCTCGGTGGCGTCCACGGTTCATCAAGTGGTAGCAAGCGTTTTCGAACCGGGTTCTTTTGTGTCGTGCCATCGGCTGGATTTTGCCGAGCAGCGAGCGGGTGACAAAAGAAGAGAAAGCCCAGTAAAAAGGTAGGAAGTAAAACTAGTAACAATGGGGTCTGACCCCATTGTTACTAGTTTACGGGACGACCTGGCGGAATGGTCGGATCGTGACGCGTTCGAAAAGACCTGCTATGCGATACGGGTCGCTTGCGGCGAAGGTCTCGGCGGCTTCGCGGTTTTCTGCTTCGATGACGATGATCGATCCGATCATCGTGGTTTCGTCGTCGGCAAGCATGGGGCCCGCGTAGCGGATGTCATGGTTGCTGATGTAATCCAGGTGCTGGTCGCGCGTCGCTTTGCGTAGATCTTCCTGACCGTCGCGGTCCTCACAGATGAGTGCATAAAGCATCGATATTCCCCTCAAAGACATTGAGTTTAGGGGAGTCTGATATGCCCGCCAATCGGCGTTTAGCGGTGGTCCGTGCAACTCTTTTCCTATACTCTTGCACCCCGGTTGAACCAGGCCAAGACGGTCGTGGTCAACCAGTTTGACAAAGCGAGCGAGACTCAGGTCATAGAAATTTTGCGAAGCAGGTCCCTGCGACCAGTTTGTCATTGGATAAGATACGCTGCCTGGCGGAAATCCTGTCCACTGAACATGGTAAATCCCTGGTGACAAACGCCCTTCTCTTTCCAAAATTTAGCCCCTGTCATGGATTGGACAAGGAAACTGGAGCCAGCTAGATGAGAACCCCGAAGTATTTCTCTTGGCGCATTCCCGCGCTTTTCCTCATTTTTGTACTGACCGCCTGTGGTGGCGGTGGCGGAGGCGGCAGCGACTCAGTTGGCCCTGCCGGTGCCGTGCAGAATGGTGGAGGAGGGGGTGACGACCAGGGTGGTGACGACGACGGTGGTGGAACGGGTGGCGACACGACAGTCATCTCGTTTGGCGCCATCATTGGCGGGACCTTTGTTCAAGGCCAGGCAGCCATATCGATCGATACCCTGTCTGCCGGTGGTACCGCAGACGTGACCGTTAACCTGGTGGATCAAAATGGAACGCCGGTCACTGAGACGTTTACCGTCAGCTTCACGTCAAATTGTGTAGCGGACGGGACAGCAACGCTCGAGACTGACATCGACACGATTGGCGGTCAGGCCGTTGCTGAATATGTGGCGAATGGCTGTGTTGGCCTCGACGAAATCCGTGCGACGGTGAACGTTGACGGAGACACGCTCATTGCAATTGCTACCATCACGGTTGCCCAGGAGAACATTGGCTCCATCGAGTTTGTGAGCGCCGATCCGAACCAGATTGCCCTGGTTGGGACAGGTGGTGACGAAACCTCACGCGTTACGTTCAGGGTTGTTGGCGAAGCGGGCGGGCCGATTCAGGATGCAACGGTCAACTTTGCACTTAACAGCAGCACGGGAGGCCTTGCGCTGACCGACAACACGGCGACGTCCAACAGTGACGGCGAAGTCAGCACAATCGTTCAGGCTGGCACCATTGCGACCTCTGTCCGCGTTACGGCAACTGAAGCGTCGACCGGCATCAGCACTCAGTCGTCACAACTCGTAGTCTCCACGGGTATTCCCGATTCGGACAGCTTCAGCCTGTCTGTGACCGAGCACAATCCGGAGGCACTCAACTTCGATGGCGAGGAAATTACGTTCACAATTCGAGCCGCCGACGCTTTCAACAACCCTGTACCGGAGAACACTGCAGTCTCGTTCTTTGCAGAAGGCGGATCGATCGACTCGAGCTGCACGACCGATCAGACGGGTGCATGCACCGTGGTCTGGCGCAGTCAGGACCCCCGGCCGGCGGACGGTCGAGCGACAATCCTTGCGTCAGCGATCGGAAACGAGTCCTTTACGGACCAGAACGGCAACGGTCGCTTTGAGGACGGAGAACCATTTGACGATCTCGGTGAGGCTTTTGCCGATGAAGACGAAAGCGGCGATTACGATGTGGGCGAGTTCTTCATTGACTTCGGCCCCGGCGGCACACCGGACGGCGCGCGAAATCTAGCGGACGGGCTCTACAACGGCGTGCTCTGCGATAGTGGTGCTACGCAGTGTTCTGCTGATCGCAGCATCATCGTTTCGGATTCAATCGTTATATCCATGTCCGGTAGTAATGCCGCAACGCCGGTGCTTTTCCAGTCAGGCGCAGGTGAGGTGCCGCCGGGAACCACAATTTCCGCACCCCTGGGTGGGACCAGCATTTCGCTGGTGATTCTCTCTCAGGACATCAATGGCAATTCCATGCCGGGTGGAACTGTGGTGACAAGTGGCGTAACAACCGGTCTGCGTATTGACGGGTCGGGCGGCGATTTCACAGTGTTCAGTAACTCACCCAACGCTGCTTTTGGACCTTCGTCGTTCAGTGTCACTCAAACAAGTACAACGACTGCGGTTAGCGGAACGCTCACTGTGACGTTCACGACACCCAACGGTATCGGGACAACTTACACCTGGCCAATTTCACCCTAACCGTCGTTGCAGTTCCTCAACCGTGGGCAGAAACCCTGCCCGCGAGCATTCGAAGAAGTGGGCGGTAGCAAAGAAATCGTGCACGAGGCCTTCGTAGCATATGCCGGTGGCTTCATTACCTGCTGCTGACAGCGCTTCAGCGTAGGCCATACCCTCGTCGCGCAGCGGATCGAATTCGGCAGTGACGACAAGCGCCGGTGGCAGATTGGACAGATCCCCTGCTTTGATGGGAGATGCGTAGGGTTCCGAGCGCTGATCCTCAGGACAGTACATATCCCAGAACCAGTGCATGCTGTTTGTTTCGAGGAGATAGCCTTCGCCGTTCTCAGCATAAGATCCACGCGAGAAGTCGCAGTCGGTCACCGGATACAGGAGACATTGAAAATCGATGGCCGGGCCGTCCTCGTCGCGTGCTTTCTGGCAAACCACCGCTGACAGATTTCCTCCGGCGCTCTCGCCGGTGACGCCGAGCTTGCCGTTCCCGTTCAGCGCCGCCATGTTGTCCCGCGCCCAGGCAGTTGCCTCATAACAATCCACAACAGCTGCCGGATAAGGTGCTTCAGGCGCCATACGGTAGTCCACGGCGACAACGGTGAGGCCGCCGACTGCAGCGAGCTCGCGGCAGACCGCATCACCGGTATCGAGGTCACCAATGACCCAGCCGCCACCGTGGAAATACATCAGGACACCGAACGGACCCTCGCCCTCCGGAGTGTAGATGCGCAGGGGTATGTCACCGAGGGAACCACTGATCGTGGTGTCTTCGACATTGTGAACCGGCAGGTCCGGGTTCACCGGGCGCATCACCCGATACATTTCGCGACCCTGTTCCGCTGTCATCTCCCAGAGCGGTGGGGCGGGTTCCTGCTCCGCCAATTGCGCGAACATCGCCTCGTATTCCGGTGCGAGTGGCATACGTTTCTCCCTCTGTACGTGTAAGTGTGCCTGGTAAGCCGCTAAACTAGCGAACCAAGATAGCTTAAACCCCTATAAGAGGAGTACAAGATGACATCACTCGATGGCGAGCAGGAGCTCATCGACGTCGCAAAATCCCTGAATCCGCTGGATTCGATGCTGCTCAAGAACCGCACGCTGACGCTTTTCGGCGAGGTCAACCAGGAAGTATCCCGCCGGCTCTCGGAGAAGCTGCTGGCGCTTGCGTTCGAGTCGGATGACCCGATAACGCTGTACATCAGCTCTCCGGGTGGGCACGTCGAATCGGGCGATACGATTTACGACATGATCCAGTACATCAAGCCTGTTGTCCGTACGGTGGGTACTGGCTGGGTTGGCAGTATCGCCACACACATTTACCTGGCGCCCGAAAAAGAAAACCGGTTCTGTCTGCCGAATACACGTTTCCTCATTCATCAGCCCCACGGTGGCTTTGGCGGTGATGCCTCGGACATCGAGATCCACGCACGGGAAATTGTCAAAACCCGCGAACGCATCAACGCGATCATCGCTGAACGCACCGGCCAGCCACTCGAGCGTGTAGTGGAAGATACGGATCGTGACTACTGGATGAGCGCAGAAGAGTCTGTTGAGTACGGTCTCGTTGGCCGCATCATTTCATCGGTGGACGATCTCAGCTGATACGCGAATCTCTGACGCTGACGTCGGCCGGGCTGGCTCTTGATGCCACCCGGCTGGTTCCCGACGCGGTAGTAGCCGAAGTTGTGCTGGCGCATGGTGCCGGTGCGGGGCACCTGCACAAAAATATGGAATCGATAGCCGAGGCGTTTGCTGAAGTTGGACTCGCAACCCTCAGGTACAACTTTCCGTACATGCAGGCCGGTAAACGTTGTGTGGACCGCCAACCGGTCGCAGTGGACACGGTGGTGGATGCTGTCAGTCTTGCACATGACACAACGGATCTGCCGCTGTTTGCGGGGGGTCATAGTTTTGGTGGTCGGATGACGAGTCACGCCGCGGCGGCGGGAAGAATCGACTGCCGCGGGCTGATTTTCTGTTCGTTTCCGTTACACGGGCCAAAGAAACCATCGGTCGACCGGGCTGCTCACATCACCGATATCAATGTGCCGATGCTTTACTTAAGCGGCACACGGGACGATTTGGCTGATGCGGACCTCCTGAATGAGGTGGTGTCGCGGCCGGGGATAAACGCCCGGGTCCATTGGCTCGAAACCGCTAATCACTCTTACGTGGTGCTCAAGCGCACCCGCCAGAATCCGCTGGATGTATTTATAGAAATGGCGCAGGAAGCGCGCCAGTTTGTGGATGAGAATCTGTAGATACTGTATACATATACAGTAGTGAATCTGATACTTGCCCGGTACCTGAACAAACGACTCATCGAACTGCATCCCAACACACGGGGTGAAACGGTCGGTGTGCTACGCCGTGACGGAACGTACGAGTATCGCCAGTGGCTCGGGTTCGTCAATCGCGAACAGGCGCTGACACTGGGCAAGCCCGTCAAGCTGCAGATATCCAAAGTGGGCAAACAGAGTGATTTCCATACCGACTGGCGGGACATCCCGCGGGGCAGACACATACAGGGATGTCTGACGCGGGATGGTGTGTACGCGGTGGCGGATTGGACAGTACGGGTGGTTTAGAACGTACGGCTGAAGCTGTCGGGCTGCGCTAAGGTCCGCTCATGAGAAGTTTCCTGCTGATAGTTCTGCTGTTCGGGTGTGAAACGGCCTCCGCGAACCCGCCGGTGGTGACCGGTGAAATCAATGGGCACCAACGTGATTTTGTCATCGACACGGGCGCCAGCCGGGTGGCGCTGTCGATGACGGATGCTCTGGTGCTTGGCATTGAGGTCGACCACGAACGCTCTTATACAGTCCGCACTGTGAGCGGGGAACTGACGGGTTACCCGGTTGTGGTGGACGAGATTCGTGTTGGCGACGTGGTTGTTTCGAACGTTGACGCGACAGTGCTGGACAGCGAAAACCCTTTTCCGATCCTTCTCGGTATGTCTTTTCTGAGCCAGGTCGATGCGGCCTGGCTTTACGACGTGCTGGACGCGCTACTTCTTCGAAAAGGCAGCTAGCCGCTCTTCCATATCCGGACCGCGGCCAGGGCTGTTCTCACGTTCCCAGCGCACACCGTCACCCAGTGTCCGGTCGAGGCCACCGTTGATGAGCATTTTGTCGGCTCGCAATGTGAACCAGGAATTTTCGAGGAATCCGCGCGCCATATTGATCGTTTCATCGAGGAGCTCTTCATCCGGGACACATTTGTTGGCAAGCCCCATCTCCACTGCCTCGGGTCCACCCACCACACGTCCGGAGAACATCATTTCTTTGGCCGGCAGGAGCCCTATCCTGCGAGGCAGCCGCTGGCTCATACCCCAGGTCGGCGACATCCCCCATTTACCGTGAGTGTCCGAAAATTTGGCGCTTTCACCGGCAACAAGCAGATCACAGGCGATGGCGAGTTCCAGCGACCCCGTGTAACAGTGGCCCTGTACGGCGGCGATCACAGGTTGAGGCAGTCGCTCGATAGCCTCCAGCGTCTCAGCCTGAAAGTGTGGGCTCGGGGCACGTTCCCCGGTCTGAATCGCTTTGAGGTCGTTCCCGGCCGAAAAAGACCGGCCTTCTCCCCGCAAAATGACACAGCCGACGCTATCGATTTGATCCGCAATAGTGTCGATATGTTCACGCAGCTCGACAAAGAGTGTGGGGCTGAGGGCATTAAGTGCCTCAGGCCGGTTCAAACTCAGTATTGCGATCCCGTCTTCGTCCCGTCTTTCTACTAATGCCATGATCCCCCCTGATAACTAAATCTTTCGCCAGGCACCCAGCCAGATCGATCCAGCAGTCACTATGCCATAAAGCGTCATACCAATGGCCAGAGATATGAATGCCCATTCGACCGATAGACCCAGCACCAGAACGGCAAGCGCGGCGCCACCGGCGCCACCAAAACGCAGGAAATTGGCGATGACAGGCCAGACGACCGTTCCCGCCCCCTGGGACGCAAAGAAGAGTGACAGCCCCATGCCCTGGAACGCAAATGCCCAGCCCGAGATGCGGAGGTAGTTGGCACCAGCGGCCAGTGTCTGGGGGTCGTCCGTGAATATACCGATCCATGCGTGCGGGAAAATTGCGAGTGTCAGCCCCACGATGCCGGTAACCAGCGTGGCTGCGCTGCCACCGACAAATGCGATGTGTTCGGCCCTTTCTATGTTCCGGTTTCCGACGTTCATGCCAACCATGGTGTTCATCGCAATCCCAAATCCCATCACCATGGGGACAAGCAGAAACTCGAGCCGCGAACCGATCCCGTAACCGGCGACAACCGCGTCACCAAACCGGCTGATGACCCCGTTGACGATCATGATGGACGAGATGGAAAGGAAGGGCGATACAGCCGCCAGCGAGCCGACCCGCAGGATGTCGATGAAGAGGACCGCTTCCAGCCGCCGGTTTTCGAGCTTGAGACGAACAACCTGTTTGCCGAGGTAGAGTTTACAGAGGGCCAGGACGGCAATGCTGCTCGAAACCACTAGCACGGAAATAGCAGCACCACGAATGCCGAGACTGGGTACCCCGAACCAGCCGAGCACCAGGGTGCCCGAGAGGATTGCCTGCACTATTCCGCCACCCGCCATGAGCATCGCCGGGAAACGCATTTCACCCATGCCGCGGAACACACCGGTCATCACGTTTGCGCACCAGACCGCGACGACGCCACCGAACAGGATGTTGCCGTATGACAACGCTTCATCGAGGGCTGCTTCACGTGCACCCATCGCCATCAGCAGCGCTTCGCCGATGAAGAGATAGAGGACCGTGAAGCCGATCCCAATCGATATGGCCAGCATCAGGGCGTGCCAGACCAGCCGGTGGGCGTCTTCAGTCCGTCCTGATCCCAGCGCTCTTGCCACAGCGCTGGCAGTCGCGCCGCCCATGGCACCACCTGACAACATCTGCATGAGCATGAGCCCGGGGAATATGAATGCCATCGCCGCGAGTGAGGTTGTGCCTAACTGACCGACATACCAGACCTCGGTCATGTTGACGGTTGCCTGGACAACAAACGCCAGGGCGTTCGGTGTCGCCATGCGCAGCATGGTTGGAAAAACCGGCCCGTGAAGGACCGGGTTATGCTCAGTCAAAGACCCAGGACCAGCTTCGCGACGATGTTGGCCTGTACCTCGTTGGTCCCACCGGCGATGGAACTTGCCCTGAGGTTGAAGTAGCGCGGAAACGCAGTCAGTCCTCCAGCTGGTCCAACCGGTGGCACATTCTGACCCACTTCCCGTGCTTCCGGCTGGTGCGGTGTTGCATAGAAAGCCAGTGCTTCCACCATGAGCTCGCTGAGGTGCTGGCCGATGTCAGCGCCCATGTTTTTCATGATGGACGATTCGGGTCCGGGACTGCCGCCTTTGGAGATTGCAGCCATGATGCGAAATTCTGTGTACTGAATGGCTTCAACCTGGATAGCCGTTTCCTGCAACTTGCGGGCAAATGACGGGTCTTCAGCAAGCTGCGTTCCGCTGTTGTCAGTCTGGCCGGCAAATTCCCGGAGGCGATTCAGCGCTGTGTGATAGCGGGCAGCACCCCCACCTCCACGCTCGAACTCCAGGAGGTACTTGGCGACGGTCCAGCCTTTGTTTTCTTCGCCGACGATGTTGG
The DNA here is from genome assembly GCA_028277965.1 of Pseudomonadales bacterium. GTDB lineage: Bacteria > Pseudomonadota > Gammaproteobacteria > Pseudomonadales > Azotimanducaceae > UBA4421. Next base: position 67,579 of record JANQFF010000085.1, read on the forward strand.
TTTTGGGAACGCGGACATCGTCGAAGAAGACCTGGTTTACCTCGTGGGTGCCTGAAGCAAACACAATTGGTTCGACGCTGATTCCTGGGCTGTCCATCTCCAGTAATAGAAAAGTGATCCCATCCTGGGGTTTGCCCGTGTCGTCGGTGCGCACCAGGATGAACATGCGGTTGGCGTAGTGGGCATGGGTTGTCCAGATTTTCGAACCGTTGAGAACCAGATGATCACCGTCAGTTGTTGCTTTCAGCTTCAGCGAAGCAAGGTCCGATCCCGATGTGGGTTCGGAGTATCCCTGACACCAGTAGTCTTCCCCGGAGAGGATTCGCGGCAGATAGAAGTCCTTCTGTTCCTGCGTGCCATGTCCAATGAGCATCGGACCGCACATGCCAAGCCCCATCGGTGCGGTTCCCGGAGCGTTGGCCAGGCCACATTCGGTAGTCCAGATGTAGCGTTGCATGAGGTCCCAGCCTGTGCCGCCATGTTCTTTGGGCCAGGAAGGCGCTACCCAGCCTTTTTCATAGAGAATCTTGTGCCAGGCCATGTTGTATTCGTAGTCCAGGAATATCCCCGGGCAGAATGACGAGGCCTCTTTCAGTTCCCCGGTGAGGGCGCTGTCCAGAAACGCGCGGACCTCGCCGCGGAACGCTTCGTGTTCATCGCTGAATGAGATGTCCAAGGGATTTCCCTTTACTTCATGCCAGACCATCGATTCTACGTGCTAAATTGGCTGGTGTATTCACGACGAGACGATGCATGCCCCTTGAAATGAACCGGTCGGTGTTCATCACCTGTGCTGTGACGGGCTCGGGTGCCACCCAGGATCGCAGCCCCCATGTACCGCGCAGCCCAAAAGAGATTGCGGAGAGCGCGCTGGAAGCTGCCCGGGCGGGTGCTGCCGTGGTGCATTGTCATGTGAGGGATCCTGAGACTGGCGCACCGTCCCGGGACCCGCGGCTCTACCGGGAACTCACGGAACTGATACGCGCTTCGGATACTGATGTGGTCCTCAACATCACCACCGGCATGGGTGGGGATCTCATCCTGAGTTCAGTCGAGGAACCGTTGCCGCCTGGACCGGGAACGGACATGGCCGGGGCCACTGAGAGGATGGAACCCGTGGCTGTATGCCGCCCGGAAATCTGCACGCTCGATTGCGGCACCATGAACTTTGCGGAAGCCGACTACGTGATGACCAACACGCCCGGCATGTTGCGGGAAATGGGGCAGCAGATTGCAGATCTCGGCGTCAGGGCGGAAATTGAGGCTTTCGATACGGGTCACCTCTGGTTTGCGAAACAACTCGTTGAGGAAGGCATTCTTCCACCGCCGGTGCTGGTGCAGTTGTGTATGGGGGTGCCCTGGGGTGCGCCTGACGATCTGCAGACACTGCTTGCGATGGTCAACAATGTGCCGGACGACTGGGTGTGGTCAGCGTTCAGTCTGGGCCCACACCAGATGCCGTATGTAGCGGCTGCGGTGCTGGCTGGCGGCAACGTCAGGGTAGGCCTTGAAGACAATCTTTACCTGGGCAAAGGTCAATTTGCAACAAATGCCCAACTGGTTGAACGTGCCGTCAGCGTTATTGAGAGCCTGGGTGCGAGCGTGATTGGAGCACAGGAGGTCAGGGAGAGACTGGACCTCGTGAAGCGTGACCCTGCGTGAAAGCCGCCATCCTCGGCGCAGGTGTGATAGGCGCAGGCTGGGCTGCACGGTTTGTGCTGCATGGCTGGGATGTCACGGTGTGGGATCCGGATGCCGGAGCGGGCACACGTACTCTCAAGACCGTTGATGATGCGCGTAGCGCCCTGAAGGCGCTGTACGACGCACCGCTTCCAGCTGAAGGTGACCTTGAGGTCTGTAACAATCTCCAGGAAGCGCTGAGGGATGCCGATTGGATTCAGGAGAGCCTGCCCGAGGTGCTGACGTTGAAACAGGATCTGTACACACAAATCGGTCCTGGAACGGCGGTCGCTTCATCTACCTCCGGATTCAAACCGTCGGACCTGATCCCGGATGTGGGCTATCGTATCTTTGTGTGCCATCCGTTTAACCCGGTGTATCTGTTACCAGGTGTAGAGATCGTTCCCGGGAATACGGGACTTGCTGACATGGCGGTCAACGTTCTGACAGACGTTGGGATGTTGCCCGTGGTTGTCGATGTTGAAATCGATGCACACGTTGCAGATCGATTACTCGAAGCTGTCTGGCGGGAAGCCCTGTGGTTGGTCAGAGACGGCGTTGCATCGACATCCGAAATTGATGCTGTCATCAAAACGACGTTTGGTCTCAGGTGGGCGAATATGGGTCTTTTCGAGACATATCGCCTGGGTGGTGGGGATGGAGGCTTTCGCCATTTCCTCGCTCAGTTTGGTCCCGCACTCAAGTGGCCATGGAGTCGCCTGACTGACGTGCCGGAGCTCGATGACGCCCTGGTTGACCGGATTGTTGAGCAAACGGAAACAAACGAGTCGGTGGACGACATGATGGCAAGACGTGATCGCAACCTGGTGGCCATCCTGAGAGCGCTCAAATCGGTCGACGACGGTGCAGGTGCGGGTCTCAATGCTTACGAGGCGACACTCAAGAGTTGAGCATCGATCTCGCTTTTGCCTCGAGGGCGAACACATGGTCGTCGTCGAAACCGTGGTGTCTCAACGCCTCGGCAAGGTTCAGCAGGTAGTCTATGTTACGCCCGCTTGGCCCCTCACTTTCTATGATCTGTG
>JANQFF010000008.1 GCA_028277965.1 Pseudomonadales bacterium
CCGGTGTTTCTCACACATGGTATCCCTGCAGCACCCGCCAACGACCCGTTCCGCAGAAGGCCACCGGCGAGACCAAACCGGAGACTCACTTCAGGGTAAGAGCTGAATACCGCCGCCAGATGCACCTCAAGTACGCCGCCCTGCAGGGTACAGAGATGACGTTTCCCGATGACCCTGGCAGTTGCGAAAGGGCCCTCGCCGCGCTTCTGCTGGTGGATGACCGGACCGCCTATATCCGGCGCGCTTTCAAAGCGTACTGGATCGATGGCGAGAGCCTCGACGAGCCGTCCACGGTCGCGGCCTTGTCTGGACTATCCGCGAGCGAAATTGATGCAGCCCTCTCCAGTCTGGCCGAGAACCAGGTCAGAGCCCAGGAACAGGGAGTGGTCGACACCCCGGCATATCTCATTGACGGGCAGATTTTCATTGGTCGGGAGCATATGCCCTGGCTCCGGGAGCTACTGACTCGATAGGGGGTCGATAGCCCCTTCCGAAGGCGCGAGCTGTAAATCGGGTGTTCCGTCGTAGGCAAGACGGCTATCTGCCCTGATGGAGCCTGCAAGATGAGCCGTGGCCCATACACCCGCTGCAGCTTTTCCCGCAAGATCTACATAGACTGTCTGGGCCCGTACACCTGAGACATCGGCCGACGCTTCCCCGGTCAGCGTAAGGTTCAGAACCTGAGCAGTACCTTTCTGCACCACCGTGCGACTTCGGCTTCCGCCGAGCAGTGTCAGCGTTTCGAAGTCACCTCCTTCGAGAGCCACACGGGCATCGCCTGATGCCCGAATTGTCAGGGTATCCGACCGCAACCGGCTACTGACCAGTTCACTCGAGCCGTAGATGCTGAACTGAGTGACCTCCGGGTGTTCGTTCTCGAGAGACACCGCACCGAGCAGGGATACTTCCGGCCTCTCCGGACAGCTAATGCGTATGTGTGCGGCATCGGCTTCTTTCGCGACCAGCCGCACCCCGCCGTCAAGATCAACCTGTATGGTTTCCAGCGCTTTCCCCGACAACTCCAGGCGCGCCGTTTCGGCATGCTGCAGCAGCACGCTCACCTGACCGGAGAGTTCGATAGCTCGACAGCTGCCGGGTTGCAACACGCGATCCCGTTCGGCACAACCCGACAGGACACACAGCCCGAAGAGCAGATACGCCCTCATCGCCGCTCAGCTGTAGCGGACAAACTCCACCCAGTTCCCATCCGGATCTTCAACCATGCCGATGGTGACACCGGGGCGCGCCTCAGTCACAGGAACGACAACCTTCGCACCACCCTGTTCACACTCGGCCATGATTTCTTCAAGGTTGTCGACCCGCATGGTCCAGTACCGATAACCCGTTGCGCGGGCAATTGGACCCGGAGGGGGTGACTCTCCCGCGCCAGGTTCGGGGGCCACGATCTTGATCAGACTGTCCCCACACCACAGCCGATACATTGTACCGCCCATGGGAAACGGCGTGCTGGGCTCTTCTTCAAAACCCAGGAGATCTCTGTAAAAAGCCACCATTGCCTCAGCGTTATTGGTGACAATGCCGAGATCGATGGCTCCTTTGCTTAACTTGACTACCATTTAACGGTCCAGAATCACGTTCCACTCTTTCACCTGAGGAACTGATTCGAGGAACCCACTCGCATCTCCCTCAATGGTGACCGACACAATCGTATCTCCCTGGGCAATATCGTTGACCACTGCCTGATCCGCATCCGTCTGCACCGCCCCGAAAATACTGTGGGCATCGTCGAGCCAGGGTGTTGGCACATGGGTTATGAAAAACTGCGATCCGTTAGTGCCGGGACCTGCATTAGCCATAGAAAATTTTCCCGGCGCATCGTGACGGAGCTGCGTATCAAACTCATCCGCAAACTGGTAACCAGGACCGCCCGTCCCGGTACCGTGGGGACACCCACCCTGGATCATGAAGTCAGCGATGACCCGGTGAAACGACAGCCCGTCGTAGTAACCCCGCTGCGCCAGATTCACAAAATTGGCAACCGTCACCGGGGTCCGGTCCTCGTACAGGTCAAGGCGAATTGTGCCTTTACTGGTTTCCATCACCGCAACAAGCGACATAAGTACTCCTGCTCTTAAAAAAGTTAAGTTGTTATTGCCATGCGCCCAGAAGCGCGCCCATCAAAATACTGTAGGTGACCCGGTACCCGGCCTGGATCAGGAATAACCGTAGCCCCCACCCGCAGAATGCGCTATCGGACGCCATTGCGGTCGCAATAAAACCGATACCCACAAAAAGTCCCAGAAACGTTCCGCCAATCCACGTAACGATGCCTAACAGGCTGATGGCCCACGCCAGTACAATCGCCGTCAGAAGCGCCGTAAAGAAGCTGATGATAAATGGCGCGGGTGAAGGCTGAATGTCTTCCGGGCTTTTACCGAGAGCCGCCATCCAGGCATTCCCGAACAACGGCCCATACCACAGGCCACCCAGCACAAACGCAAGCACCGTTGCGGCGAGAACTGCCCACCAGTTAGGTATATCCAAGTCTCCCTCCCTCGCTATCTAATCCAGTTGTTGTCCGAACTGGTCCGCAAAACACAGTTTTTCAACCGGGCGCCGGGAAATGGGACCGTGCCCACCCCGGACCGGGTAACCGATCGGCATGACAGCACAGGTGTACCAATCCTCTGGTATACCGAGCAACGCTTTCATCGATTCTTCCTCGTAGCACAACAGTGTTGTCAATGTGCAGCCGATGCCTTCGCTGACGCAAGCCAGCATGGCGTTCTGGAGCGCCGGATAGACCGAGCCCCCACCCACGACCGAAGGCCGGCCAAGGTCTGCATCCGTTATCGCCATGTGGTTCGGATTGAAGCAGAACACCAGGAGTACCGGCGCCTCACCCATGTGCTCGCCCAGGTGATCACAGGCGTCGAGCATGCGTTCCCGCCTGGCGCGGGCTTCCGCCTTCATCCCCTCGAGTCCGCGGCGCGCGTTCTCTCCGTATGTTGCCCACTGCGGGCGGTACAGTTCCCCAATCCCACGCCTGATTTCCGGGTCGCGGACAACCACAATCCGCCAGGGCTGCACATTTCCGCCGCTTGGTGCCCACGCTGCAGCCTGCAATATCCGCTGCAATACATCTTCCGGAATGGGATCAGGGCGCAGGCGTCGCACGGCCCTCAGCGTGCTCATGGCCTCATAGAGCGGTACCGATTCGGTCATGTGTTCTCCCTATCCCGAATGTTCCGCCAGGAACGCGGCAAATCGAGCCTGGGCGGCCGTACACGCGTCACCTGATTTCCAGGATTCGATGTACTCGACCGACGGGGCTTTATCTGCAATCAACGCAGACGTTGATTTCGGGTGATAGAGGTCATCACCCTCCAGCACCAGCAGGGGTGTTGAACAGGATTCCACGAACGTGTCATCCAGGTTAAACAGAACTTTGTCGCCGCTGTACATGTTGCTGCGAAAAGAATTCCAATCCGCCTCAGGCACATCCGGCATGGATGGCTTCAGCGCATCCGCCCACTCATCGAACATGGCATAAAAGGCATCCCGGTTATTGTCCAGACCAATCGTCTGAAAAAGTGTGGCTGACGCGACCCTGTCCGGTGCGGTCTCGATGAGACCAAGGCAGTAGGGACCACCGATACACATACCAACCACATGGAAACGCTCTGCCCCGAGGGAGTCCATCAGGCCAAGTTGATCAGCTGTGTAGGTATGCCAGCCGTCACTGGCGGAAACGGGTGCAGTGGATTGACCCGCATTTCGCTGGTCCATCGCTATCACCCGGAAGCGGTCTTGCAGTTGCTCAATCGGATTCCAGGGTGTGTTTTCCCAGAAGCTGATCGCAGATCGCATCCCTCCAGGCGCGATGAGCAACACGGAGAACCCGTTCCCGTGCTCTTCATAGTAGATGTTCGCGCCACCCCGTTCGTAGATTGGCATGCCTCGCCTTATCTGCAACTCCCAGTATCGGCGAACTGTAGCATAATGTCGGGATGAGGATTCCGCTGATCGACCTTGACCAATTTGACTCCAAAGCGCTGGACGATGCCTGTATGAAGTGGGGCTTTTTCGCCTTACGTGGTCACGGGATACATCCGCAACTGATCAAAGAGAGTATTGGTCATATGCGGGGTTTCTTTGAACTTCCCGCACATGAAAAAAACCAGATCAGACGATCCGAGACCAATTGCTGGGGCTACTACGATTCTGAATTGACAAAAAACAGGAAGGACTGGAAGGAAATCCTCGACATTGGTGAGGCTGCAACCAGCGGACCCCTCGCAGGCGCATACCCACAGTGGCCCGATATCGCTTCTTTCCGGCAGACCTTTACGGAACTTACCGCAGCTCTCCACAACACCGCGAGGGATGTGACGCACCTTGTCACGAAGACACTTGGTACGCCGGTCGACCTTGATATGCTGTTCTCAGAGCACTCGAGCTTTTTGCGTCTCAACTACTATCCGCCTTGTACAAATCCCGCACCAGCGGATGCACCAACGGGTTCAAACGAGGGTGAATTTGGCATCCATCATCATACCGATGCGGGCGCTGTGACCGTCCTGATCCAGGACGACGTACCGGGACTGCAGGTCCTCCACGACAGCGCCTGGATCACCGTTCACGCGCCCGAAGACTGCCTCATCATCAACATCGGTGACATTGTGCAGGTCTGGTCGAACGACCGTTACCAGGCGCCGTTACACCGGGTTCTGGCGAGCACATCAGAGCCCCGCTACAGCATCCCTTACTTCCTGAATCCCGCCTACGACTACAACTACTCACCTTTGCCGGCCACCCTGGAAGTCGACCCACCGCACTACCGACCTATCAACTGGGGTGAGTTTCGTGCAGGACGGTCAGCCGGGGATTATGCCGACCAGGGACATGAGATCCAGATCAGCGATTTCAGAACGTGACCATATAAGAATCGCGGCTGAAGCCGCTCCTACAGAAAGATCTTCCGATTGACTACAGCGGATGTAACTTAACAGGCAAGTCAGTGAATCCATGGACGAAGTTCGACGGCACCCTGACCGGGTCTCCCACCACCTCGACCATGTGAAAACGCTTCTGGATTTCCTCCCAGAGGATTCTGAGCTGCATCTCTGCCAGCCGGTTGCCCATGCAGCGATGGACGCCAAAACCGAACGACAAATGCTGACGTGCCCGTGGCCGGTCTATGATGAACTCATCGGGCCGGTCGATTGCGGTTTCGTCCCGATTGCCTGAGACATACCACATCACAACCTTGTCACCCGCTTTGATCTCCTGCCCACCGAGGGTGTAATCAGACAACGCGGTGCGACGCATATGTGCGAGTGGCGTCACCCATCGGATGATCTCGGATACCATGTTGGGGATGACAGCCGGATTGTTTCGCAGCTTCGCGTACTCCCCGGGGTTTTCGTTGAGAGCAAGGACGCCACCCGAGATCGAATTCCGGGTTGTATCATTACCGCCAACGATGAGCAGCACCAGGTTTCCGAGGTACTCCTGCGGGTCCATGTCTTTCGTCGACTCACCGTGCGCCAGCATCGAGATGAGATCGTTTCCTCCTTCAGTGTCTTCCCGTTCAGCCCACAGGCGCTGGAAATACTCGAGGCACTCATACAGCTCTTCACGGCGTTGTTCTTCACTCTCGACGATGCCCGTTTCGGGGCCACCCGTCGCAACGTCAGACCACCGCGTAAGCTTACGGCGGTCTTCAAAGGGAAAATCGAAAAGGGTTGCGAGCATCTGGGTTGTCAACTCAATCGAGACACGATCAACCCAGTTAAACGTCTCACCCACGGGCAGACTGTCCAGGATGTTCTGAACACGCGAACGAATTGTGCTTTCCAGCACTTTCAGGTTTGCCGGGGCGACCACACCCTGAACGGTTTTACGCTGATCGTCATGTTTTGGCGGGTCCATCGCGATGAACATCGGTAATTCGAAGTCTTCATCGGGATCGTCAATGACAATCGTCGGATCCGAAGAGAACACCTGCCAGTTGTTTTCCACTTCCATGATGTCGGCATAGCGTGTGACCGACCAGTACGGCCCCGCTTCACTATCCTGGCAGAAATGGACCGGGGCATCTTTGCGCAGCCGTCTGAACCAGTCCCATTTCTTGTTTTCTGACCAGAGTTCCCGCTGGCTGACGTCAATGTCTTCGATCGGTGTGGTCTCAGGATCGAGATCGATCATGCGGACCTGTTCAGCAGCCTCGCTCATCAGAACTGGAACTCAGGAAGCTGCACCACAAGCCCGTCGAGATTATCGGTGACAGGTATCTGGCAGGAGAGCCGGGAATTGTCCTGTCGCTCAGGATTGAGATCCAGCATCGATTCTTCCGTCTCACCCGGTCCGCCTACGGTGGCGGTCCATGCAGGGTCAACCATGACGTGACAGGTTGCACAGGAACACTCTCCCCCGCAGTCCGCGTCGATTCCGGGAACAAGGTTATCCAACGCTGCATTCATGACGGTGGTCCCCAGCTCGGCGTCGATGACATGCTCTGTTCCATCATGTTCGATATACGTTATCTTGGGCATACAAGTGTCCTTATTATCGTGCTTACTTCAAAACCAGATAGAAATTGCGGGCCAACTTATACAAACCCTCCTCCGCACGCAACCTGACCACAGTCCGTATAACTACCTAGACATCAGGCCATTGATGGCGAGGGCCAGATCAACGTCTCTGTTGGTTACGGTATTGCCCGCATCGTGGGTCGTCAGCCGGATATCCACACGGTTGTAAACGTTACTCCAGTTCGGATGGTGGTCTGCTTTTTCCGCCAGGAGTGCCACCGATGACATAAAGCCAAACGCCTCGACAAAACTATCGAATTCGAAGGAGCGCTCAAGGGCATCGTTGATGTGCTGCCAACCGGCGGGTGTATCGACCATCTCACCTATTCACAGTGACATTGGTGGAGCCAGGGAGGATCGAACTCCCGACCTCGTGAATGCCATTCACGCGCTCTCCCAGCTGAGCTATGGCCCCAAAAAGGAGGCGGAATGGTATGGAGGTGGCGGGTCGCTGTCAATCAGTCAGCGGACGGTCAAATCCCGGATAGAGTTTGTCCAGTTTTTTCCGCTGTTTACCTGAGACGCCAAGGGCATCCAGAGCCGAGCGCAGACGCATGCGGCTGACATCTGGCCCGAGAAAGATCAGTGAATCAAACAGGGGCAGCGATATCCCGCGTCCGCTGATTGCAACGAACAGGGGAAACAGGAAATCACGGAACTTCAGCTCGCAGACCGACGCAAGCGACTGGCAGCGTCGAAAGAGTTCATCCCGTTCCCATACCCTTGTCTGATCGAACTCGGTACTGACGTGGTGCAGGATTCGCACAACTTCATCTCGCGAGAGACTCTTGTGCTCAAAATCCGATTCAACGAGCGCTCTACGCTCACCGATCAGGTAGTCCACGAGCGGCACCAGATCACTCAGTCTTTCAGCACGCTCCTGAACGAGCGGAATCAACTGTCCAAGGCGGTCATGATTGACCAGCCAGTCGCTGACAACACGCGCGTACGCCTCAGTATCGAGATTCCTGAGGTACATGCCGTTCAGCCAGGCGAGTTTTTCCTGGTCAAATATCGGGCCCCGAACGGATATGCGCTTCTCGTCGAACTGCTCAACCATCTCTTGCAGGGAAAAAATCTCCCGCTCATCGGGCATCGACCAGCCCATTAACGCGAGATAGTTCAACAGCGCCCCCGGCAGGTACCCGGCGTCCCTGTAGTAGGTGATGCTGGTGGGGTTCTTGCGTTTCGACAGTTTGCTCTGATCCGGGTTACGCAACAATGGCATATGAAGGTAGACCGGTGTCGGCAAACCAAGATACTGGTATAGAAGCAGATGTTTGGGGACAGAATTGACCCACTCTTCACCACGGATGATGTGCGTGATCCCCATGTCGTGATCATCAACAACCACGGCAAGGTGATAGGTCGGCATACCGTCCGATTTGACGAGCACCTGCATGTCCACCTGATCGTAGGGTATGCGTATCTCACCCCTGAGCACATCTTCGAACACACACTCGCCCGAATCGGGTATGCGCATACGAATCACATGCGACTCCCCGGCCGCTATCCGCTTCTCGACCTCAAGGGGATCAAGGTCGATACAGTGGCCATCGTATCGTGTGGTCTCCTTACGTGCCTGCTGCTCGGCGCGAAGTTCTGTCAGACGTTCGGGCGTACAGAAGCACACGAAGGCATGTCCAGCTGCAACGAGCGCTTTAGCGTGTTCCGCATAAGTTTCTTTGCGTTCGCTCTGTCGATAGGGACCGTGCGGACCCCCTACGTCAGGGCCTTCATCCCAGTCCAGCCCGAGCCACTGAAGCGCCCCAAGAATCGCATCTTCGGACGCGGCTGTGCTTCTGGCCTGGTCTGTATCTTCGATGCGCAGAATAAACTGCCCGCCGTGCTTACGCGCAAACGCCCAGTTGAAGAGCGCCATATAGGCTGTGCCGACGTGAGGGTCACCAGTCGGCGACGGTGCAATTCGGGTCCGGACAGTCAGATCAGTGCTCCAGCACTAAAATCCCATGCCGACAACATCCTGGGGAATCAGCGGGTAGGAAATCCCCGACATCTTCTGTACCACGCGAACAACCTGGCACGCATAACCAAACTCGTTGTCGTACCAGACATACAGGACAATCCGGTTATCGTTCACGATTGTCGCTTCCCCATCGACGATACACGCATGGCGATTGCCAACCAGATCTGACGAAACAATGTCGGGGGATGTTGTGAAATCGATCTGGCGCTGCAGGTCGCTGTGCAGGCTGGCATTGCGGAGATAGTCACTCACCTCAGCCAGATCCGTGGATCGTCCAACCGTGAGGTTCAGTATCGCGAGTGATACGTTGGGTGTTGGAACCCGAATCGCGTTGCCGGTGAGTTTCCCTTCAAGCTCCGGCAGCAGGCGGACAACAGCGGACGATGCCCCTGTTTCCGTGATGACCATGTTCAGGGGTGCACCCCGACCGCGGCGGTTTTTCTTGTGATAATTATCAATGAGATTCTGGTCATTGGTATAAGCATGGACGGTTTCCATGTGACCGTGCTCAATTTCAAACTCATCGTTCACCGCTTTCAGGACCGGAACGATCGCATTGGTCGTACAACTGGCTGCAGCAATAATGCTGTCGTTGTGGTCCATGTCGCTGGAATTGACACCGGAGACGATATTTTTGATGTCACCTTTTCCAGGCGCTGTGAGCACGACCTTGGCCGCGCCTTTGGACTTGAGGTGCTGACCCAGGCCTTCTTCGTCCCGCCAGGCACCCGTGTTGTCGATGACAATGGCGTTCTTGATACCGTACGCCTCGTAGTCGACTTCAGCGGGGCTGTTTGCATAGATGACGTGGATAACATTGCCGTTGGCGATGATGCAGCTGTTCTCTTCGTCGACCCGCAGCGTTCCCTGAAAACTGCCGTGGACCGAATCGCGGCGCAACAGGCTCGCCCGCTTGGCGAGATCGTTGTCGGCACCCTTGCGCACGACAACCGCCCGAAGGCGGAGTTGTTCGCCGCTGCCGGTCTTTTCCACGAGAAGACGTGCGAGCAAACGGCCGATCCGGCCGAACCCATAAAGCACAATGTCCTGGGGTTCCGGGATCGGGGGTACGTCGCGACCGATAACCTCTCCACATTCCCGCTGCACAAACTCCGACGGCGTAATCGAACCGGCTTCAGCCTCTTCCATGTACCTGGTGGCCAGTTTGCCGACATCGATATGGCTTGGACCCAGATCCAGCTCCGCCATGGCTTCGAGGATGGGATAACTCTCGAACTCGGACAGTTCGTTCTTGGCAATCTGGCGAACGTAGCGATGGGTCTTCATCAGCTGCGTGACGCTCTGGTTATACATCGCGCGCCCATAACAGTACGTCACGACGTTTTTACGGTACAGCCGGCCAATGAGCGGAATCATCGCTTCAGCGAGTGCTTCGCGTTCTTTCCAATCCGGGAAATAGTCGTCAAGACTGGGTAATGCCACGTCACATCCTCTTATTCGTTAACGGACAAAATTTCGCGGCGCCATTATAGGGTTTCCTAAAACCCCAGCAACCACACACGCCACAAAACTGGCGAAAACCGGTGAGAATCTCTAGCGGAAGCTCGCGTTGATGGCATCCAGGTTATCTGCGCCCGGGCAGAGATCGGTTTCATTCAGTTCGTTCAGCGGGGTGTGAACTGTGTCAAGAATCTCATGACAATCCGACGCATCAGGATCGATATACAACAAACCTGTCACTACCTCACCTTCCTGCTGCCGCTTCTGCACGTAGTTGAGCGCGCCAACCCGGTCATGCGGATCGAAACTGTCTTCCAGTTTGTATAACCGCAGGGTCGTGCCATCGGGCATCGACACATCCTCAATGGTTCCCGGCTGGTAGTCCGCCGTGATTTCATCATGATCGCCAATGTAGTCGGCGTTCACGACGTTGTGGTCAAACTGACGCAGGTGGTCGTAACTCTTTGTCGAACCCTCGTGATTATTGAAAGCGACACAGGGAGAAATGACATCGATGAACGCCATGCCTCGGTGACGCAAACCTGCCTTGAGCAGAGGCACAAGCTGACGTTTGTCACCCGAGAAACTCCGGGCAACGAATGTCGCTCCGAGTTGCAGGGCCATGCTGGCGAGGTCAATAGGCTCATAGAGGTTCGGCACCCCTTTCTTGTTCGTAGAACCTTTGTCGTTGGTTGCTGAAAACTGCCCCTTGGTCAGGCCGTACGTACCATTGTTGTCGACGATATAGAGCATGTTGATACGTCGACGCACAATATGTGCGAACTGTCCCATGCCGATAGACGCGCTATCGCCATCGCCCGACACCCCGACACAAAAAAGATCACGATTCGCCAGGTTGGCCCCCGTGATGACACTTGGCATACGTCCATGTACCGAGTTGAACCCATGGGACTTGTTCAGGAAGTAGCTTGGTGTCTTCGACGAACATCCAATTCCCGAAACTTTGGCAAAACGATGGGGCGGCATGGACAGTTCAGCACACGCCTGCACGATCGCAGCGCTGACCGAATCGTGGCCGCAACCCGCACACAAGGTCGAGACGGAACCTTCGTAGTCCCTTCGTGTCAGCCCAATTTCGTTAACTGGCAATCGAGGATGATGTGTTCTCGGCTTGGCTACGAAAGTCATGATTTCACCTCGGTGATGCGAGCCAGCTTGTGCTCGGCGAAGTATTCGGTAACGGCGTTCTGAATGAAATCAGCTGAAATGGAAAGCCCGGCGTAGTAAGTCACTGGCACGAGCTTGTCGGGAGCGAAATCGTGTTCGTTGATCAGTAGCTTGCGCAGTTGACCATCGCGGTTCTGTTCGACGATGAACACCACTTTGTGGCTGTTGATGAAATCAACCACTTCGGGCCCAAACGGGAATCCACGAACCCGACAGGTATCCACATGGATGCCATCGTGGGCCAGCAGATCCATACACTCGGGCATCGGGAGTGATGTCGTGCCGAAGTAGATTGCGCCGGCTTCACACCCGTTGTCAGTGATCTCAGCCTCGGGTATCAGCGTAGCGGCGGTCTGCCATTTCTTCAGCAGCCGCTCCATGTTCCGCTCGTATGCCTCCGGCGATTCCGTGTAAGCCGCAAACTCATCGCGCGACGTGCCGCGGGTAAAGAAGGCTCCTTTGTCAGGGTGTGTCCCTGGCAGCGTGCGGAACCCGATACCATCACCATCCACGTCGAGGTAACGACCAAACACCTCCCTTGCATCGAGCGCATCCGCATCGAGCACCTTGCCGCGATCGTAACGGCGATCGTTGTCCCACTCGAACGGTTCACTGAGATTATCGTTCATCCCGAGTTCGAGATCCGACAGAACAATGATGGGTGTCTGCAAACGGTCGGCCAGATCGAGAGCCAGCGCCGCAAAATCGAAACACTCTTTCGGAGAGGCCGGGAATAACAAGGGGTGTTTGGTATCACCATGCGATGCGTAGGCTGCCGCCAGCACATCACTTTGCTGAGTACGGGTCGGCATGCCGGTCGAAGGTCCGGCGCGTTGTATGTCCCACAACACCGCGGGGAGTTCCGCAAAGTAGGCCAGGCCCAGAAACTCCGACATGAGCGACACCCCGGGGCCACTGGTCGCGGTAAACGCCCGGGCACCGTTCCAGGCAGCTCCAATGACGATACCGATGGCAGCCAACTCGTCTTCCGCCTGAATGATGGCAAACTTTTTCTGCCCGCTGTCATGATCGATACGCAACCGGTTGGCATGCTGCTCAAACGCTTCCGCTACCGATGTAGACGGCGTAATCGGATACCAGGCACATACCGTCGCGCCACCGTAGATGGAGCCAAGGCCGGCAGCCATGTTGCCATCAACCATGATCCGGTCGCCCACCCCATCCGATCGACGCACCTGTAACGGTAGCGGGGCGTTGAGATATTCGTAAGCGTACTGGCGACCGATCTCGAGAGCGTGGATGTTCGGTTGTATCAGCGCATCTTTACCTTTGTACTGTGTCGCGACCATACCGGTGATTACGTCGAATTCGATGTTCAGGAGACCGGCCAGCGCACCGAGATAGGTGATGTTCTTGAAGAGGCTGCGCTGTTTGGGGTCAGTAAACACCGGCAGCAGCATGGTGGAGATGGGAATCCCGATCTCAACGATGTCGTCCCGCTGCAGCGTCTTGGCAAGCGGTTTGGAGTTGTCGTACAGGAGGTAGCCGCCCGGCTTCAGTGACGCTATGTCTTCGACCATGGTTTCCGCGTTCATCGCGACCATGATGTCGACCCCTTCGCGCCGGCCCAGGTAGTTCTGCTCGCTGACACGGACCTCAAACCACGTCGGCAAACCCTGAATGTTCGATGGAAATATGTTGCGAGTGGCAACGGGAATCCCCATGCGGAAAAGCGCCTTGGCGAACATGCCATTGGCGCTGGCAGATCCCGAACCGTTGACGTTCGCAAATCGAATGACAAAGTCGTTATACGTTACATTCGAACTCATAGAGAATTCCCTGGTTTAACCGGCAGTCTTACTCAGCACGCTCATTCACTAAAAGAGCCGAGCTGGGGAACATGGACGACCGATCGCTGCATATCCCACGCATTGGTCGGACACCGTTCCGCACACAATCCGCAGTGAAGACACACATCCTCGTCTTTAACCATGACCCTCCCGGTCGGAAGGTCAGTTGATATGTAGAGATCCTGTTCGGGATTCACTGCAGGGGCTGTCAGTCGTTGCCGAAGCTGGTCTTCGTCGAGGTTCTGAGTGAACGTGATGCAATCCATCGGGCAAATGTCGACACACGCATCACATTCAATACAGAGACTTTCCGTAAAGACCGTCTGCACGTCGCAGTTGAGACAACGTTGCGCCTCGGCCGCTCCAAGCTCCGCATCAAAGCCGAGTTCAACCTCAACCTTGACGTTGGCAAGCGCCGTCTGTTTTTCAACCAGAGGTACGATGTAGCGACTGGACGGATCGTGCTCGGAGTCATACGCCCATTCGTGCACACCCATCTTGGTTGAAACCAGGTTGACACCCTCGGGCGGACGATCCGCCTTGAGATCCTGTCCCTGACAGAACAGGTGAATCGAGATGGCGGCCTGGTGGGCATGGGCCGAGGCCCAGATGATGTTCTCCGGGCCGAACGCGCTGTCACCCCCGAAAAAGACCTTGGGATGGGTTGATTGAAACGTGACATCGTCGAGCACAGGACAATCCCACTTGTCGAACTCGAGTCCAATATCCCGCTCAATCCATGGGCAGTGATTGTCCTGACCGATCGCCATCAGAATATGGTCTGCTTCGATGAATACATCCGGCTCTCCGCTCGGAACGTATTTCAAGCGACCATCCTCTTCGACGGGTTTGACACACTCGAAAAGCACACCTTTCAGCTTGCCGTTCTCGTGGACAAATTCTTTCGGAGGGCGATTGTTGATGATCGGTATACCCTCGCGCATGGCATCTTCTTTTTCCCATTCAGATGCCTTCATCACTTCAAACGCGGAGCGTACAACAACAGTGACGCTCTCAGCGCCGAGACGGAGTGATGTCCGGCAACAATCCATCGCCGTGTTACCCCCACCCATCACGATGACTTTTCCGGAGATGGAATCGGTATGTCCGAACGCCACGCTCGAAAGCCAGTCGATACCGATGTGAATGTAGTCGTCTACTTCCTGACGCCCGGGAAGGTCCAGGTCGCGTCCCCTGGGCGCTCCCGTTCCGACAAAGTACGCGTCGTAATCTTCATCGAGTAACGCCTTCATACTCGTGATCTCGTGCCCGAAATGCGTTTCCACACCCATGTTGAGGATGAGGTCCACCTCTTCTTCAAGCACTTCGATCGGTAACCTGAACGCCGGAATCTGGCTGCGCATCATCCCACCACCGACAGGGTCCTTTTCGAACAGATGCACCTCGTAGCCAAGCGGCAACAGGTCCCTGGCAACGGCCAGGGATGCCGGTCCCGCACCGATCAGAGCAATCCGTTTCCCGTTCTTTTTCTGTGGGACTCGCGGCAGGTAAGCAGCAATGTCACCCTTCATATCTGCGGCGACACGCTTCAGCCGGCAGATTGCCACTGGCTTTTCTTCGGTTCGAACTCGCCGACACGCGGGTTCACATGGGCGGTCGCAGGTCCGGCCAAGCACACCGGGAAACACATTTGAATCCCAATTGAGCATGTAGGCTTCCGTGTATCGCTCCTGGGCGATCAACCGGATGTACTCGGGCACGGGCGTATGTGCGGGACACGCCCACTGGCAATCGACGACTTTGTGAAAGTAGTCGGGGTTTCTGATGTCCGTAGGTATCATTTTGAAGCGTCCAACCCCTGGCAGGACGCCGGGTCAGATGTTGTTTCGACCTATCTGAAAAACGGCACAACTTTAGCCGCTTGGGCGTACAAACACCAGTGCTTTAAACCCTTATAGGACAAGGATTTAAGGCGATTCGGAAAAAAACTACTCACAGGTTATCCACAGACCAGTCCAATCGGTCCAGGACGTCGGTTCCGAGCAGTCCGTCCAGTCCCGGTATCTCAACCGGAAGTTCCAGAACCCTCAGATCAGTCAACAGCCGGCCCTGCACTTCCAACTCCGGGACCTGGTATACCGCTGTTGCGACAATACCGCCGGCTGTTCGCACCTGAACGGTATCGGCCAGCCGACGCGCCTGCAAACCACGCAAAGCAGACAGCGAGAGGCTCGTGACGTTCGCTCCTGTATCGACCAACAGGGTGTACGCGTAGCCCCCCGGACGAGACACTTCTCCCAACAGCCGGTCCCCGTCGCGCCGGAAGTTGAGACCCTGCTCACCCACGTCGATAAATGCTTCGAGCTCATCCAGGGTCTCCTGACTCACATCGCTGTCTCCGGTTTCGCGCAGAATCCTGCGGGCGGATGCCCACCGCTCGAGCCCCGCGAGGCTCCGCGCCCACTCGTACCGGTAGTAATCGCTGACCGGATATTGCTGACTGACGTGTCGCCAGAACGCCTCTCGTTCACTCAACGCTCCCCGGGCTCTGAGCCTCGTGTCGATCAGCCTGACAATCCGGTCTGCCTCACGACGGGCGCGTCCATGAGTCTCAGCATCGAACGGACCGTTGAGGATACTGAAGAGTGTATCCAGCGCCGATTCCGGCATCCCCTCGAGTTGTTGCAGGTCGCTCAGAAGAAACTGAGCGGTGACATCATCCGGCACCCCGTCAAGGTACAGTCTCAGAATCCTGCGCATCGCCACCGAATCGTATTTGTTGACATTTGCCTGCAACCCGGCAAGGAGCGTATCAGCCTCTTCCTCTGGCAAAGGTGTGCTGAGCTCACTCAGGTGACGCTCGATTCGATACCAGTCCCGCGCCTGAACCCAGGCGGCCATCCTGGACCCGGACGGTGCCGGGTCCACGTCTGCAATCGGCGCGTTTTCAGGCTCATGGAGCTCCTGTTCATCAGCGATGACCGGGACCGATGACCCGGACCCGGAGGACACACCCGCCCAATACCCCAGTGCCGCGCCGAGCAGAATCCAGACAATCGCCGTCAGACCTCGATTCATGACACACACACAAGAACAAATTACCGTTTAGAATAACGCCCCCTGTTAGTGGTCCCAACGCTTTTTAGTGTCAAGCGACAACCCTCAGCTGATGACGGTGCCGGAGTTACCGGCGCGACCCGGCGACTACCTCGCCTGGTCCGGCCTGCACGGCACCGCCGATGCGCTCGCGGTAACCGAACTCGCTAGATCCTTCGACGGCCTCATATTTGTGGTCACCCGCAACAGCGCCCGCGCCCAGAGATGGCAGGCAGCGCTCAGCTTTTTTGCATCAACCCCGATCATGCATTTCCCTGACTGGGAAACGCTCCCCTATGATGTCTTCTCACCGCACCAGGACATCACGTCGGAACGGTTACGCACACTGCACCGTTTACCGACATATAAAGAGGGTGTCGTCACCGTTCCGGTTACGACTCTTCTGCAGAAGATACCTCCCCGGGAGTTTGTCGCCGGTTCGGTCTTCGAACTCACCAGAGGTGAGAAGTTCGATCCAGCTGTCCAGCGTATTGCT
The DNA here is from genome assembly GCA_028277965.1 of Pseudomonadales bacterium. Taxonomy (GTDB): domain Bacteria; phylum Pseudomonadota; class Gammaproteobacteria; order Pseudomonadales; family Azotimanducaceae; genus UBA4421. The sequence continues at coordinate 16,558 of JANQFF010000008.1, forward strand.
CTCGATGCTGCCGGGTATGTTGCGACAGATACCGTTACCGAGCGAGGTCAGTACGCAGTGCGCGGTTCGGTGATGGACATATTCCCGATGGGAGCGGAATGGCCGGTCCGAATAGACCTTTTTGATGACGAAATCGACACACTGCGTACATTCGATCCCGATACACAACGGACTGTCGACCAGATCGACGGGCTCGAGATGCTCCCCGCGAAAGAGTTTCCTTTCGACGATAATGCGATCGCCCGTTTCCGAAACAACTGGCACAACACATTCAACGTCGACGTTCGCAGGTGCAGCGTCTATCAGGACGTTTCCAGTTTCATCGCGCCGAACGGTGTTGAGTACTACCTGCCATTCTTCTTCGAACGGCTGGGCTCGCTATTCGACTACCTCCCGGACCGGCTGATGATCATCGTCGAAGACGGCGTATTCGAGTCCGCCGAACACCATCTCGAAGAAGTCCACCAACGCTATGAATCCCTGCGCCATGACATAGAACGGCCAATTCTCCCACCCGGGGATCTCTATATGGCTGTCGACGAATTGCGTGCGTCGTTGAACAAGCACCCCAGAATCGAACTGGTGACCGACCGGGAGCATGGTCAGCAGAAGAAACACACCCACGAGTTCGAGGTCTCACCCCTGCCTGACCTTCTGACCGATACCCGTCGCGCCCAGGCTGAGTGGCCGGTGGCCACATACGAGCGGCAGCTTGCCCAAAGCAACCGTCAGGCGCTTTTCATTGCCGAATCGGCCGGACGTCGTGAGGTTTTCGACGAACACCTGGGGCGGTCCGGCATTCGTACCCAGGTGATCGAACGGTTCGAGGATTTCTTCAACTCCAAAGGTCATTGCATAGCAATTGCCGATATCGACGAAGGTTTTGACCTGGCAGGCTGCGTTGTCATCACCGAAGCTGACGTCCTCGGCTCCCGCCAGGCAGACCCACGCCGCGAGACGGCGCACAGGATCATCGATCCCGAGCAGGTCGTGCGAAACCTCACGGAACTCAGCGTTGGTGCACCAGTGGTTCACATCGACCATGGCGTGGGGCGCTACCTGGGTTTACAGACCCTGGAGATCGACGACTCAGCCCAGGAGTTTCTGACGCTGGGATATGCCGACAATGACAAGCTGTATGTGCCGGTGACATCCCTGCAGCTGATTTCCAGGTATGCAGGCGCGGACGAAGAACATGCGCCGTTGCATCGCCTTGGATCAGATCAGTGGGAACGGGCCAAAAAACGGGCTGCTGAAAAGGTCATCGACGTTGCAGCAGAGCTCCTGGACATCTACGCGCGCCGGGAGCTCAAGACTTCCCACCAGTTTGTTCTGAACGAGCAGGACTACGATCAGTTCTGCCGGGAATTCCCATTTGAAGTGACGTTGGACCAACAGGCAGCAATTGACGATACGGTGGCTGATATGACCAGCCTGCGAGCCATGGACCGGCTTGTTTGTGGCGACGTCGGTTTCGGCAAGACAGAAGTTGCGATGCGTGCGGCTTTCATTGCTGTTCAGGGTGGAAAACAGGTAGCCGTCCTGGTCCCGACTACCCTCCTCGCCCAACAGCATTTCGACACGTTCAGAGATCGTTTCGCTGCCTGGCCAATCAGCATCGAATCGGTATCCCGTCTGCGTGCAGCAGACGAGGTGAAATCCGTCACTGAGCGATTGCGGGCTGGCAAGCTCGATATCGTCGTTGGCACTCACAAGCTTTTGTCAGAGTCATTTCAATTCAAGGATCTCGGGCTCATCATCATCGACGAGGAGCACCGGTTCGGCGTCCGCCAGAAAGAGCGGCTCAGGTCACTCCGTGCCGAGGTGGATGTTCTCACGTTAACGGCAACACCAATCCCGCGAACCCTCAACATGTCCCTGAGCGGAATCCGTGATCTTTCCATCATAGCGACCGCTCCGGCGCGTCGGCTGTCCATCAAGACTTTTGTACAGGAGAAACGCAAACACCAGATACGCGAAGCGATATCGCGGGAGTTACTCCGCGGCGGCCAGGTCTTCTACCTCCACAATGAAGTCAGATCCATAGCTGCCACTGCAGACGAAATCAGCCAGCTCGTTCCGGAAGCCCGCGTCGGCATGGGTCATGGCCAGATGCCAAAAAGGGAACTTGAACAGGTGATGTCGGACTTTTACCACCGGCGGCTCAACATCCTCGTCTGTACCACAATCATTGAGACCGGCCTCGATGTGCCTAATGCCAATACGATCATCATCGAACGGGCAGACAAATTCGGGCTGGCGCAATTACACCAGTTGCGCGGCCGTGTAGGTCGCAGTCACAGGCAGGCATACGCTTACCTGCTCACACCGCACCCCAAGGCAATGACAACCGATGCAGTCAAACGGCTGGAAGCTATCGAAGCAGCTGGCGAGTTGGGAGTCGGATTCACCCTGGCGACTCATGACATGGAGATTCGCGGCGCAGGAGAACTGCTTGGCGAGGACCAGTCGGGACAGATCGAGGCTGTCGGTTTCTCGCTGTATATGGACCTCCTGAACCGGGCAGTCGAGGCCATCAAGGCCGGAGAGTTACCAAACGCCGATGCACCCCTGGAGCCCGTCAGCCACGAGGTCAACCTGCACGCCTCGACACTCATCCCGGAAGACTATCTGCCCGATGTGCATACAAGACTGATTCTCTACAAAAGGATCAGCAGCGCCGCCAACCTCGACGACCTCGATCGTCTGCAGGCGGAGATCATCGACCGTTTCGGTCTGCTGCCCGAACCGATGAAACGCCTTTTCGCCGTCACAGAACTGAAGCTGGCGGGGCAACAGCTCGGGCTGACAAAAATTGATGTCGGAGCTGAGCGGGGTAAATTCGAATTCAGCAACGCGACGACCGTCGATCCGGTGAAGATCGTCCAACTGGTCCAGACAGAGCCATCGACATACCGCCTGGACGGCGCGTCGACATTACGCTTACAGCGTTCGCTGCCGGAATTCGAAGACCGTCTCAAGTTTGCAGCGGACCTGATCGACCATCTCGTTCCCAGGGAAACACGGGCGGCATGACGCAGCTGAAACGAACGGCGCAGGTCCTTCTGGTCCTATGGGTGCTCTACCCGGTGTTCAGTCATGCCGAGCCGGTCCTCCATGAGGACATTGAAGACTACTTCGGTGCACGCTGGTTCGAGATAGAACTCATCGTTTTCGAACGCCTGAACGTGCTTGAACTGAATACCGCAGAACAGCTTGTCGGAGAATGGCCGAGATCCTGGCCGAAGCAATTGAGGATGCTGACCCCCGTCGTCGACATCGAGGCCCCGTCAGAATCCGTCGACTTCATGCGTGACTCCCTGTTGTGCCTTGGATATCCACTTCTGCCCCAACAGGATCTGCGACCCCCGGGTGTCATTCCTCTTAAGCGTCTCCTCGAATCGGAACCCGCTGCACCCCTGCCCTTCAATGTCCCGGCCCCGGAAGCACCACCTGTTCTGCCCACCCAGACACCGGTTACAGAAGAGTTCCTTTCAGATGAAACGACTGATGAGACGCCTCCCGACACATTCGAGGCCGAACCCAACCCTGTAGGGCTTTTTGCTGGTGAATTCCAGAAGTTCGAACAATCCCTGTACAGTTCCAGCTACAGCCCGCTCGAAGCGCTTGCCCTGGAAGGCCACGTCAAAGCAATCAACCGCCAGTCAACACTTCGTCCCCTCACTCACGTCCGCTGGCGCCAACCCGTGCCCGAGCGCGGCCAGGGCCAGCCGGTGATGCTCGCCAACGCTCCCGGTCCAAACGCGCCTTTATCCTCCACCGGTTTGCCGCGGCTGACAGGGCACGTTGACGTTACGCTGGGCCGCTATCTGCATTTCGCAACAAATCTCTGGTATCAGTCGGATTCTGCCGGTCTCGACATCGAAACCTTTCCGGTGTCGCTGGAACGGCTTCCCATCGACGCGGCGCGCGGATTCATGCGACTGGTTGAAAGCCGCCGCATGCGCAGCGAAGAGCTCCACTACCTCGATCATCCAAAGCTGGGCGTTGTGGTACTGATAGAACCGGTCAGGGTGCCTGACGGTCTTCTTGCCCAACACCAGGCACTTCTGGATTCAGCTGATGAGGCTGCTCAGTAGGTCGATCATGTGACGGCCGCCGTCGACCGATGCCCGGCGCAGGGCTTCTATATCGATTTCATCTGAACTCGACCCCACACCCGCTGCCGGATTCACAACCAGGCACAACGCAGCCATATCGATCCCAAGTTCCCGGCAAAGCGCTGTTTCAGGCATGCCCGTCATACCGACAAGTGTGCACCCGTCCCGCGCCATCCGGGCAATCTCGGCCGCAGTTTCAAGCCGTGGACCCTGTGTGCACCCATAGACGCCATGTCCGACGACTGCAGCGTCAGTTTCGATCAGAAGATCACGTATGCGTCCCGTATACGGGTTCGCAAATTCGATGTGTCGGCGTTTGTCATCGAACGTGTTCTCGCGCCCGGAGGTGTAGTCAATCACCTGCTCCGGTACAACAAGCGATCCCACGGATAGATCCGGATCGATCCCCCCTACCGTATACGTCCCCACGATAAAATCGACACCAAGAATGTCCATCAGCCAGACGTTTGCCCTGTAGTTGATCTGATGGGGCGCAATTGCCCTGTCACTGCCATGACGCCGCATGAGAACCAGCTCTCCGCCCTCACGAACGCTGGACAGTGGTCTGCAGGAGGCCTCCCCCCAGGGTGTCTCTGTTCCGGCATCCATTTCCGAAAACTCACCCGGGAACGGTGCGGACCCGACAAATACGCCTATTCTCGTCATTGCTCTCCCAATGCCTCTCCCAGGGCAAAGAGCCCAGGCAGGTTACGGCCGTACCCGTCAATGTCGAGACCGCATCCAACCACAAACCTATCCGGGCAGAAAAGCGCAGAGTGGTCTGCCTGAAGGCCGCCTGGCCGCCTGGGATTGTTTTTCGTCAGAAGAACCACCGTGACCACCTCAGATGCACCTTCATCCAATGCCCAGTCAACCAGATGCGTCAATGTGACCCCTTCATCCAGAATGTCATCAACAACAACCACCGTTTCGCCTTTCAGATCCGGACCCCCGTGGTGATATCGGGACAGTTCCCCACCCTGGGTGTCGGTGTAGCGTCCCACATGGACATAGGCCTGGCGCAGAGGGAACACCAGTCGCCGCAGGAGCATACCCGCGAACACGAGTCCACCATGTAACACGGGAACCAATACAGGATTCCGATCCTGAAGCGCAACAGTCAGCCGAACAGCAAGCTGATCCACCGCAAACTCCACTTCTTCAGCGCTGTACAGGGTCTCTGCAGACCTCAACCGTGCGCGTATGTCGCCCGGCACACCTTCTACGTCTGCGTATTGTGCAATGAGCTCAGGTGTCATCCGGCTCAGGTGCGATGTGCAGCGTCTGCGTGGGAAACGCTATCTCAGCATTGTTCGCTTCGATGATCGCGGCAATCTTCAACAGGACGTCTTCTTTGATTTCGTGGAACTCGGTCCATACGGTCGTCCTGGTGAAGCAATACACAAAAAAGTCGACTGAAGACGGGCCAAACTCAACAAAGTTGACCATCAGGGTCTGTCTGAGGTCTATGGCTTCATGGTTCTTCAGCATCTCCCGGACTTCCGCCACGACAGTTTCCATCGCCCCGATATCGTCGTAACGGATCCCAACTGTCTCGTAAATCCGCCGATTCTGCATGCGTGACGGATTCTCCACGGTGAGGGACGTAAAAACTGAATTGGGAACGTACAAGGGCCGTTTGTCGAAGGTTCGGATCCGTGTCAGACGCCAACCTATGTCCTCTACGGTACCTTCAATTTCCCGATCGGGTGAACGTATCCAGTCGCCAACTGCAAACGGCCGGTCGAGAAAGATCATCAACGCACCAAAAAAATTCGCCAACAGGTCCCGCGCAGCAAATCCAACGGCGATACCCCCGATGCCACCGAACGCCAGCACCCCGGATATCGAGAAGCCGAACGCCTGCAGAACGAGGAGGACACCCGTAACGATGACTGTTACCCGCAGGAGCTTGGCCACGGCACTTGCAGTTGTCTGATCTACCTCGACACCATCGTAGTCAGGATCACGGATGTGACCTTCGACGAAGTTGATGAATCGCAACGCAAACCAGATGAGAAGCCAGACCGCCGCAACGTCCCGCAGAGGATCGATGTACTGGAAAACCTCGGCCGGATCTTCACCCCCGCCTGCTATTTCAGCGGCCAGCAGAATACCGAACAGCCAGATCCCGAGCCCGATCGGCTTGCGCGCGGCATCCAGCAGGGCATCGTCATACAGGTTGTGGGTGCGGGTGAGTTTTGTCGCCAGACGATCGAAGAGGAATTTGACAATCAGCCGTACTGTACCCGTGAGGAGAACGACGAAGAATACCTCAGCGACCCATCCGCTCTCCCGGACGTATGCCATCCAGTCACTTGCTGCAGTCGCAATTGTCTCCATCAACTTCCCTTCCGCCGGGTTGAAGGCTAGAAAAACTTCTTGATTTCCAGCTGCAGGTAATCGTCACGCTGCAGCCATGCGGACTTGTAATCCGGATCAACAAGCATGCCCAATGGCGTATTTCTCCGCAATCCGCGCCCACCGGCAAACACCCTGCCCTCGAGATTGAGTGCCCAGCTGTCGGTGAGCCGTCTGGAGGCTTCCAGACTCACGATATATTCGTCGGTGTCCGCATCAAAGATGACCCCGAGCAAAGCCTCTGTATCCGCAAAGTCATTGAATTGAAACCGGGTTCCAATCGCGATGTCGTTTTCAAACAAGGTGTTGAACGCTTCGTCACCACGCTCGTCGAACATGTATTCAACAACGAGCCCCACGTCTGCACGGGTACCAAGGAACCCGACCAAGGTGCGTTCAAATCCCACGTTGGCCGCTGCGTACCTGTCAGAAAGACCGCTGCGCGTGAAGCCTTCGATTTTGAACGCCCAGTCGCCGTAAAACGCCTGTGCATCCAGACCCGTCTGGTCAATCACGTGGTAGAAGGGGCGCAGACGCAGGTCTCCCGGATCGCCCACAAAACGCAATTCCGGATCCCTGCTGGTTCCGCTGAAGTGGTGCAATCCGAACTCAACGGGTCCGATGTGATGACTCCATCGTATTGCACCATCAATCTGCATTTCCTCGTCCGAAGACGCATAGTCCGCGTCCGAATCAATGCGGACCGGATGACGGATCCGCCCATCCGACCCAGGGAACGTGCGTTCACGGAAACCCGACATGAGGTAGAAGTCCAGGATCCCCCAATCGCGCACCAGGGTCAGCTGAACCATGGGTTGCCCCAGCTTGTCTTCCCCGTCGATGTTTTCGATGAGGTCCGTCTGATTGATGATGTCAACGAGGTGGTGGAACTCGGTGACACCCCAGAACACCCTTCTGGCACCCACATGCAGATCCCAGTTTTCCCCGACCCTGGAGTAAAAAAGCTCCCTCATATCTGCGTGGGTACGCCGGGAATCAGCGCTGTCCACCCTCAGGAAAGGGCTGAACGTCACACTGTGCTTGTCATCCTGCCATCCCCGGTAGTATTCGAGTTCCACGCTGACGCTTCCCTCAAACTGGTCCTGGCCCTGTACACCCGTTTCAGCAAAACTCCGGCTCTGCAGACCGAGATCCCACTCGATGTCATGGCTTGATCGATCCTGAGATTCGGGTGTGGCTCGCTCAGCCATTGGGGCTTCCGGCTCGCCGCGAGGTACCTGCTCCTCAAACACGGGCGCCGCTTCAGCCGGAGTCTCTTGCTGCGCCGCTGGCGCGACCTGACCTGCAGGGGGGGTCAGCCGTTGCGGACGAGTCACCCTGGACCCGGCAAGGTCCTGCGGGGAGTGCTCATGGAGCGTCCAGTAGCTGATTCCCCCGGCATCAGCGCGTCGCTGCAAGGCGAGCTTCGTCCGCGTGTCGAGCTCACCGGTATGGACCCTGAACCACAATCTGTCCGCCGGTCCCGTTGATGTCACCTCGATATCGGTTGCGAACAACGTGCTCAACTTCTGCGCCCAGTTGTGAGCGTTTTCCGACGACCTGAAGCTGCCGAAAACCAGTTTTTCCGCACGAACAGAGCCGCTCAGGAAAATGAGCAGTACAAACGGGATGACAAATCTAGCGCGCACGTCTTAAAGAACTCACACTGAAGTCACGATCGGCGCTGAAACCTCGGGAAAACAGGTACTGGTCCCAGTGCAATTCTGTGCTTTTCCCGCTTTCGAGGTTATGCATGGCCATGAGATGCGGCTTGCGGCGCTGCTCGCCATAGGACTGGTAGTTGGACAAGTGCAATACTTTTATGGCTTTGCCGTCATCTTTGTCGAAGTACTCGACCTTCAGCCAGGTGTAGTTGTCCTGATCTATCCAGAAAACCTCACGCGCGTACCCGCTGTACTCGTCCCTTGATCTGCGTTCGACAACATGGACGGGATGGCCTTCCAGCTGATCTTCACGCAGGTAGCGGTAGTCGTACTTGTCGAGTTCCGGGACCGCGAGATCCTCATACGAGAACTCACTACCGACAAATGGACCGGATTTGTTCCGTTGCGCGATCTTTTTGGTTCGTTTCAACGCAGGGAGGAACAACCACTGATCGTCCTCACGCGTGATATGGGTATGGGTGAGCAGCGCCGTCCCACGGATATTCGCCGGCTTGTCGAAAACCACCAGCACCTTGTCACCGGCATCAGGCACCTCGAGCTGACGAATGCGCAGATCCCGAAGCGTTTCCCGGCCGGATGGGCTTTTGAGGATCATGCGCAGGCTGACTTCAAAATCCTCGTAGTTGGAATTGTGCCTCAACTCACCTTCGGCAAAGATCTGCCTGCCCAGGGTGCTGGGATTCGTTGCGACCTGATCACCGGACACCGAGTCCGGAAGTGCAGCAGCCATCGTCGCTCGTATCGCCGTCACTCCTGCCAGCAGTACCAGTACCGGCAGCAGTCTGAAAGCACGTTTGCGCATTGGGGTGTCAGCTGAATTTACAGGCGGGCGATACTATTCGAGAAAAAAACACTGTGCAAACATCCAAGGGACTGTATATACTCACAGGACACTGTATATTTGAACAGGCTCCAGATATGGCGAATCCCTCCGCAGGTCTTACGGCAAACCTCACCGAAAGACAGTCCCAGGTCCTCGATCTGATCAGGCAGCACATTGCGGATACGGGTTATCCGCCCACACGAGCGGACATTGCGCAGGAACTTGGTTTCAAATCACCGAATGCTGCCGAAGAGCACCTCAAGGCACTTGCCCGCAAGGGTGCCATCGAGATGATACCCGGCACTTCCCGTGGCATCCGTTTGCCGGAACATGCAGAAAGCGGCCTCCCCGTCGTCGGACGGGTCGCTGCCGGTCACCCGATCCTCGCAGAAGAGAACATTGAAGACCGAGTCGATCTGCCGGCCGGTTTTTTCCAGCCGCGGGCCGACTACCTCCTCCGTGTCCGTGGTGACAGCATGGTGGAAGCCGGGATATTCGACGGCGACCTCCTGGCCGTGCACAAAACCCAGCAGGCGACCAATGGTCAGATTGTCGTGGCCCGCATAGACGACGAAGTCACTGTCAAACGGTTTCAACGCACCCGCAAACGCAACATGATTATGCTGCTGCCGGAAAACCCGGACTACCAGCCCATCGAGGTGGATCTGGCCAACCAGGCGTTCGCCATCGAAGGCCTGTCGGTTGGCGTGATACGCCAGCATATCTGAAGAGTTCTCAAACGAGATCAAAAAATCGCGGCTAAAGCCGCTCCTACAGAGATAGGAAGATCTTGCTAGCTCTGTAGGAGCGGCTTTAGCCGCGATCCAGGTGTGGAGCATTGGTTAATAAAGTGTGCGGCCACGCTCGCTCACCT
>JANQFF010000099.1 GCA_028277965.1 Pseudomonadales bacterium
AAGCCGGCGTGATCCACCGAATCTACTTCAACTATGAATTTGAACTTTTTGTGAAAGCTCCTCGGATTTCCTGTTATGGCCATTGGGTCCTCCTCTGCGCTATCCAGCCAATTCTTCGTCAAGCGCCCGAGTGTCAGCGCTGATGCCAATCACGACCCAGTCAGTGGCCTTGTTCATGGCCAGCCCCACTCGACCAGTGAGCAAGCCGGCCTGAATGTCGCTGGGCTTGTGTGAGATCTCGATGAAAAAGGCTTTGGTGGCATCCCTACTCTGAAAGGCACCGTTGTTCATCTGGATCGTCAGAAACGTCTTGATGGTCCGAAACACCTGCGCACGCAGGCTCTCGTCATTGTTTTTGTGCCTGGCGAACCGCAGGCCCTCTTTGAGGCTACGGCGAATGAAGATGACCCCTCGTTTTTCGGCCACATAGGGAAACTGTCCGTCCCCTTTGAGCGTGCGTGAGCCGTCGATGAATCTCGGCGCCCCAGGCGCGGTGGTCAGTGGGTTGATGCGCTGGGGGTAGACGATGTCCCGGTACGACTCCTCCAACACCTCGTCGGTTTCGAAACCGAGCACACCGAACAGCTTACCCTTCTCGATGCCAGCCGGTGGGTCGTACACACCGCCGGGTCTGGCGGCATCAGTGCGGGCGAACACCCCGCAGATGATGCCTGACGGCGGCGAAATGATGGTCTCATCCGACCCGAAGACCGCCTTGGAAGGATTGAGGATTTCGACCCTTGGCCAGTAGATGGCACCATACTCGGTCAGGTTTTGCAGGGCCGCCGAGTTTTTGACGTAGTCTACGATCTCAGGTGCACTAAAACTCTCCGGAGGGTCCAGGATCGGAAACACAAATCCGTCCCGCTCCACTTCGCAGTAGGCGACCATGCCATTGTGGGTCGCCGGGGTCGCCCGCCCGGGCACGATCAGCAGCGACAAGTCCTGCACTTTATTCAACGCATACAGGCCAGATTTTCCCGCTGTACTCCCGATGAAGTCATTGTCGTCCAGCCCGGTTAGCCCGTCGTCTCCGCCGGCGAGCTGTAAAATCTGTTCGTCAGGGATAGGCTGGCCGGCGACATGCAGGTCGGTCACCCGGATGAGCATCGACCCGGTTCGCTTGTCGTTGACGACTTTTTCTATATATCGCTCATGGTTCGGATCCATGCAGACATTTGGAAAATCTCCTCGGTCCACACCATCTTCGATGACTGAAATATTGAAACAGCCAGCTTCACCTGACGTTGGGGGTGAAATCTCAACTTCGACCCGATTTGCATAGGTCCCAGGATCTTTCCCTTCTACCAAGAGGATGTTGTCAGTTCCAGTGTCGCTTCCCTGGTGTAGGTCATTGTCCAAACCGAACGCTTCCGCTGTCGAGGTGCCGATTTGGATGCTGGCGGTCGGGCCAGTAGTGGTGGTGGTTATCGCGAGCTCACCTCCCGGTTCAACAGTTACAACAACCTCAGGAACAAGCGCCTCGACAAGCCCTTTGATCTCATCGACGGTCACCTGGTGAAGGTCAGCGACGTTTCCGGTCCCCTGCTGGGGTGATGTCGAAAATCCGAGCGCCGCGTTTGCCGTGCCATCGGTGATCTGCACTGAACTGTCCGTTCCTTGGGTGTCGCTCGCAAGGGCCAGAGTACCCGCATTGACGAGTGCTTTCCCGGCCCGTACCTGCACGTTGATCGCCGCAGCGAGCTCCTCGGCTGTTGCGCTGCTGATGTCTACAAAATTGCTTGCCGAAAAGGTGACGGTCTGCTCTGCGCCTTGGTCGATGACCATTGACAGCGTCTGACCATCAGCAAGGGCAAAGGGGCCAGCACCGCCCGCAGGTACCAGGGCTGCGACGCCTTCGAAGATCACGTCTTCTTCGGGATTTCCTCCTTCGGCCAGAACGAGCCTATCCCCAGCAGCCAGCTGAAATGGACCGGCGATAGCTCCTAACACTCTCGCCGAGGCCGGCACGCCCTGAATGGTCAAGTGTCCACTGGCTCTGTCCGCAGTCGTTGCACCAGAAACGGCGACGTCTTTGTGGTGGCAC
>JANQFF010000100.1 GCA_028277965.1 Pseudomonadales bacterium
CACTCAGCAGAATAATGCCCACGATCGTGACGGCCGGCGGCGCTCCAAGGCCCTTGATGAAGGCGGCTCCCTTCAGCGCTAGCAGCGCTCCCAGGTTCGAGTCGCGAAACGCCGCGATGAACAGCGCCGCGAAGAACACCAGCACGAGGTAGTAAGCCATCGTGCCCATGGATTTGGACATGCCCTCCACGACGTCGCGGTGACTCTTGAACGTTCCTGCGATGTAGCCATGAACGATGCCCGGTAACAGAAACAGCAGAAAGATCAGCGGGACGATCGCCTCCATTAACGGTGCGGCCGGTCGCATCGACGTCAGTGAACCGTCGGGTGCGCGAAGCGCTGAACCTCCAGGCCACGCCCACAGCGCCAAGCCCACGAGACCAATGACGATGATCGAGAGGCCCGCCCACATGCCGGCCCGCTCGCGCGGAGACACGTCGTCCATCTTGGGCATATCTTCCTGATCGCCGTCGATCTTTGTGTTTCTGAGCCGCGGCTCGACCACACGGTCCGTCAGGAACCAACCGATCAGGATGATCAGCAGCGAAGACGCAGCCGTGAAATAGAAGTTGCACAGAGGGTTGACTGTCCGTTCGACGTCGAGCACGCTCACTCCACTCTGTGTAATCCCGGCGAGCAGCGGATCAATGCCGGACGGGATGAAATTCGCACTGAAGCCGCCTGATACTCCCGCGAAGGCCGCACCGATCCCCGCTAGAGGATGCCGGCCGGCGGCGTAGAAAATGACGCCCCCCAGTGGGATGACGAGCACATAACCGGCGTCGGCCGCAGTGTGACTGACGATCGCAACGAGGATGAGCATCGGCGTGAGCAGCATGCGCGGTGTGATGTTGAGAAGACCCTTGAGGCAGGTGTTGATGAAGCCCGAGTGCTCGGCCACGCCGACTCCGAGTAGCGCGACCAGCACGACACCCAGCGGTGGGAACGACGTGAACGTGGTGACCATCGTGGCGAGGAAGTGCGCCAGCGCGGGCCCGGTCAGCAGGTTGTCGACTCGGATGGGATCACCGCTGCGCGGGTCAATCTCGGTGAACTCAACACCCGCAAGGAGCCACGACAGCAACCAGGTGATCAGCAGACCGAGGATGAACAAGACGGCAGGGTCAGGCAGCATGTTGCCGATGCGTTCCAGGCTGTCGAGCGCCCGCTGTGTGAGCGATCGTGGGACATCGTTGGGTTGATCCGTGCCTGAGGAGTCCGATTGACCGGCGGATGGTTGCGCCATGCCGGTTCCTTTCTCAATCGAAATGCGAGAGTCGCTGGCCGCGTTCCCAAGACAGCCAATACAGTAGCGCAGCGGCAGCAGCGGCGTTCGCAGGACGAAACTTAACCGCAAGGGTGCAGGATCGCAACGCCGACAGCGAACCTATCTGTCGCCCTGATTCCGGTCCAGGTGGAGCATGTAGACTCCGGCTTGGACCACCGGTGGAGGTCCTTCACGAGCGGTGCGTTTGTATCCGCTCATGTTCCAGGTGGAGTGTGAGCGGCAAGTATTTGGCTGTCCTACTTACGGTGGGCGACAGATCCGCTGCAGACATGTGGTGTCCCAGCATTCATCCGTTACCTGACTCTGATATTTTTCAGATGATCCGCCCATACTGAGGATGGTAAGAATCGATTATGCGTGCCCTGATTTGCGCCCTAAAGAACGGGCAACATCCCACATTGATTGTGAATCATGCCATTTACCAGTCTTTACTATTTCTGCTTGCTAGCGAATTCGGATGTGGAATCGACTCATAGATTTATACTAAATCCCTGATTACTGTAAAATCATAATCGGTTGTATTCTGGAATGGCACGGCATGACAATGCTTATTTTCTATCTGCTACTCGCGATCGGCGTCTCGTTTCTCTGCTCGCTGCTGGAGGCTGCGCTGCTCAGTCTCCCGAATTCTCATATTGCCGTTCTTGTTGACCAGGGACGTTCCGTTGGATCCAGGCTGGACAGGCTCAAGTCAGACATTGACCGACCTCTCGCGGCCATCCTCACACTCAACACCTTCGCGCACACGATTGGTGCCGCTGGCGTTGGGGCCCAGGCTGCCATCATCTGGGGCGAAGCGTGGGTCGGGTTAGTAGGATTTGTGGTAACAGTGCTCATTCTGGTGTTGTCTGAGATCATCCCGAAGACACTGGGGGCTGTGTACGCAAAGCGGCTGGCTGGCTTTACCGCCTGGACATGTACGCTGTTGATTCGCCTGCTTTATCCTGCCGTGGCGGTAAGCAATCAGTTATCACGTGCGATTTCAGGTCGGAGCGCCCATGCCCCGACAATAAGTCGCGATGAACTGCGGGCGGTTGCCGGCTGGGCGCACGAGGAAGGGGCGATAGATCAAACCGAAGCACGCATCATCAGAAATATGATCGCGCTCCGTGAGGTCGCGGTGAGCGAGGTCATGACACCGCGCACCGTCGTAGCGACGTTGGGTGTTGACCAGACGATCGACGACATCGCACGCAATGGACCTCCGCGTTTCAGCCGCCTGCCCGTGATCGGCGAATCACCCGACGACGTCCGCGGCGTGATTCACTGGCACGATCTCGTCGAAGCGCTGAGCAACAACGATCTGGGGCGCACGATCGGTGAACTTGCGCGTCCAGTGCATGCGGTACCGATGACTGCGAAGCTCCCGCTCGTGCTCAACACGTTTCTCAACCGTCGCGAGATGCTCTTCCTAGTCGTGGACGAATACGGCGGAACTGCGGGTATAATCACGCTGGAGGACGTCCTGGAGACGATTCTCGGCCTGGAAATCGTCGACGAGACCGACGACACCGATGATATGCAAGCTCTCGCACGCCGATTGATTGCTGCGCATCGACGCTCGCGGCCATGGCCCGATGATGAGTCGTGATGGTCGGGCGGTCGATCGAGGTGCGTGATCTGCAGCGACGGGCTCATTATGATTGGTCGACGATCACTGGCCGTGATCCCATCCTGTACCGTATTCCATCAATTTCCTAACTCATTGATTTGTCAATTACTCGGTCCATTAGAGACCGGTAGGTATTAGCTTTTCACCTGATGTATTGAACTGATAAACTGGAATCATGAATCACAAACACATCTCATTTGCTTTCGTGACCATTCTTCTGATGCTTATCGCGAGCGCACGCGCCCAGGATACAGTGCTCGTTGAAGCTGAAGCTTTTAATGATCTCGGGGGTTGGGTTCTTGATCAACAATTCATGGATCTTATGGGATCCCCCTATCTTCTCGCGCATGGTATGGGAGTGCCCGTTGAGGATGCCACGACGACCGTCGCATTTCCCGAAGCCGGCGTCTATCGCGTGTGGGTGCGCACCCGGGATTGGGTTGCGCCGTGGAACGTACCCGGCGCTCCGGGTCGATTTCAACTTATCGTCGATGGATCTCCACTCAGCATGACCTTCGGGACGGAAGGCGCTGAATGGCACTGGCAAGATGGCGGCCAGGTTCAGGTCGGTCTCACCGCTTCCATCGCGCTGCATGATCTCACAGGCTTTGAAGGGCGTTGTGATGCTATAGTGTTCTGTCGCGACTTGAAACGACAGATTCCAAACGAGCCGGAAACACTGGAGAAGTTTCGTCGGAAGACACTTGGTTTACCTGAAAAACCGAAAGAGACTGAGGAGTACGACCTCGTTGTTGTGGGTGGTGGTGTCGCAGGAACCTGTGCTGCGGTCACGGCAGCGCGTCTTGGGTTAAGTGTGGCCCTTATCCAGGATCGCCCCGTACTTGGCGGAAACTCCAGTTCCGAGGTGCGCGTCTGGCCGGAAGGTCATGTCAACCAAAAACCGTATCCACGAATCGGTGACGTGGTGATGGAGATCATACCCGTGCGTCAGAAAAACTCTGCCAATGCGGAAGGGGCACACATTTTTGACGACAACCGAAAATTGCGGATCGTCCAGGCTGAACCAGGAATAACACTCTTTCTCGAAAACAGAGTTAATGAAGCATATGAAACAGACGGGCGAATCCGTTCCGTAACCTGCCAGCACATTCGCACAGCACAGAGAACAACGATCTATGGTCGTTTGTTTCTCGATAGCACCGGTGATGGTGCAGTAGGTTTCCTGGTTGGTGCTGATTATGAAGTTACAGAGACCGGCCATATGGGGGCGAGCAATCTCTGGAACATTAAGTGTCTGTGTGAGGATGAAGATCCGCTTTCAACAGAGTTACAGGCAGCATGCAGGGAAGCAGAGTTTCCCCGCTGTCCCTGGGCGGTTGATCTGAGAGACAAGCCGTTCCCTCACCGCACACGGGGAGCGATTACTCCCGAGCCCACTGGGAAGCAATTGATCAGTCTGGGGAACTGGTACTGGGAAAGCGGTTTTGATCTGGACCCGATCCATGATATGGAGCGCATCCGCGATCAGAACTTCCGGGCGATGTACGGTGCCTGGGATGCGATCAAAAATGTTGAAAAGCGCTATCCGGCACACAAACTCAATTGGGTGGCCTATATCGCAGGCAAGCGCGAGTCGCGGCGGCTACTCGGTGATGTCATACTCACGGCTGAGGACCTGAGGGATGGTCGGCAGTTTGAAGATGGATGCTTTCCCTGTACTTGGGGAATTGATACGCATTTCCCGGATCCCATATATCAGAAGGGGCATGAGGGCAACGAATTCATTGCAGATTACACACGTGGTGAAGGATACACCTACGATGGACCCTATTGGGCTCCCTATCGCTGCCTCTACAGTCGGAATATTCACAATCTATTCATGGCAGGTCGTGATATCAGTGTGACTCATGAGGCACTGGGAGCGGTTCGGGTTATGAAGACAACCGGCGCAATGGGAGAGATTGTCGGAATGGCGGCATCAATTTGCGTAAAGCATGAATGCTACCCCCGCGATGTGTACACCATGCACCTTAATAAATTGAAGGATTTGATGTCACAGGGTGCTGGTACGCCAATGAATACGAGTACACCCCCTTCCTAATTTTAATGACAACTGGTTCCAGACCAGACAACACAGTGGTTACGGCTTAGCTGAATTAATGAACATGGACGCCAAGCCATTAGTGGGAGGTACTGGTGTTATCAGTGTGTTGATCGCTTTCAATAAGCGCCTTTCTCACACGAAGGCACTCGGCGGTCAGGTGACGTGGCAGTCTTGGTGCGCGCCATATTTTTGCGCCTGAATATCAGCTTGCTGAATCTGAAGCTGGATGGAGCGGATTACGTCACGCCGACCGCATCGCGATTGACGGTTGCCCCTCGTTCCATATCATGGGCATCTCATCCACTCTGAGAAAGAGGACCAGTATGGGTAAACGAGGTCTCGGTAAGCAAGCATTCGAGCCCGTTCCTGAGGGGCAGTCCTTCAAGCCGTATATTCCGGCGACCGAGAGCCCATTGGAGTTCACGGTCAAAGCAGTCGTCGCGGGGGCGATCTTCGGCGTGTTGTTCGGCGCGGCGAATGCCTATCTGGGTCTGCAGGCGGGGTTGACCATTTCGACGTCAATTCCGGTTGCGGTGATGACGGTTGCTGCGTTCCGGCTCCTGCAGCGGATAGGTATGCGTAGCACGCTGCTCGAAGCGAACATGTCGCAGACGATCGGCTCGGCTTCGAGTTCGGTGGCCAGCGGTATCATCTTTACACTCCCCGCGCTGTTCATGTGGCAGGTCGAACCACGCCTGCTGAAGATGACGCTGCTTGCGATCGGGGGAGGCTTACTCGGTGTACTCTTCATGGTGCCGTTGCGGCGATTCCTCATCGACCGCGAGCACGGGCGCCTTCCGTATCCTGAAGGTACGGCGTGCGCCGAGGTGCTCGTCGCCAGTGAGGTTGGTGGGCGTCAGGCGAGGAACGTATTCCTCGGACTCGGTGTCGGCGCGCTGCTGAAGTTCATCTTCGGCTGGCTCAAGGTGTATCCCACGGTCGTGGCCTTCCCGGTTCCGGGTCTACTGAAGGCAGGGCTCGGATTACGGCTCTCGCCCGCGCTCTTCGGGGTCGGATACATCCTCGGGCCACGCATCGGATCGGTCATGGTGGGCGGCGGATTGCTCTCGTCGTTGATCATCATCCCTGCCATTGCATGGTGGGGCGCTGACCGCACCACGCCACTCTTTCCCGAGACGGAGATGCTTATCGCGGACATGGCGTCCGGTGAGATATGGCACCGTTACGTGCGCTACATCGGCGCAGGCGCGGTAGCCACGGCAGGGTTGATCACGCTCATCAAGAGCATTCCGACGATGCTCGAGAGCTTCCGGCTCGCGCTGGGCCAGATCCCCACCCGCTTCGGTGCCGACGTACCAACCGAGATGCCGCGCACCGATCGCGACCTGCCAATCAGCGTCGTCGGCGTGCTAGTCGTATTGGTGGCCATGGGCCTGGCCCTGATCCCGCCGGTGTTTGAGCCGGTGGAGAATGTGGGTTTCCGTATATTGGCGGCTGTGCTTGTGGTGATTTTCGCATTCTTCTTCGTCACGGTCTCATCGCGGATCGTCGGGCTCGTCGGTGTCACGTCGAATCCCACAAGTGGGATGACGATCGCGTCGCTCATCGGGACGGCGTCCGTGTTCCTGCTCATGGGCTGGACGGGCACGACAGGGCAGGCGGCGGCGCTGACAGTTGGTTGTGTGATCGCGATTGCTGCGTCGATCGCAGGTGACACTTCGCAGGATCTCAAGACGGGCTTCCTGCTCGGGGCGACACCGCGACGTCAGCAGATCGGGGAACTGATCGGCGTGCTCACGTGTGCCGCCTTCGTGTGTCTTACGGTGCAGCAACTCGGCCGGGCTTACGAGTTCGGCAGCGAGGAGTTGGCCGCACCCCAGGCAACACTCATGAAGCTGGTCATTGAGGGAGTGCTAAGTGCGGAGCTGCCGTGGACACTGGTAGCGATCGGAGCGGGGATTGCCATCGCGGCTGAGTTGGCGCGCATTCCGTCACTTCCGTTTGCGGTGGGTGTCTACCTGCCGGTGACGACTATGGTTCCAGTCTTCCTCGGCGGTGCGCTGCGCTGGTTCGTAGAACGCCGCGCCGCAAACGCCGAGGATCGGGCGATCCGCCGTGAAAAGGGCGTGCTCTTTGGCTCCGGGCTCGTTGGCGGCGAGGGGTTGATGGGCGTGCTCGTCGCCGCCGCTGTGGGATACCAGACCTGGCGCGTCAAGATGGGTTTCATCACACCGGAGGAAGGCAAACGCGCACCTTTCGAGGTGGGGACCGAGTGGATGGCCGGTATATGGACGCACCTGCCTTCGGTGCTCGCCATCGTCATCATGGCCGTGTTTATTCTCTACTTCGCAAGCCGCTGCCGGAGTGAATCGTGATTATCATCGCGCGCCACCCGTTTGTATCTCGTGCTGCGTGGCCACGATGGCCTCAAGTTGTTCGAGCCGGGCACGCAGTTTATCGATCTCAGTCTGTTGCTCCGCCAGCAGCACGTCTTTCTCCTGAACGATTTCATACAGTCCCTGGATAGCGGCCAGGGCCACGCCGTCGGCATCCACGGAGCTGATGTGGCGGTCGTCTTCGCCCAGACCAAACACGCTGTAGAAATCTTGGGCCATCGGCCCCATGTGGCGGATCGAGGGATCTTGAGCCCTGTAATTCCAGGTGCTGATAGGGACTTCAGCCAGATAATCCAGCACTGAGCGGCAGTCCGTGGGAGCGAAGTTCTCCTTCAAGTTGCGATCGCTATTGATAGGCGACCACTCAAATTCGTTGGGGAGCAGTTGCCAACCTTGAGTGGGCACTCCGTCACCATCAATAGCCGTCACTATTCGGAGCCCGCCGGTGCAACGGATGGCAAATTCATTATCAGCCTTGGATTGAAAATCTTTTTCGTTGGAATCCGCCCAGACGAAGGAGCCATTGTGTTTCGCCTTCGCCCGACGGCCGGCGGCGAGGCTGTACTGTCCCAGGGCCCAATTGTCGGCGCCCCCGGGCACGGTCGCATACTTCCCTTTCTCAGGGTCGAGTTTCTCAGAGCCGATCGGTTGGCCGACCAGGTTCCCGCCGCCACCGCCGATGGTGCCATAGTTACCGGTGACGCGATTGCAGTTGTTGTTGTCTGGGGCACTATGATCCGTTGGACCACCGCCGGCGATGGTTGCGTATAAGGGTTCCTCAGGGGCATCCTCAGGGCCAGACGCTTCAGGACCGATGCGGTTCCAACGGCCACCGCCGATGGATCCGTATGCTGCTTTCCAGTGAACACGGTTTTCTTGACCACCGCCGACAGTGGACCACCGGCCCCCTGCGTGGTTCTTCGTGCCGCCACCCACCGTACTCGCCAGCATCACGGCTGTGTTCTTGCTGCCGCCGGCGATTGTGGCGAAGCTCTTCTGGGCCTTGTTCTTACGGCCCCCGCCGACCGTGGCGCAGACGGCGTTGGTCGGAGACTCGTCCTTATTCCCGGCCAGATTTCCGAATCCACCGCCGATCGTTCCGTTGTGGTCCGTAACGCGATTGGGCTTCTCCAACGTGCCGCCACCGCTGATCGTCGCCCCATGAACCTCAGGAGCGTCAGGATCGTCTGGAACTTCAGGAACTACCTTGGCATTGTTCCCCTCGTATCCACCGATCACGTTGATGCTGACGACGCCTTCGTCCGTCGTGTTGGGTTCCAGGCGCAGGGCGCGTTTGCTGTAGACGTGGAGTTCGAGGGCTTCCTCATCAGTCGTGCCGAGGAAATGAGTGCCCGCATCGGTGTCAGCGTTGCCCGTCACTGCCCACCAATCAGACGGATCGCCGTTTCCGTTAGGGAGGTAGCTATTGCCGGAATAACTGAGTTCGTAAAGTTCCTCTATTTCGTCTTGATTCAGGGCTCTATTGAATATGGCGACCTCGTCGATCTTCCCTTTGAATTGTCGTCCCCAATTGTCGTTAGGATATCGGCCAATACGGGCGTTCGTGCCCTCTGCACTGCCAAAATTTCCATGGGGTGATAGTTGGTCAGGGCCACCATTCACGTGGAGGCGCATGTGATTGGGAGTCCACACCCCAACGACGTGATACCAGTACCCCTTTTCGTGCTCGATCAACGTGTAGGGATATACATACGATCCTTTTCCATTACCCATCACAAGCCCAAATTTATTTTTAAGCCAAACCAAGGCCCAACCACCCTTGTTACCACCTCGACCGCCATCTTCTGTACCGATGATATACTGCTCAGGATTTCCGTCGGTGGCCGGATATACCCACGCTGCTACGGAGAAGCTCCCGGTGTAAGGGAATGTGTCATAGAGCTGAACGTAGTCATTGTACCCATCGAAACTCAACGCACCATCGACCATCCCATTCTTCGTCCAGAGGGGACCTTCCTTTAGAATACCATCCTTATCTCCAATCGAATCGAATGCTGTGTCGCGCACTAGTTCGTTGAACCTCCAGTAGGCAACGCAGTCCGTCGGCGGGTCTGCAGAAGCAGAACTCACAAGGACCAGGCCCATCAGAACTACAACAGATGTTTTACTTAACCATGACATGGTGCTAACCTCCTTTTCCGGGGTGGTTCCCCCGGTCACAAAGAAATTACTACCCCGTGGATCGAGTCCACGGGCTAACGGCGTCACTGATAGGAAAATCGATTGCAGGCGGGCCGGGATACTGGATTTGGGGGATGAGTGATGACGGGAAAGAAGGAGGCAACAGTGCGACTTGCCTTCCCCCCGATTCGGTGTGTCCTTTACCCCGCTCACCGTCCGAAATCCCCGTTGTGACGCTGTTGGAACCGGTTTTCTGCCCGCGGACCATCCCCGAGCCACAAAGAGTCAATCTAATGACTGCTTTCCTGCCGGTCAAGATCAAAATCGGCCCGCCGCCGCCGTGGGGTACCAGACTTGGCGTGTCAAGATGGGCTTCATCACGCCGGAGGAAGGCAAACGCGCACCTTTCGAGGTGGGGACCGAGTGGATGGCCGGTATATGGACGCACCTGCCTTCGGTGCTCGCCATCGTCACCCTGGCCGTGTTTATTCTCTACTTCGCAAGCCGCTGCCGGAGTGAATCGTGAGCGGGTGACCCTCCGCCGCGATCGCAGGTCGGCGCATGCAGCGAATGTCTGCTCACGCGACGACGAATACGAAGTCGAGAAACTGGCCCGAGGGAACTAGAATACTGGACATGCCCTGTGTCCGGAGAAAAGATCTATTCAGTTGAAGAGGTTGCGATGAAGGTCAGCAAGTACATGACGCAGAAGTTGATCACGACTTCCCCCGATACATCCGTCAAGGACGCATTCCTGTTAATGCGGGAACACCGGGTGCGACACGTCCCGGTGGTGGAGGAAGACAATCTGGTGGGCATCATCAGCGACCGGGATCTGCGCAGGCCGAAATGGGTCGATGCGATGGACGACTGGACCAACTACTACCAGATCGACGACAGTCACAGCGTCCGGGACATAATGACCTCAAATCCCGAGACCTTGCGCACATACGACAACATCCTCAAGGCGGTGAAGATCTTGCGCGAGCAGCGCTATGGTGCGATGCCCGTGCTGGACAAGACAGACGAACTGGTCGGGATCCTGTCGGCCCAGGATCTGCTGATGGCACTGGAAGAGTTGCTGGCCAAGTCCAAGTTGTAAGTCTGCGGTGCGGGGCGGGTGCCGCAATCAGCCATGCCGCACTCATACTGCTGAACAAATTATCGTAACGTCGTGGCATCGCATGAATTGGTCTGCTTCGTTTGTGGTCTTGTACACTAAGCTTGTACGGTAATAATCGAGGAGGTTCCCCAATGCCCAGTCGTACCGAAGCCATGTCATGCTGCCCCGTGTGTATGCGTGACGATATCAATGCAAGACCGATCGAATCAGCAGTTCCTTACAATAGCGCATCCATGTTCGAAAACCGGACCAACAAGGACAGTGCGGTTTTCTTCAATTGTCCTGCGTGTGGTGAATATGTTGCCACAGAGTGTGATTGCGTGAATTTGAAGAGTGATCCTATTCGAGCCGAGTGGGATCCACTTCACATATCCTCGCTACTACGAGAACAAACAGTCTCGCAGCTACCATCGTTTTGGCTCAGAACCGGAATCATGGAGCCATATGGTTCCCTAAATTGGGCTGACCGTCTAGTCCACATTGACGTGAACGAGTTGTTGCAGCGTTGGCCACGTACTGTGGGCGAACGAATCGACCGGACCTTGTGCAACTTCGTTGCTCTATCTCACCATGGAGGAGATCGTGTGACAATCCGATCCTCGGTTGACAACCCACTTGCGTTTGCACAGAACATCGGGGAAGCGATATTTCATCGCTCCGCACTTGTTGATTCGCAGTTAGTTGAAGTGATGCCACCAGAGCCCGGCAGTTCTAATATCGATATTGTCGTTACGTCGAAAGGTTGGGCACGATTTGAAGATCTGACGCGTGGCAAGAGCGATGAGCAAAATCCCGTGTTCGTCGCGATGTGGTTTGGAGGCGAGAGCGATACTCAACGCCAAGCAATGGATGATACCTTCAAAAGAGGGATCGTCCCAGCCGTTGAACAGGCGGGATATCGGGCAGTTCGATCCGATCTCGTGGAGCATAATGATTGGATCATGGATAAGATACTCGGCGATATTCGGCGTGCGCCATTTATCATCTCGGATTTCACCCAACATCGTAACGGAGTATATTATGAAGCGGGCTTTGCTCGCGGTCTGGGCATAAGTGTGATTCACACATGCCGATCGGACGAGTTGGGTAATGCGCACTTTGATACAGCCCAAATGAACCATGTTGTCTGGGAGTCGACGGAAGAACTCTGCAAAAAGCTGTATCACCGAATAGTCGGTAGTATTGGGCTGGGTCCATATCCGCCCCCGAAATAGCTTCAGAGTGCCATGAGTTACACGTCAGAGTCTTCCGTTCGAGCCGTTCCTCACGCGGCATCGTTCTCCACGTGCTTCAATATCTCCATCGTCGGCAAGCGATCGCGACTTAGCGTTGTCACGACCTCATCCTGCGTATCATCAGCCAAACCCTCCGGTAATTCGCCAGCGATTGTTGTCTGAACTTGCACCACTTCACCTCCACCCCCGCCCATCGGATCATACCAAGTAGATTGCATGGTACATGCACTACCCGGCAGGTAGTGCAGCGCATTCTCCACGGGCGCCGGGCAGGTCTTCGAGAACGGCCCAATACTGCCGCTCACATCGGCCCATCTTACCCATTACAGAATCCGCATCGGAATCAGATCATTTCCGCTCCACGAAGCGCTGGAGGAATGCTCGTTCAGATTCGGCGTTGCCCACAAGCACCAATTCCTGACCGGTCCTCAGCACCATATCTGCCGGCGGGTTGACTTGGAGACCGTTTCCACCGGCGACAGCCAGGATTGTGCTCCCTGACTGTTCGCGCACGCCGGAACCGGCGATCGTCTTCCCATCAAGCGCTTCGGGTGCCTGAAGTCTGAACACTTCAAGCCCCTCCGCAATGGACACGTTCGCGATGGGGCGCAGAAGATTGAACATGGTCGTCGCGCCCATCGACGCAAACGAGAGCACGAAATCTGCGCCGGCCCGATGCATTGAGGCGACGTTCCGTTCGCGCGTGGCTCTGGCAATGATCTGGATTTCCGGCCGCAACTTCCGGCAGTAGATCGTCAGGTAAACATTCAGGTCGTCGTCATGCGTTGTCACAAGAACGGCCGGGGCGTTCTCGATGCCCGCGCGGGTCAGGACGTCGATATCCGCGGCGTCACCGATGATCGTCCGCACATCGTCCAGTCCACCATCCGGTACGCGCTCGACGATACGCCAGTCGATGTTCCGCGCCGACAACGCTCTCGCAGCGGCCTGGCCGACCCGCCCCCCACCGAGAATCACGATCGGTTCGTTCGAGACGTTGTAGATCATGAAGGCCTCATCGTAGGCTTCGAGTTGCTCTGATGATCCTCCGAGCAGCAGGATTGAATGCGGTCCGACGACCGTCTCGGCCTTTCCCGGCTCGAAGCGACCTCGGTCCCAGATACCCAGAACGGAGACGCCGATGTCACGCAGTCGATTCTCCCGGAGGGTTTTGCCGACAAGAGGTGTCCGAGCGGCGCCGGCCTGGGCGATTAGTACGTCGTCGATTTTGCCTACCAGGTGCGTTACCGCATCTCCTCCGGAAATGCATTGTGCGAGCTTCTGTCCCATCTGCTCCACGAGATGAAGCACATGCGTCGCTCCCGCCAATTCGATGACGTCGATCGAATCCGCGGAGTCGGCCAGGGCGACGATGGGCACGTCCGGGGCGACGCTCCGGGCAGTAAAGGTAGCATGTGTGTTCACGTAGTCATCGTGAGTTGTTGCGACAAGCGCCGCCTGCGATGCATGCACGCGCTCGTAGGTGGCCGGATCGTCAAGATCGCCGACGACGACCCGCTGGCCAGCATCGTGCAACCGTGCCGCTTCCTCCGCATCGGGAACGATGATGACATATTCGTAGTTGTACTGGATCAGCTTGCGGATCAGCGTTGTCGACAATGCATCCACATGGGTAAAGATGACATGCCCCGAGGTTCCGGACAGTACTTTCGGGGTGCGGGCGGCCAATTGGCTTTCGACCCACGGCGCATAGAAAAACTGAATCACCGTAAAGGGCAGGAGGACGAGGAGGAAGATGATGCCTGACATCAACACGATGATGGAGAACACGCGGCCGAGATCGCTTTCGAATGTGATGTCACCGAAGCCGAGAGTCGACATGACGGTGAGGGTCCAGTAAAAGCCAGTGACCCAACTGAAGCGCTGTCCCTCCATTTCCATGATGTAGTGGAAGAGGATGCTGTAGAGGATCACGAGCAACACGAGTACAATGAGGAATCGGCAGAGCAGTCGGAGATTCCGCTGGCTGCCCGGCGTGCGGAAGATGTAGATCAGTTGGGAGGGGAGATACTTCATGAGGCAGCCAGGTTCCGATGTTGGTTCGCGGCCAAGATTGTGCATGAAGGTATCAATTCACGACGACTCGTCAATCTCATTGTCGACTTATCTCGTTATTCATCCGTTCGCTAACTCAAGTACTCACAAGAAGATCCATACTCAAGAGATCAGTTAATTCCAGTCTTTCATCTAGAGTTTTAGCACACCTCAACGTGGAACATACAAACAAAGCCTTGGCAGACTCTGTTATTTACACATGCTGGTTGGCCCAATGAATACAAGAAATTCAGGAACACCTTGATCGAGATAGAGTGCCCGGAATGGCACCCTGAAAAGCGAGCAGTGCCCGGTAAACTGGTGGTTATCTGATAGGTATTTCGTGGTGCGAGCCGCCCAAAAACACTTTATTGATAGCGCTAGAGGGGACTTTTTCGAACTCAGAATCTCACCCTATGTAGGCTGGAGACAGTGTAGAATCATCAAAGAAACCCGCGATGGTCGCGGGAAAGGTCAGTCTGAAAAATTCCGGGACACGGGCCGGCAGTTTCCGTCCTCAAACGGTCACAATTGTCCCGATTTGAGAGTTACACAATGTCCAAACGTATCCGTGCCGTGTTGATCATCACTGCTTTCGCTGCTGTGCTCTCAGGATTTGCCGAAACCGTTGAGAAATCCATGATCTTCCTGCCTGGCACACAACCTGAAGAAGGTGGGATTGAGTTCGCCAGGATCTCTCAGTGCTATATGTGCCATTCACGCACAAATAACGGTGAGGCCGATCCATTCTTTTCCTGGAGCGGCGGGATGATGTCCCAATCTGCCCGCGATCCGGTTTACCTTGCAGCGCTCACTATCGCCAACCAGGACATTCCCGGCGTGGGAGAATATTGCATCCGCTGCCACGCCCCACGAGGCTGGTTGGAGGGACGCTCCAGCGCACCGGACCAGTCATCTTTGAATGCAGAGGATCGACACGGAATCTCATGCGATTTCTGCCATCGTCTCGTCGATCCCATGTCCGAAGAAGCGAAGTCTCTGGTTGAGTTCCTCCCGCCCGGTTTTGGCAACGGAATGATGGTGGCCGATACCGCCAATGTGGTGCGCGGGCCTTACGATGACAGCACCGGTGCGATGCCGCATCAAACAATCAAGTCTGATTTCCACGCCTCCAGTCAACTCTGCGCGGTTTGCCACAACGTCTCCAATCCACTGTTGGCCGAGGATGTGACGCGGCAGCCGCCACATGCATATGGTCACATTGAACGCACCTACAGTGAATGGGCGTTGAGTGATTTTGCCAAGCGTGGCCCTGAGGGTACGTGCCAGGCTTGTCACTATCCGAAAGTCGAAGGCGGCGGTCAGGCATCCCGCTTTGAGGATCGGCATCGCGACCACTTTGTTATGCACGGCCCCGTCGGCGGCTCGACCTGGGTGCAGAGAGTAACGGTCATGCTCACGAATGATTCGAAAGTTAATCCCAAGGCACTGGAGGAAGGGAAGAAGCGCGCTCTTCAGCTACTGCGCACTGCCGCATCACTGGAGCTCTCATTTTCCACTCAAGGCGAGGCTGTGCTGAGGATTACAAACCTCACCGGCCATAAGCTGCCCACTGGGTACCCGGAAGGTCGACGGATGTGGATCAACGTGCGTTACCTCAATGAGCAAGGAATTACGATTGATGAAATCGGTGTGTACGGCGAAAAACAGGACACACTCAGTGGGAACCCAGTGACGGTTTCAACTTTGCTGGATGAAAACCGCACGCGGGTGTATGAGAATTTACCTGGGATGAGTGAGGAGATGGCGACCAGGCACGGAAAGCAACCGGGCAAGTCATTCCATTTCGTGTTGAATGATGTGATTACGAAGGACAACCGAATTCCGCCGATGGGATTTGATAACGCCGCCTTCGCCGAGCACCTTTGCGCACCAGTCGGCGCGAAGTACGAGGACGGACAGCACTGGGACGATATCGTTCTGACACTACCAGACGGCGCGAAGTCGATTGCCGCACGCCTCATGTACCAATCAGTCTCGTGGGAATACATAAAGTTCCTGGCTGAAGAAAATCGCACCGATGATCGCGGTAAACGTCTCTATGAAGCGTGGGCAAAGACAGGGCAATGCCCGCCACAGGTTATTGCGGAGTTGACGGAAACAATCGGCACGACGCAATAAGGACTGAGTTTATTCTGATTCCCAGTCCGAATATCACTGGTTTACATTTCCCGATCTATCCCAATTTTATCCGCTTATTAATCCTTGGTGTGTCAAAGATCCATCCGTAAGAGAGTGGTTGGTGCCAACTTTGCGCGCCCTGAACGGCGCCCTTCGAGAGGGCGATAGCTTTTAACTTGTGGATATCTGAGGTGAATTTTGATGCCCGCGAATTACTTTTGAAATTTATCCTTCCTTGACGTACAGACCTTCTGCGTTGACGACAAAGACGGGACCGTCTGCCTGCTCGACCGTGCCCACGACTATCACACGTGCCATCGGGTCGAGGCCACTGACACCTTTGATGGAACCGCGCAGAGGCCGGCCGTCAGCATCGACGATCTGAACCGTGGCGAGATTTCGCAGGAGGTTATCCTTGGGTTCACAGCAGTAATCCCAGGGGGTGGGGCAGCCGTCACCGTGACGCTCAGTACAGGTCAAGATGGCCGGATCAGCCACGAGGAAGGTTGCAGCACTTTCAGTGAAGGGCTCAACTTTGCCGCCGATACGTGCTTCAAAAACAACATCGTCACCAACGGCAGCGCCCTCCTTGACTTCGATCAATGGTCGCGCTTCGGCTGGCGCAGCAGCAAGGAACAAGGTCGGCGGCACTGAGAGAGCTACGGTTGTGACCTCTTTGTTTCCACCGTTTGTACTGTCGTCGTTGCTGGCAACCTCTTCACCGCTGCAACCGATGAGAGTGACGGCACAGATTGCAAACAGCATTGCTAAGACGTTACGTAAGGAACTGGGATTGATGTGATTCATGCATGGTCTCCTTAAGGTTGTTGTTGGATTGTGATGTTGAGTTATGAGTTCGATTGTTAATTGGTTAGGCGGATTTCAGTGCTTCGGGGATGGGTAAACGCAGGCACCGCCAGGCGGGAGGGATAGCTCCGATCACACCGAGCAGCAGTCCTGCCAGTAAGCCGGTGGTGAGGACCTTTCCATCGACGACAAGCCCGAAGGCGCCCATCGAATAGCGGATGGCAATCCCGTCAAACACAGCAAGGCCGATGCATGCGGCAATGAGCGCACCAACGGCATTTGCCAAGAGTGATTCCTGGAGCAGCGAGCCGACGACGGCACTGCGCCGATATCCCAGCACCTGAAGTGTCCCGAATTCACGCACCCGAGCGGCAAACGCAGCGTAGAGCGTGTTCAAACCTCCCATGACCGCGCCGAGGCCGATGAGTGATGCTGTGACAATGATCATGATGCGAATGGGGCCGAAGAAGGCCGCGAGTTTGCGGTAGTAATCGAGTTCACGCATCGCCGCAAGTTCGAGATCGAGTCGTTGCCGCGCGAAGACTTCGACGTCGGCAAAGGCATCGCCGGCTGCTTCGTTTTCGAGCGTGAGTATGATGCAGGAAAGTGTGTCACGCTGAGCAATGATTTGCAGATCAGTCAGGGGACACCACATCTCGGCGTTCATTACGGTATAAGGGGCTTCAAAGCGTCCGGAAATGACAAAAG
This sequence comes from Pseudomonadales bacterium, assembly GCA_028277965.1. Taxonomy (GTDB): domain Bacteria; phylum Pseudomonadota; class Gammaproteobacteria; order Pseudomonadales; family Azotimanducaceae; genus UBA4421. The sequence continues at coordinate 17,535 of JANQFF010000100.1, forward strand.
GTACATCATCGATATACACATTGGTTCCCGGTTTGAGCATCTCCGGTTCCACACCGATCTTGGCGGCAGCAAGACTCCCAACGAGTAATTCATTTCTTCCTGCTTCGGGAGCGCGGCCTTCAACGATGCGTACCTGTGGATGCACGAGAAAAGCAGACGACGTTGCCCCGCGGATCAACATACGGCGTCCTTCAGGTTCCTTTGGATCCATCTTCACAAGCATCGCCTGATGGATTTCGGGTGACACGTACGGCACATTCAATCGGGTTCGAATTCCGGAGATCGACGCGGCCGCAATGGTGGTCGCCCGCATTTCGATCTGACTGCGCTCGATGCTTTCTTCACTACCCGAACCCAGTAAAATGACATTGTTTGGTGAGCCGGTGATGCGCAGGGATTGTTGCATACCTGTAACGAACGATGATGCAGCCAAGACGAGGAGCACCACGAGCGCACTCCCGCCAATGATAAGCATGGTGCGGAGCGGTGACCGGAGCAGGTTTCGGATGGCATAATGAAGTGGTAGCAGTTTCATTGCAATTGATCCTTCATTTACACGGCACGGAAACACGCGGCAATTTCACGACGCGATGCCTGCCACGCCGGGATGAGCCCGGCGACAGTCCCGATGACCACTGAAATTGCCAGCCCGACGAACAGAATCGATGGATCTGACGCAATCTCGATGTTGAGTCCTTCCATCGTCATGCTGAATCTCCCTTGGCTGACGAAGAGATAGGCCGCGCCGGCGCCGCATCCGCCGCCGATGATTCCGAGCACGAGACCCTCCGTGATAATGAGTCTCCCAATGAGCCCGCTTGAGTAACCCAGCGTTTGAAATATCGCATGATCACGGATGCGTTCCTGTACCGCGAGTACGATAGCATTGGCCACAAGGGCGAACACAGCAACCAGTGCACCCCAACCGAGCCATGAAGCGAACGACACTAAATGAAGAATGTCAGTTGCGGCGCGGGCTACAAAAGCCTTTTCCGGACTGGTAAATGTCGGCTCCTGATCACTGGCAAATTCGGTATCAATGGCGTTGGCCACCACATCAAGTTGTGCCGGATCATCTACCTTGACATTGAACTGCGTGACGATGCCGCCTGTTCCGCCGCGCTCGGCTGCTTCCTGGACAAATGAGAGATGAGTGTAGGCAACATTCTGATCCTGCGGCTCGTCGCTCCGGAAGATGCCCGCCACATAAACAGTGATACCTGCCGCGGTGAGTTGTTGGCCCACCTTGATGCCACGACGTGTTGCCAATGATTCCCCAATGAGGGCCGCGTCGCTGCGATACTCCCAATCCGCGGCCGATCCTTCCAGCAACTCGAATTTCGGTACATAGTGACCAACAAAGGCATTGCTCTCCACCCCACGGAAGGTCACAACGTCCAGTGAGGTGCGACAGTTTGAGACGAGTATCCGAACCGGAACGGCGCTGAGGACACCCGGGATCGACTCGATCCTGCTTTTGTAATGCTGGGGCAAGCGGCTGGAAAATGGGCAGTACCGGTTTTCGCGATACACGACGAGCGTTGTATCCTGAGCCGTGACTTCCGTCGCCGCCCGCACCCCTTGCTGCATCGCCTGCACGGCGCAGTACAGGAACATAGCCACCGCAACCCCGAGAATCGTCAGCATCGAACGTGTGCGATGACGGTAGATATGTTTGAAGACCACAGGCCAATGCTTCGGTCGGATCATGATGATGCCTCCTGTGCGATGGTCGCTTCAGTTGGTGAGGCGTCAGGCTTATCGTTGCGGTTCGATTCCATCTCGAGAATCCCCGGCTCCACAAGCTGCCCCTTCTCAAGATGGAGCGTGCGCTGCGCGTACTCCGTGGTTTTCGGATCGTGCGTGACCATCACGAGGGTCTTGCCGAGTTCCTGGTTCAGTTGTTGCAGGAGGCGCATGATGTTCGTTGCCGCCTCCTTATCGAGGTCACCGGTCGGTTCATCAGCGAGGATGATCGTCGGATCGGTGACGATGGCGCGGGCAATGGCGACACGTTGTTCCTGTCCCCCGGATAACTGACGGGGAAAATGATCATGCCGATCAGCAATCCCCACGAGGTCAAGGGACGACGCGACGCGATCGTGCCGTTCACGCTTTGGGATCTTGTGCAACAGGAGCGGCAGTTCGACGTTTTCGTAGGCGGTGAGAACGGGCACGAGATTGTAAAGCTGGAATATGTATCCGACGGCGTGCGAGCGCCAACTGGCAAGCTGACCGCGCGACAGGCGGGCAATGTCTTGCCCGTCGACGGTGAGTGAACCGGAGGTCGGCCGATCAATTCCCGCCAGCAGGTTGAGCAGCGTCGTTTTCCCCGAGCCACTGGGACCCATGAGCGCGAGAAACGCGCCGGACTCGATGTCGAGATCGAGTTCCTTCAGCGGCATAATGACATTCTCGCCGCGTCGATACGTGCGACATAGTTGACGGCATTCAATTAACGTCATCTCAGAGTCCTCCCATACCGGGTTGGAGTTTCGATTCACCGAGTACGCGAACGTTGTCGCCCGCTTCAATTCCAGCGGGAGGATTGTCGAGCAACAGGTCACCAGGGCGAAGACCGTCGAGTACTTCATGCCAGCCGTCGATCTGGGTCTGACCAAGGATGAGCGAACGTTGCTCGACTCGTCCTCGATCGTGTACCAGTTTCCCGACGACAAGGGTCTGTGCGGCATTTTCCCCGGTTTTGATCAGTAGATTCGTCGGGGCGAACACATGCTGACGCAGAGCGTCTTCATCATTGGTTGTTTCAATTACCGCGAGGAAACGGACACGGGCCAGCATCTCCGGCTTGAGCTGCGGGACGGGATCATTGATGGCGACCTTGACCTCGACGGTGTTTTTCGCGATGTCGGCCTGGTGCACGACGCGGGTGACTTCACCCCGGAACACATGATTGGGTAGCACCTCCACGATCACTTCCGCCATTTGACCGACACCGACGTTTGCCGCATCTGCCAGGGGCACGTCGACCCGCACCTGGAGCTTCTGGGGATCGTAAATGTGCACCACGTGCAACGCATATTCCGGGCCTTCGCGCATGAGCTTTGAACCCGGTGATGCGAGGCGCACCATCACTGTTCCGTCCACGGGGGCGCGCACGAGAGTCCGATCGAGCCACAGTTGCACTTCATCTCGTTTAGCTTCGGCAAGGTGTACGGCGGCTTCCATCTGTCGCACATTTGACTGTGCCAGTTCAAGTTGTTGGCGCTCATCAATTAACAATTCGAGGCTTTGCTTTGCGGCATCAAGGTCAGCTTCCGTCTGCTGTCTTTGTGCTCGAAGTACATCACGCCGAGCTTCCGACGCCTGGATTGAAGCCTTTTGCGCGTCAACCCGGAGTTCGAGTCGACGCACCGTTGCTTCGGAGACGGCGCGCGTGTCGACAATCCTGGCCTTGCGTGATAGTTCGTCCTGAATTTCAGCAAGCTTGGCTTGCTCTGCGAGCAGATCGGCATTGAGCTTTGACAATTCAGCACTTATTTCGACAAGCTTCGCCTCAGTGGTGGTCACGACGCGGCGAGGTTCGATCAGATGTTCGATGGTTGTCTCTGCTGCACGGAGGTCTGCCTTTGCCGCATCGAGATCAGCGCGTCGCCACTCGAGGGTTGCCACAGCCTGGGTCAGCGCCAACCGGGCGTCGTCATCGACCAGGTGGGCGATGACCTGGCCCGCCTCCACCTGCTCGCCTTCAAGGACGAGAATTTCCTCGACAATTCCATCGGCGAGGGCGGACGCGTAATAGGGGTGCGGATCGGGTTCGAGCCAACCCGGCGCCTGCACTGTGACCGAGCCGACTTCCGTTCCCTGGACCAATTTCATGACAACCGGGACCACCCGTACAGGTGCGGCAGGAACGAGGCGATCCCAGGAGGCGTAAATGAGCAGCGCCAGGACGGCGAGTACGATCACAGCCGGAGTAAGCACGCGCACGGCCCACCGAGACTTCGGCTTCGGCACATTTGCAGCGTGCTCTCGCGTTCCCGCAAGATCGTGGATAGTACGCTTTGGGATTTGGGATGTCTGGTTCATATCAGTCATGAGGATGTTCTCCCTCATTTATTGAATGTTTCGTATGAGCTTCCAGCGTGCGCAGAGACGCGAGGGTTGCGGGATCAAGCGTTCCACCGGCTGCCCGTTCAAGTTCATAAAAATCTCCGACTGCGTGTGCGTGGAGATCGTTGAGACGCATGCGGGCATTGGTCTGTTGCCTTTGCGCCTCCAGGAGCACGGTGAGATCGACGGTACCCGCAGCGAAGGAATCCTCGGCAAGCCTCGCATTCTCATCCGCGAGATCAACGATGTGCTGCTGGTAGTCGAAAATGAGATCGAATTCGGCTTGCAACTCAATCCACGCAGTGCGAACCTCGCGCTGCGCTTGCTGGTAGATTCGGTCTGCTTCGATCTGCAGGGCACGAAGCTCGGACTCAGCCCGGGCGATGCGGGCACTGTTATCGTCAAAGATCTTGGGTGTAGCCTTGATGGTGGGAAATACCCCCTGGCGATCATTGAAGTTTTCCTGAAAGCCCACTCCGGCACTGACATCGAGCAGTTGGCCGAGCTCGGCGAGTTCGAGTTGATATTCGGCCAAACTGGTTTGAGTTTCCGCCGCAGCAACATCGAGTCGAAGCGAAGCCGCAGCATCCATGACCTGTTCCTCATCGAGTGCATCAATGATCTCACGCCAATCAACGGCCCAGTCGTCTGTGGTCCATGTAACTGAATCTTCAGCGCGGCCGAGCAGTTCCAGAAGCTGAATCTTCGCGGTCGATAATGCGGCCTCGCGCTGGACGAGTTCTGCCTGGGCTCGGAGCAGATCAAGTTGGAGCCGATTGACGTCAAGCTGAGTGCTCTCACCCACATCAAATCGGTGGCGCACCAACTCCAGCGATTGGCTGATCAAATTGCAGTTTCGTTCCTGAAGTTCGATCGCACGTTCGGCAAACACCACATTCGCCTGTGCGGTACGAACATCAGCAACAAGTGTGAGCACGGCATTACTGACATCGAGCACACGCATTTGAAGTGCTGCACCCGCGGCGTCAATGCGGGCGGGACGAGTCCAAATCCAGGCAAGCTGTTGAATCAGTGATGCAGCAAGCGGCTCTCCGCCAAGTCCATCAATCGGGAAACCCAAGGCAATACTGATGACGGGATTCGGCAACAGATGGGCCTGCACATAATCTGCCCTCGTGGCGACAATCGACTCCACCTGTCGGCGGATCGATCGATTGTTCTGTAACGCCACGATGACTGCGGTATCGGATGAGAGTGGGGTAGCACCGTCCCACGCAGGACTGACCTCATCCCAGGGAGCCTCCCAATCCGGGGTAAACCCCCTTCTTGATTCGATGTGCGCTACAGCGGTATTGATGTCATCTGTGGCATCGAGTGAGGCGCATCCGCCGGTTAGGATCAACGCAATAAAGATACCCATGAACTGGATCAATGAACGCTTCCATTTCCTGCGCAAGTAGCGGTGGGATAGACAGCATTGAGATGTGATATTCAATTGGAGTGGATATCGTTTGGAATCCACAAGCACACTCCTTCAGATAAGCACTTTCGGAGATCGTGCAAAAACTCAGATGGCAGGATTTGCACGACCGGTTTACGCACGGTCGTTACCGACAGGTTAGTCCTCGTAATTCAAATGGAGACCGCCCGCCGGCGTAATGGCCGCACGTCACGAAGTGTCGAAGGGTATGCTGCTATATCAGGAGCGCGCACCGCTGGCGCAGAAGTGTCGTCTCACCTGGGTCGCGGCTGTTTCCAGAGGATACCAGCCAGGTGTTCGAATGCGTTGATGCAGATTCCACATCGATCGACGGGGCAGCATCGACGAAGCCAACGAACTGTAGTGCAAACGAAGTATTCTCGCTCGTCTCAGGTACAAAGTCTTTTACGCAGCAGGGGCAGATACTTGTGTGGGAATCCGTGTCCGTATCAACCGGAATCACTGGCGACGATTCCGCTGGATTCGCATTCGATGAGCAGCAACTCATCGTTACGCAAGAGGTTTCACTCGGTTCGTTTGTAGCGTTTCCCATCATGATTGCCATCACGATCTGAAGCTGGCAGCAGCACAACGGGAGACAGATCACAAGAATGATCTGCATAATCGGCAGTCGGGATGAGGCATGAGAGAATCGCATCAGCTTCATATATCAGTAGTCGACTATTCTACAAACGCCCATCATTCTTTGTCTATTTCAAAAATCTAAATATGAGCAGGATTGGATGTAGCGTAGCTTCACGAAGCTGCTTTCCGATGCGGGTCTTGTCACCAGGGATAGAGCCGCCGGTCGTTTCACAGGAAGGATCAACCGCCGTGGTTTGTTCACCCAGGCAGTTTATTGCGTTCTTTCCATCGAGGATGCGATTTCTCGCTCCTGCGTGGTTCTGGTAATATGAACTGCGGCCCGGGGACTGTCCGCGGGCAGAAGACCGGTTCCAGCAGCCCCCCACACCCAACGGGGCATCGGATAGTGAATGGGGTCGAAAACACAACGAATCAGGATGGGGGCAAACCTCGTAGTTGAGCAAAGATCGCTGTGGCAAAAGCATCCATCTACAGCGATGTTGATCACTCTCATAGGATTTTGATAGCCTGTTGACTGCTCCAAGCGTAGTTCGTCTGGAATCAGATCAATCATTTTTAGGCGGGTTAGGAGCGAGAATGGCACCGATTCTTACATACGCGGCAGAAACAGAATTCTTCGACGAGGGTAGGTATCGCGCAGACCGACCTCGCGTAGAATGGCTCCGATCTACGCGCAACGTGGCGACTACTTGTCGTTTCTGCGGCAGGCAGATGGGAGCCGTACGGAACGAGGACGACCCGGACGCAGGGTTCTTCAACCTCATCTACGTGTGCGATACATGTGGTTGGTGGAATGCTGAGGCAGCAGATACCATGCAGCCCGATCCTGACACGGTTGTTATTCGCGAGGCGCTGATCGTGGGTATTCTGAGGTCTTTCGATATCGAAGACGATTCCATTCCAACCGATGTGCTTTGGAGCGAGATTGTTAGGCATCCACACGCTGCAACCGCCTCATCTCCAACTGCATGGGAGCACCTTGTCGGAGATGTCCTCCGTAGTGTCCGGGCCTGCGAGGTAAGACATGTTGGTCGCACGGGCGACGGGGGCATCGATCTGTTTCTCTTAGAAGGAGACGTGACCACGGCGGTTCAAGTTAAACGCAGAACCTCGCTTGACCGCACCGAGGGTGTTGAACTGGTTGGGAGTTCCTCGGTGCTCTCTTGCTCGGTGATCTACGTAAGGGCATTTTGGTAACAACAGCGAAGCGTTACACACGCCCCGCCCGCGCGGCGGCTGCGCGGGCAGAAACGCTCGCACTGGCTGATCGGTTCGAGTTGCTAGACTTCCCGTCGTTCCTGAGCATGATGCAGTCGAACACCCCAGCGCCGTGGCATGTGTATCGGGATTCACCCTTCTGGCTCCACTCGAAGGTGGGCTACTGAGGTGGCTATCGTGCGACCCACCGCTGATCGCCAAGCTGTTCGTGCGTTAGGGGGCAAGCCAGACGCGACTTAGCTAAAACTGCAAGCTCGTTCGGCGTGAAGCCTGCGCCCGCCGTGGGCCACCTCACGTCTGTCCTAGATAGACCAAATAGACATGTCTCTACTACCCCGCACGCTCTTCCTTCAAACCCGCTGGCACTGCCCTGACGTCTATCATCGTGCCTTGTGTGTTTGCGCGGTTCTGCTGCGCATTGTGCAAGGGGCAGTTCTGCACACGATCACACTCCTCTTGCTAAAGCACATCATCAAGGACTTGAATGAGACCATCAATTTCATCAAGGGTGTTATAGTGAACGAAGCTGACCCGGACGACGCCATCATCGGTATCTATACCGAGGGCTTGGCAGAGCCGGTATGCATACATGTGTCCATTGCGAATTCCGATGTTATGTGAATGAGCGGCATCGACAATCTCAGCGGAAGATTTATTTTCGTGCACAAAGCTCACAGTACCAACACGTGAGGGGTGAGCGTGTGCTGGACCAATGATGCGTACCTTTGGCTTATCGCATAAATATTCAACGAGGCGCTTTTGCAACGGTCGTTCGCATTGAGTCATGATATCAAACGCGCTGGTCACCATTGCGTGGTCAATTTTTGTCTGTGCCTGACTGGCTGAGTTACCGAGAGATGCGAGAAAACTTATGTATTGACTGAGAGCGAGTAAACCGGCGCATCCCTCATGACTTACACCCCCCAGCTCAAATTTGTAGGGCACGTCATTACGGTTAATGAAGAAGTGATTAAGACCGGTCAATTCCGAAATGGCTTCATGTGACCCGTACAGTGTGGCCATGTGCGGGCCGTACACCTTGTAGTTGGAAAAGACGTACCAGTCTACGTTCCAATCTGCCACGTTAATTGATCGATGAGGTGCATAGGCAACACCATCGACGACAACCCGGGCTCCATGGGCGTGTGCTCTGGTTAAAATTGGTTTGAGATTAACGATCTCACCCAGCAAGTTGGAAACGTGCGTAATGGCAACGATCCTGGTACGAGCTGTGAGTAGTGTATCGAGTTGCTCGATGGGACATGAGAACGTTTCCGGATCGACGTTCCATTGCTTGATGACAAAGCCGCGATCAGCGAGTTTCATCCAGGGACCAATATTCGCTTCGTGCCCGGATTCAGTAACAATAATCTCGTCCCCGGGTGTGAGTGCTTGAGCATAACACTCCGCCAACATGGTACAAAGTTGCGTACACGAAGGACCAAGGATCACTGATCCCGTATCACTTCCGTTGACAAAGGTGTTCATGAAGATGTGAGCATGATCAACAATCTCGGTGCAGATTGTTGAAAGCTCGTACCCGGCATCGAGTTGCACATAGGTGTTGAGCAAATATTCGTGAATTGCGTTTGCGACATCAATCGGAACCTGTGATCCACCAGCATTTTCCAAAAAAACTGTTTCGGATGCCAAGGCAGGAAAACGATCACGAATTTTCTGAATATCGATCGGATACGGAGTGGGATTTGAGCTTTGCATACATGTATTCTAACTCATTGGTGAATACGTTGAGCATTGACACGGCGAACGACCACACCAGGGGCTCGGAAATCGAGGGACTTATGGAGTACTAGAAACCCGCGTTGGTCTGGTTCAACGTCATTTATGTTTTCGCGGATTTCTAAGTTTCTACAATCTCAAAGTTGCCTCATTTAATGGATGAGATTTGTGCAGCACAGCACTCGTGTAGTGATGAAGCGATGAAGTTCATAGGAGGATATTTTGCCGGTGAGTGGTCGCTGCATGCGCACCTGCGTAGAATGCCAATCCTGACGAGGTCAGTGCTGTGGGGCTAAATATCAATCCGATTGGAGCCAGAACCGTGACCGTTCGCAACCTTGACAAGATCTTTCATCCCAAGCGTGTGGCTGTTATTGGTGCCTCTGAGCGCACCGAGAGCGTGGGCTACACAGTGCTGCGTAACCTCATCAGTGCGGGCTTTGACGGCGTTGTCTATCCGGTGAATCCGAAGCGCGAGGCGATCCATGGTATCCAGTGCTATCCGGACGTCGCGTCACTGCCGAACACGCCGGACCTCGCGGTGATTTCGCTGCCGGCGAAGATCGTGCCCACGATTATCCACCAGTGCGGCGAACGCGGCATCATGGGTATTATCATCCTCTCCGCAGGCTTCCGTGAAGCTGGTGCCGAGGGCAAGGCACTGGAGCAGCAGGTGCTCGACGCCCAGAAGCAGTTCCCGGGCATGCGCATCCTCGGCCCAAACTGTCTGGGGGCGATCGTGCCGTCGATCGGCCTCAACGCCACCTTCGCGGCGGCGATGCCGGAGCCGGGAAACGTCGCCTTCCTCTCGCAGAGCGGAGCGCTTTGTACCAGCGTGTTGGATTGGGCGATTCAGGAGCACATTGGATTCTCCAACTTCGTCTCGATCGGTAACATGATCGACGTGAGCATGGGCGACCTGATCGACTTCTTCGGCCAGGATGCACAGACCCAGTCGATCATCATGTACGCCGAGTCGATCACGGATCCGCGTCAATTCATGTCAGCAAGCCGTGCGTTCGCGAGGAACAAGCCGATCGTGGCGTACAAAGCGGGTCGATTCGCAGAGTCGGCTGCCGCCGCCGCTTCGCATACCGGAGCCATGGCTGCGGAAGATGATGTCTACGACGCGGCCTTCCAGCGCGCCGGCATCGTGCGTGTCTACGACGTTGATGACATGTTCGAGTGCGCAGAACTGCTCGCCAAGCAGAAAGCTCCCCACGGGGCGCGGTTGGCCATAATCACCAATGCCGGCGGCCCCGGTGTAATGGCTACCGATACGCTCATCGCCAGGAACGGTCACCTTGCCAAGCTGAATGATGACACGATTAAGAAACTCAACGAAGTGCTCCCGCCGATGTGGTCGCATAACAATCCCGTGGACGTGCTTGGAGACGCCCAGCCGGATCGCTACGCAGCGGCGACGGAGATCGTGCTTGCGGATAAGAACGTTGATGCCGCAGTGGTTGTTCTGACCCCGCAGGCAATGACGGACGCGACAGAGACCGCTCGCACGATAGGGCGCATTGCAGGGCAATCCAGCAAGCCGATCCTCGGAGCCTGGATGGGCGGTGACGCGGTGGAGGAAGGCGAACGGATCCTGAACCAGTCGGGCATTCCCACATATCGTTCTCCTGAGCGTGCGGTCAACGCATTCATGTACCTCGTTTCTTACTCGCGGAACATCGGTGTGCTGTACGAGACGCCGCGCGAGATTCCCGTGTCCTTCGCCCTTGATCGCCAGAAGCTTCGCGGACTCTTCGACACCATCCTGCAGAACAGTGAGGACATCTTGTCGGAGACGTTCTCCAAGGCTCTGCTTGACGCTTATGAGATTCCGACGACGCGCCCGGTCCCGGCCCGTTCGGCCGATGAGGCGGTAAGAGCAGCGCGTCGCATCGGGCATTCCGTTGTCCTCAAGGTCATGAGTCCGGAGATCACGCACAAGACCGACGTGGGCGGTGTCGTTGTGAACCTGCGCAACGACGAGGACGTGCATAAC
>JANQFF010000220.1 GCA_028277965.1 Pseudomonadales bacterium
TGTAAAAGCGAACCCTGAAAAAGAAAGGGTCTAGCAGTGGACTTGGGCAGGCAAGTGGAGGCGCGATGGAAAAGCAGCCGTGTGCCAAATACTATTTGTTGCGATGCGCGGCTCAGCTAAATCGGCGATCCGACCAAATCGATTCATACTGCGAGCGAACCAGGGAAAGTCGCTGCTAGTGATGCTGACGCGGAGACGATGACCAGGCAGAAAAACGTAATGGCTTGGCCATAATTCCACATCAAATGCAGTCACATGTCCGGGAACCAGGGGGGTGGGGTGTTCGAGTGAGTCTCGGTAGGCTGCCCGTAAGCATCCCTGGCTGACCTTCATGGAACGTCCGTCCGGATACACATCGGTCAGTTTCACGTGCCACTCGGTATCGTCGCAATCGCTCGCCGCAAACAATGCGAGATGCGGCCAGCCTGAGATGACGAGCTCTTCGGTCAAGACGTCACTGGTGTAGGTAATCACATCAGTCCGGGCTTCGACTGGGCCTTGATCGAGGGGAATATCCTCAAGCGGGTACAGCTTGACGTCCATCTGGGTCGGGGCGGGATCGTTTGGGTCGTAGCGATAGGTTTGCACGGGGAGATCGGTTGCGGGAGCTTCGGCGGATAAATGGCCGACGGTTCCATCGAAGTGTAAGTAGAACACCTGCTCTGTCGTAGCGAGCGGCCAGTGGTCCGTTTCGAGCCAGGCATTGCGGCCGGTTTCAAACAGGCGGACTGGCGGATCAGCAGGCACGCCGTTGTCTCTGCCTTTGAGCCAGTAATCAAACCACCGCAGATGGATCTGGTGCATGTCGAGCGCCGCAGCTGGGCCGAAGTTTATGCCAGCATAGCTGTCGTGTGGCCAACGGCAGTTGACATGGCTCCACGGGCCAACAATGAGTTGTTGGCTGTTTCGGGCTGGAGACGCTTGGCGCATATGCTCGTAATGATGAAACGCCCCGGTCAGATCTTCCATATCGAACCAACCCGTGACATGCAGACACGGTACAGCGATCTGATCGTAGCGGTCATCAAACCGCAGCG
>JANQFF010000266.1 GCA_028277965.1 Pseudomonadales bacterium
CGTTTCGTCGACACCCCAGACCGCCAAAACGCTGCACTTCGATTCGACGCACGCCTACAGCCTGCTCAGCCTGGACGTGCTGCTGCTCGACGGCGGCGGCGACGTGGCCGAGATCAACGCCCGCCGCGGCAGCCACCAACTGAACACGAGCGTTAAGCTGTTAACCGATGCGCGGTTCGTCGTGGCGCAGGGCGCCGCGCTGCACGCAAACCAGTCGATCGACCTCGACGGGCACACGCTCGCCATCCACGGCCGGGGCGACGTGCACCTGGGCAACGACCTGTTTTTCAACGGCGGCACGCTCGAGCTCAACGACAGCGCCACCGTGCACCTGTCGGCCAACCTGCCCGGCGACAGCGCGATCGCGGTGGACGTGCTGGACCTGGGGCACACGCCGATGGTGTCGACCGACATCACCCTCGACGGCGCCCTGACGATCAACCAACTGACGGCGCTGACGCTCGGCGATGAAAAAAACCTGGTTAGCGCCACCGGCGCAACCGGCATCGGCGGCGCGTTCGTGCAACCTGCGATCGTCGGCACCGACCTGCCCGACCCGGGCCACGCGCTGGCGCTGCTCTACGAAGACACCGACGCCAACAGCACGATCGACCGCGTGCGGCTTCTGGTGACTTATCGGGGCGATGCCAACGGCGACGGCGCGGTGACGCTGATCGACCTGAACAACCTGGGCGCGAACTTCGGCCAAGCCGGCACGTGGCAGAGCGGCGATTTCAATTACGACGGTGTGGTGAGCCTGCTCGACCTCAACGCGCTGGGCGCGAACTTCGGCCAAACGATCGCCCACCCCGCCGCGGTGCCCGAACCGGCCGGCCTGGCGTTGCTGGCGCTGGGTGGACTAGCGTTTACCCGTCGCCGCCGGGCGAAAGCTTAGCGACCTGATCCCCGTGGTCACGTCGAAAAGGTACGCTGATCCGGATCGGCTGCCGTTGTCATCGTGGTGGTCGCTTCCCACGATGGCGACGTTGCCCCAGATGCTCACGGCTTCATCGAAATAATCACCGCCAGCACCTCCGGCCCATGCGAAGGTACGCAAACACCATATTAATCAGTTTGCGCTTGCCATTACCGGACGATGTGGTATAAAAACATTGAAGGCACATCGTCTTGCGGGGGGAATCGGAGAGTAACAGTAGGGTCTTGGCATCAGCCGAACGTTGTGCATGGCTGTGCCGATCACGTTGATCGTGATGACGACACGATCGGGTCATATGCTACGGACTTGTGGCATCCTGCCACCGCATGGTCAAGGGGAAACCGATGGAACTGATCGCGAAAGCACTGTGCGTGTTCTTGTTCGCATCTCTCGTTTTACTGTCGACCGGGCAAGCGAACGGGGATATCCAGCTCGGGCCGTGGGTTCAACAGAACGCGTATCCGACAACGGGCTACCAGTACGACGCGGTTAACCATCAGGGTTACGTCTACGTCGCGGGGGGTTGGAACGGAGCGGCTTTAGATCAGGTCTATTCGGCCCAGGCGTTCAACGACGGATCGCTCAATCCATGGAGCGGGACTACGTCGCTGCCTGAAGTCGATCAGGGACCCGGCCTGACTGTCCACGACGGTTACCTGTTTGCATCCACTCACAACGGCGAAATGTACAGCGCGCCCATCGTCGGCAATGGCGTGGTCGGCGCCTGGCGATCCGAGCCCGCGGCTGGATTCGAAAAGGGTGGACGACTGGGTACGGAAGCCCACAACGGCTATCTCTACCAGTTCGGTGGCTGGCCCGATGCGGATAACCAGGAGGTTTTTATCTCCGCGATCGATGCCAGCGGGCACTTGACCGGTTGGAGCCAGACGACCTCAATGCCACAGGGCCGTCAGCACACCTCCGTCCACTTTCACAACGACCGGGCTTATCTCGTCGGAGGGATCACGGGCTGGGGATCGATCCTCGACTCCGTCTACTCGGCACCGGTGAACCCGGACGGTACGCTGGGAGCGTGGCGACAGGAAGCCAACTTGCCCACCACGCTGTGGTATCACAACAGCGTGATCGTGGACAATTCGATCCTGCTGTTCGGTGGCAGAACTGGATACAACAGCGGTAACGTGACCAATATCTACGAAGGTGAGATCGACCCCGTGACCGGGGTGATCGGCAACTGGCAGACGATTGGGAGCATGCCATCATCTCAGTTTGTGCAGGCAACGGGCGTGACTTACGACCCCACCTACAATCATGTGTACGTCATCGGTGGAGGGGACGGGAGCGCGTCGTATTCTAACGAAGTCTGGGCAGCCGAGATCGTGCCGGAGCCCGCATCGTTGGCCATGATCGTACTGGTCAGCGCGAGCATCATTTGTCGTCGCAGAGCTTGAGCCGCATCCTTGCTGACCTGCCCCCTCGATGTACGGCAACTGGACCCGATACCGCGTCGAGATCGAGAACACCAACCACAGTATGGCGTACTGGGATGGGTCCGACTGGGCCTACGCCTACACCGACAGCAACCCATTCGGCGGAGCGTTTCCCTACCTAGGCACATCGTTGGAGTTTATGTTCGGCGGTCCATCTCGTGTGTTCGCATTGGACAACGTGGTTATGACGCCAGAACCAACATCCGTTGCGCTAATCACACTGGGCGGCTTGATGTGGATGCGTCGCCACGGGGCAAGTGCTTAAAACGAATACACTAGGTTGAACCGGATGCAACGAGCGGCGACGGCAGCCACCGCTTTTCTTAGCATGTTGGTGTATTCTCCAGCCATAGACCAGGTAGCAGACTGGTGCGGTTAATTGGTTTGGGCCAATCCCTGTATACCGTCGAGGACAGGCACAGACCACAGGCATGTCAAATAGCAAAGCGTGCCAAACAACAAGGATCGCGGACCGCTACTTAACTCTCCGCTTTACTCGCCGGACTTTCTCTGCTGAAACATGCAAGTCGGTGCATTCAGAGGCCGTTCGCCCGCGCCCCGTCACCCGCGGCGGTGATGATCGTAAGTCCAGCGAAGACAAAGCATTTGACAACGACAACGACAATTGCAACGATACTCAATCAGCCGGGAGAGGTGGCCGAGCGGCTGGAGGCACCGGTTTGCTAAACCGGCGTAGGGGTATACACCCCTACCGCGGGTTCGAATCCCGCCCTCTCCGCTTTTTCACAACGAGCCCTCACAAAGCCTTGCCATGCAAGATTTTGTGAGGGTTTCTTGATTGCTGACTGCCCGCGCGCCCTCAAAGCGCCCTCAACGTTGGTGCTCTGGCCGGTTGCTTATCGTGGTGTCGTTCGCGAGTGCCAACATGGCCGCCTGGCTGTCGGCATCGGTGAGGTGGTAATACAGGTCGAGGATCTCCGACGAGCTATGGCCAAGCCAGACCAAGGCTTTCCGGTAGGCAACCTGGTGGTTGGCACACAGGCTGGCGAAATGATGGCGAAACGAGTGGACCTTGTATTGATTTGGGTTGGGAAAGCCTAATTCCGCGCACAGTTTTTTCAGCCGGATCAGCAGCCTGCGGTCCTTGATAGCTGGAAAGACCAGATTTGATGATCGCGGCAGCGCTTCAATGAGCGGTTTGATCCTGGGGTGAATAGGAATAAACCGGTGGTCCTTGTCCTTGGTCGTACCCATGGACCCACCACGACGGATGTAGAACATCCCCAAGTCACCTCTGTCGAACAGTACATCTGGCCACTGCAGCTGAATCAGCTCGCCGACCCGAAGACCGGCGTATGCCAGTGTGGCGAACGCGGCGCGTTCAGCATCATCTGTCGCTGCAAGAATCTGCTCAACCTGGCCCGTGGTAAAACAGGCCTGTGGTTTGGCGCGAGCTTTGGAGACCTTGACCGTACCGATCGGATAATCCGACAGCTTGCCTTCCTGGTGTGCCCATTTGAAAACCTGCTTGCAAAGGATCAATACCCCGTAAATTGTTTTGTCGGCGTAATTGTGGGTGGTCAGCCATTGACGGTACCGATAGAACGCATCACGATCAAAACGATGCGCCATCACCAGCCGCTGCTCGGTACAATAGTCGCTCAGCTTCTTGAGATCAGAGCGGTACTTGGCTTCGGTCTTGGGTGCTAGCCCACGAACCTGGACCATCAGCATGTACTGGGTGATTAACTCTTCGATCGTAAGCTTGTTTTCCGCAATCCGCGGCCTGCCCTCTGAAAGCCGGGCGTGGATGGCGAGGGCTCCGCGCTTCGCTTCGGCCAAGTTGGTTGTTCCCAGGCTTTCACATATCTGTTTCCCGGAATCATCACGGTATTCCGCAGAATAAGTGCGGCTAGTGCTCTGCTTACCGCCCTTTTTCGACACACGCCGCCCGATGGTGATCTCGGTGCCATCGACCCGGCAACGCCCCTCCATCTTCATCGCATGAAGTCCTGAACGAGCCGGTCACGCCAGAAACGGAGCGGCTTGCCCCGCTTGACCGCGGAACTGTATCGCCCCTCCGAGACGTGACGATAGAGCGTGGATCGCTTGATGCGCAATATACGAGCGGCTTCATCCGGAACCAAGATGGGCGGGTAACCGCTACTATCAAGCGACGCCGATATTTCTTGTTGAGTCAGTTTACGATTCATCTGTATTCCGTTTCTGACATGTCATCGTTTCGTGTTTCAATATCTAAATTGATCTATCCATACACTGACTTATGTGTATCCCCAACAAGCAATTTTGCATGGCTACCGCTGGTTCTGTTTCTCAGCGGCCTTGGCGGCGGCTTTGCTGTTTCGCGAACGCTCTTGGTCGCTCAGCTCGCTTACGCGGGCGATAGCCATGTCGACCAACGAACCCAAGGCGGGCAGGTCCCGTTGCCCGAAGGTCGTGGTGTCGTGGTAGTTGCCGTCCTTGTCGCGGTAGGTCCGCACGATGGAGGTATTGAACATCACGCCGTTCTGTGTCTCGTTGCGCCAGATCGTCGCCTTCAGGCCGTTGAGCCGCAGCGTGTCGGCGGGTGGTTGTTTGGTGGTCATAGTGACTCTCCTTTCTGTGGTTATCGTGACTGCACATACCACGGTTCTGCCTTGCGGCGCTACACTTGTCTCCGGCTACACCATTGGAGAGGGACTCTCACACCGGTGGCTTGGGCTGCTGCTGGATCGGATCGCCGTCGGGTCTCACCCCCGGGAACGGCCCGACGGCGACGCCGAGGAAGCAGCAGCCTCCTACCTCAAACTGCTGCTGGACGGTTAAGCCCGAGGGTCTTAAACAGACACACCGCAGCCCATCCATGAGAAAACCCGCAGCCATAAGCTGCGGGTTCTTGGGGGTACGACGGGAAGCGGAACTACTTGTTCGGCTTCCAAACCCACCGGCC
Source organism: Pseudomonadales bacterium (assembly GCA_028277965.1). Taxonomy (GTDB): domain Bacteria; phylum Pseudomonadota; class Gammaproteobacteria; order Pseudomonadales; family Azotimanducaceae; genus UBA4421. Next base: position 5,300 of record JANQFF010000266.1, read on the forward strand.
GTTCTCCCAGACCTTCACCTGCGTGCCGAGGATGTTGGTCACGGGGAACGGGCCGCGGTAGGCCTTGTTGTCGTACAGACCCCTGTGGTAGTCCTTGCCGCTCATGGCGTTGCTCCGACTACGGGTTGAAGGAAGCGAGCGTGACCGCCACGCTCTACTGTTCTGTGTCCGATCTCAGGCCGCGTTTGCAGGAATAGATAAGTTTTCCTGCGGCTTATCCTGCTCCACACTTGCGCAGATCAACTCGCGTTCCTGATCGGTCCACGCACCAGCCCCTTCAACGATGAAACCCTCGGTCTGATCGGGCTCGTGGTTACCCTGGAGGGCCACCGTGAAGTGCTCGGCCATGATCTGCTGGTCGATCTGGTCCAGGAGCAGGTGACGGTAGCGGGTGTAGCGGGCGTACTGGTGGATCATCAGGCAGATGCCGCTGAGCATCATGTAGAAGCCGAACCCGTCGTAGCTGACCCTAGTGCCCCTGCCCCACACCGAATCGTAGTCCTGGCGGTCGTAAGTGAGCCAGGAAAGAAGCATCCCAAGCCCGAACAGGATGGCCGGCTCGATGAACATCTCGATGTGGGTGGTCTTGAACCGCGATGTGAACCGCTCGATCCACGGCGTGCCCGCGTTGTAGCTGTGCCAGCGGATGTTGTGCTTGTTGCGCCACTGCACCCGCCACCGGTGGACCGCCCACGCGATCAGGACGGCGTAAGACAGCAGCCCGCCGATCACCGACTCGTTGGCCATGGCCACGGTGCTGATAATCACGTGGGCCCCCAACGCCAGCCAACCGCTCAGGAAACGCTCGCCGAACTCGTAGTGCATCAGCAGCAACCACGGGTAGGCGAGCAGGTCGATGACCTGACTGAAGATCTGCTTGACGACCCGGATGGCGACGAGCGTCTCCTGCCCACGCTGGTAGCCGGTCTTGATGCTGTTGTAGAACGAGGCTTGCTGTTCAGCCGACATGGTACTCTTCTGATCCGACGACATGATTGATCTCCTGGGCTAGCTCTGGCGGAAGGTGACGGGAAGGTAGTTTCTGCCCGTGGCGGTCCACACACGGCCCGCCTGAAAGACCAGTGCATCGACAAGGAAAGAATTTGCAGGACCGCCCCGACGCAGCCGCGTGAAGTGTGAGGCGAGCACGTTGGATTCCAGCGACGGGTTGACCCCGCTGCTGACAGTGGGGTCGTTGCGGTTGGCCCCCGCCTTCGGGTCCGGGTTCCTGGGTTGCTGCGAGACGTTGGAGTTGGTCCGGTACGTCCAATCGCGGGCGATCACCCGCTCGGCCCAGTCGTTGGTCTCCGCGTCGCCGTTGCAGTGGAACACCTTCGTGGCGAGGTTCGCCAGGAACGCGTCGGCGATCGCCTTGCCGTTGCCCGACGAGCCCAGCTTGGCGTAGTAGGCTGAGATCGCCTGCGTGAGGTAGACCGTAGCGGTGCGTGACGACCTCGCCGTCGCTTGGAACGCCGAGTCGGTGCTGACCAGAAAGTCCTGGGCCTCGTCCACCCAAAGGAACTGAGGGCGTGGGCTGCGGTTGATGTCGCGGCGTTCGGTGGCCTGCTGCCAGAGGTACTTAATCAGCACCTGCGTGAACTTGCCGACCTGCCCGAACTCCTTCAAAGGGAGGTCCAGTAGCAGGACCTTGCCCGACTGGGTCACCTCGGGCGTGATGTTCAAGCCGGTGCCGAACAGGTCGTACAGCACGCCGCGGTTGAACATGTCGGCCATCACCAAAAAAGTCTGGACCACGTTGCTCTGGGTCCGAGGGTCTTCGCTGGGGAACTGGCTCAACCAGTAGTACTCGACCACGGCGTAGTCCCGCTGGCCGCTGCGGCTGGCCTTCTCCAGCAACCGTACACAGAGAGAGGACCGCTGCCAGCCGGGGTCGTCGAGCAACTCGGGGCTCGTGGGCGCCGATGCGACCACTTCGTTGATCGCCCGCATGGACAGTGGCTCGCCAGCCATCATCAACAGGTCGAGCGTGTTCCGAAGCAGCCGCTTGACCGCCCGGTCGAAGAACTTCTCCGCGGCCCTGGCGTCGCCCTGCTCGCTGGCTTCCAGCAACACCATGAAGAGGTTGACCAGGTTCTCGGTGAGCCCTGCCCCGCGGCCGGGCCGGGAGCGTTCGTACTCCAGGAAGTTGAACCGGTGGGACGAATCGGGCGAGAAGACGATCAGGTCGTCCTGCCGCCCGGCCTGCTGGAGGTACTTCATCCAGTCGGCCTTGTCGGAGACCTTGTTCGTCAGCACAAGGCCCCCGAACCCGGCCGACAGGTACGCCTTAGCCAACGCCGCACCCGACCCGGACGTCTTGCCGCTGCCCGTGCTGCCGAAGACCTGAACGCCCTCAAAGGCATCATTCAGCCGGAAGCCATCGGCATCTTTAGGCGACAGACGCAGCAAAGTCGGGTTGGTGTCGGGCTGGCGCTTCGATCGCTTACGCTTGAACCACATCAATCGGCCCACCCTTCCATCGGCTCCCGCATGGCCTTGTAGGCGCGACGCAGGCAGGTGGTCACGGCGTTCTCGTCCGGCAGGCCGAGCACCTCGGCGATGTGGCGGTAGGGCATGTGATGGAAGTAGCGCAGGATCACGGCGTAGCGGTCGGCCCCGTGAAGCTGCATCAACGCCTCACGCAGGGCGGCGGCGAGCTCGCTCTGCTCTGCGGCCTGATACGGATCAATAACCTCGAGACGCTTCGGGACAAGAAGTCCCTTGTCGTTTTCGATCCACTTACGGTCGCGGTTCTGGCCGCCGATGATCCGAGCACCCTTGCACCGGACGATGCGGTGCGACAAACCCTTCAGGCTCGTACGCACCTTGTTATTGCGGATGGTTTCGATCAGATCGACGTTGGCTTCCTGAACGGCGTCACTGATGTCGTGAAGACTCAGGTACTTGCCGAGCCCGCCGCCCCGTTGGAGCAGCTCAGTCTGGAGTTCGGTCAGTTCGTGTTCTGAGGGGGGTTGGGCCTGCATTGGGCACCTCCTTAGGTCTGGGGTTTTTCGTTACCGCAGACACAGTGAAGGTTTTGCTAACCCTTTGGAGAGGTGTTTGTTACAATCAACTCCAAGGAAGTGCCAAACAATTCCAAGGAACTATTTCGGGGGTGTCCCCATGGGAAAAAAGAAGCCCGGCAGGCCCAACATCCGCATCCCCATTGATGCGGACAAGGTCAAGATCAGGTTCAACGCCAGCGGTATGGTTGCTAGGTCAATCGTCACGCAAGCCGCACGTTTCGATATTGATATTTCGGAAAGTTCAATTCGCGAAGCCATTCGCGCTCGGAAGGCTTCCCCCAACGTGTTGCGCGCAATATCGATCGTTCTAGAAGTCTCACCATATGAGTTTGTGAAGGACACAAAGAAGCACGCTGACGTGCTGCAAGCGATCCACGAGGAATTAGGAGACACAGAACGCCAGCGGGTTTTCAGCGGCAGCCGGACACGCCGCGCGAAAGACCCATCGCAGCGTGTCCAAGACAAGAAAAACCTCATCGTCGACCCGAAGGTGTCCAACGCCCTGATCAAGATGGTTGGTGTTCCTAGTCTCTACGAGGCCGTCTGTGCATCAGGGATGTACACACCTCTCAATGACGCACATAAAGACACACCGTATGTGCCTGGCATGGCCTACAACCACTTCCTCATGCTCGGTGTGGTCGTGAGGCTATCCTGGCCAAAACAAGAGCAGCACCTAGCTATCGCGTATCACCGGCAGCGAGGGCGACTGAATTACACCTACAAACACACCAAGGGCTTTTCGATCCTTTGGGCGACAGGCTTCGAATATCCGGTGGGTGTTACCCGTGATCCGGACATGCAGCACTGGATTGACTTAGCCACTGAGAATCCAAGAGACGCTGAAGACCTGTTCATCGGTAACGCCAACCCGACCTTACTTCGTCTGTTTACTCACAAGCTTAAACTCATCAAGACCAACTGCTCGATCAAACCTTTGGGTGTAGTGACCAACGACCAGCAACCGAGCAAGCCACGGGTCTACACCCAATACGTGTTCCAAATCGATGTCGAGTTGGAGTCGGAACCCCCAGATATGGCTGCTTTCCTGAAGACCATCGTGCAGGAACCCGACCAACCCGAAACCATCGCGTGTGAACCTCAAGCGTCGGACCAGTTCATCAACGATAATGGCCAGCCTCTCCGGATGGATATCGCAGCTTGGCGGCTGATCCTTGGCAGTAAGGTGAGCGACAAAGACGCCGCAGCTTACTCAGCGGGCTTCGAGATTAAGTAACACGATATATTCTATGCCGTGTTCAATGTGTTTGCCCTGTAGAATAGAGGAAGCCGTTACCACAATCTGGTGAATAAGAAGCGTAACCCGAGATTAACAGTCGGTTGGAATCTTTAGTTGTCCTAGGCAATCAGTGGTAGCTGCATTCAATGTACTGGGGAACCCATGGTCGAAGACGCCCTTAAAACGTGCCGCAACCTGCACCGATTGATTATTGCTGTCAACGTGGCGGCTATCGTATTCGCGTTGTCGATATCCCGCCCGGAAGATGATTCGCTGGTAGTGGAACAGATCGAGTCGTTCGAGCAGGTCGACTTTGCCAAATACCCTGACTGGGCAGACGATCTTGCGCAACGTCAATACGCTAAACGCCATCAGAAGATGATTGCTGCGTTCGCTGAAGAACTCGGCAAGATCGACAGCCTAGTCTTTAACATCCACCATATCGCAGATGTGGCCGGCACCAGTCCTCACGTGAGTAGGTTATTGGTTGAAGACACCATGCTGGTGTCTGGGGATGCTGCGAAGATTGATGCGATAGAACAATTGCTTTCGCCGCTATACCATGTCGGCCGCGATGTGCAGATCTGGGTACCGGACTTGTCACGAGAACTGATCCAAGATATCAGCAACTTTATCAACGAGAACGGAACAACAGGTTCGCGCATCGACAACGTGCGGATTGAAATGCAAACTGCGCCCATTCTTTCGTCACCGCACAACTTCGTCCCCACCGAAGAGGCTTTTGCACAAATTTATTTCGAGATCGTCCCGCCCCAAGGCGGTGGCCCTGTATTCACTCGCGATCTAAAATGCACAATCGAAGAGGTGCCGAACACGTCTTTGCTGCAATGGCTCCAGTTCAATGGGCAATCCAGCAAAGCACTAAAGATCGATGCCGGCAAGATTCAAGTGTTTCCAGAACTCCGGCCTTTTTCGAAGGGATTTTCGCAAAAAACGATCGGCGAGGCGCGGAACACCGCATTGGATAACATCCGTTCGATGAGTCCGGAATCTCAGAGCATCACGCTCTTAGGCACAAAGGTACCAGGGCAGTTGGCTACGATCGCTGCGCCTGTTGTATCGACTTTACTTTTGTTCTATCTGGCAGCGCACTTGCCGCACATGCGACGGTTAATGGACAGGCACTCAGATGAGATCGCCGAGTTTGCTTGGCTGGCGCTGCAGCCGGGACGAAGCTGGCTAATTGATGTTACAGGGACGCTTGTCGTATTACCAATGATCGCGTTTATTATCATGAATATTCGACTGTCGGCGTTCGAGACGTCCCGTGTTGCGATCTTCTTGGTCTCAACCATATCGACAGCGCTGGGCGTGGTTGCCGCATTGTTAATCGTGCAGTACTTAAAGACGATTCGTGCCAGGTTCAGCAAAACCAACTAGTTCATAAACAAGCATCGTGCTCTCATCTGTTTTCTAAGCTAAATGCGAAAATCGCTTGCCTCTTACCTACGTCTTGGTCTAGTCTCAACTTTGCTACCACCGTTATGAACGCATCCCCCTTGTCGGGGTTTTGGGTGAATACAAGACCCTTCGGGGGAATAACTCAGACTTCCTTTGCGTTTGTAATGGTTGGTAGCAGCCCCGGCACCCGGGCATGCCGTCCTGTGCCGACGTTTGTTCAACCACGGGGGAGACCGACCACATGCCGGCCGCGTTACCTAACCGACTGCGGGAATGCCGCAAGAGAGCCAACATGAGCATGAACGCTCTGGCCGAACGGGTGGGAACCTCAAAGAGCCAGATCGACAAACTGGAACGCGGTGAACGTCGGCTCTCTCTTGACTGGATGATCCGCTTAGCCCAAGCCTTGGGCTGTCACCCTATCGAGTTTCTTCCGCTAGAAGTGGGTCAGCGATCGCAAACGGATCGCTGGTTGGCGGAACACGGTATCGAGATCATCAAAAAGGGCCAGACGCTTCAAATTCGCCTTTCCCGCAAGCCCTTGATTCAACTCAGTTTTTGCCCGGAAATGGACTAAATCACAAGAAAAACTGGACTCTGGCGTGAGGGTGTGCGATAATAAACGTACGTGTTAACGTACGCTACAGCGTAAACAAAACGAGAGTTTGAGCCATGAGAACAGACGATATCACCAGCGTGACCCAGCATCGCGATCACCTCCGCGACCACCTCAACCAGGTGAAACAGACGGGTCGGCCCATGTTCATCACCAACCGCGGCGGCGAGACCGAAGCGGTC
>JANQFF010000272.1 GCA_028277965.1 Pseudomonadales bacterium
ACTGACGAGTTCAAACGCGACATGGTGCCTGCCCAGACAGCGTACGCGGATTTTGCGCAACTCCTCGCGCGTTTCCCGAACAGCCCGTATGTAGCCGACACCAAGCAGCGCATGGTTCACCTGCGCAACCTCCTGGCTCGCGCGGAACTCGCGGTCGCCGACTATTACCTGCGCCGTGGAGCGCTGGTGGCCGCAGCCAACCGGGCGAAATACGTCATTGAGAATTACCCGCAGTCGGAGGCAACTCCCGACGCCCTGGCGGTCCTGGTTGAGACCAATTACAAGCTGAATCTCAAAGACGAAGCCAACAACGCGCTCAGGGTTCTGGCGCTGAATTACCCGAACTATCCAGCGTTTGATGATTCGGGGAACATGGTCCTCACGGAAACCATCAGAAACCGCGACCGTTCGTGGACCAACATCATGACACTTGGCTTCCTGGACAAGCCGGACGTCCCGCCACCGATCAGGATCGAGCATCCTGACGGTTTCGAACCGCCGGCCGTGCAACCGCAACCCGGACCGCGATCGGACCAGGAGAAGGAGAAGAAGAAACGGGGCTGGTTCAGCTGGCTGCCGTTCATTGACTGATTTTGTGCTCATCAAAAACGAGGTCTGACTCCCGGACGCTGTGACTGCTCAACGCACAGAAATCATTGCCGAGATTGAACGCCGAAGATTCGATCTGAGCATTGGCCTGCTCAGAATCTACAACTACTACCGCGCCTTTGTCGGTTTTGCCCTTCTGATTGCATTCACCCAGAGCCTCTTTGTGACCCGTCTGGGTGTTCTTGATGCCAACCTGTTCTGGTGGTTCTGCCTCAGTTACACCGTTTTCAACCTCATCTCAGCGGTGGTTCTCCAGATCATCCCCAAGGCGTGGTTCAACAGAGAGTATCTGAGCCTGGGTCTGGTGCTGGCAGACATCGCAAGTTTGAGTTTCCTGACCTTCGTATCCGGCGGTATCGCTAGCGGTTTTGCGCCCCTGATCCTCATATCGGTTGTAACCGGGGCTATCATCGTAACGGGTCGTAAAGCCACCTTTATCGCAGCGTTTGCCACCGTTGCACTTCTCTACGAAGAGTTTTATCTCGCGCTGACGGTGGCCGATGCGTCGTACGATTTTTTCCAGGTTGGCATCTTCGGCACCATCTACTTTATCGCCTCGCTCAGCGTTCAGAACCTCTCCAACCGACTCCGCCAGAATGACATTCGGGCACTGACCCAGGCTGCTGAGCTTGCGGATCTCGAACGGCTCAACAAGCTCATTATCCAACGCATGCGTACGGGTATTGTTGTGGTCGATGAGTCTGATCGCGTGCGGATGCATAACCAGTCCGCACGAGCCCTCACCGGAGCGACATCTCAGCAGGACCTGATCCATCTGCCCGAACGCCTGGCGAGTGCTCTCGCGGACTGGCGGCTGAATACTTCCAAACGTTCGCCACCGTTCAGGGTCCGGCCTCATACCCCGGAAATACGCGCAAACTTTTCCGCTGTTCGGGCAAATGACCCAAACGGTGACATCACGATATTCCTCGAAGACACCGGCGAGGTGCAGCAGCAGGCTCAGCAGCTGAAGCTGGCCGAACTGGGACGGCTGTCAGCCAGCATCGCCCACGAGGTCAGAAACCCCCTGGGTGCGATCAGTCACGCTGCACAGCTGTTGGATGAATCCGACCAGCTGGCGGCACCCGACCAGCGTTTGACAGACATCATCATTAATCACTGCCGCAGGATGAATGAGGTGGTGGAAAACGTGCTGGAGATGAGCCGTCGAAAAACCCCGGAGCCACAACGGCTCAACCTGGAAAGCTACCTCAAGGAGTTTGTCACTCAGTTCCAGGATGGCTTACCGGATGCGGCCATTCGCGTGCAGGTCGAGCCTGGCGACACCGAGATCAGAGTGGACCCTGTACAATTCAACCAGGCGCTGACGAACCTGGTTGAAAACGGGATCAGGTACTCGGCGGCAAACGATTCAGGCCAGCGCGTCGACCTGGTTGGCGGGATTGACGCCGCCTCGGAGAGACCGTTTCTCAACGTGATCGATTACGGCACCGGTGTGGACCCGGAAGTGGTCCCCAGGCTGTTCCACCCTTTCACCACCGGTGCTCGCAATGGCACCGGGCTCGGTCTCTATATTTCCCGTGAGCTGTGTGAAACGAACAATGCGCAGCTGAACTACTACAAACATGAGGACGGCGGCAGTGTCTTTCGCATCCTCTTCTCTCACCCGGACAGGATTACAGGTTGAACGTATGGCTCACGGAGGAGATCTGACGCATGACAAATAAACGCACACTGATTGTCGACGACGAACCGGATATTCGGGAGCTCCTGGAAATCACCCTGGGCCGCATGCAGCTCGATACAGTTGCCGCGGCCGACCTGACAAGTGCCTATGAGTACCTTAAGGAACAACACTTCGACCTTTGCCTGACCGACATGCAACTTCCGGACGGAAACGGACTGGAGTTGATTGACCACATCAGCGCCGAGCACCCGGATCTGCCTGTCGCGATGATCACAGCGTACGGCTCCATGGATACAGCCATTTCTGCCCTGAAAGCCGGGGCATTCGACTACGTGCAGAAACCCATCGATCTCGATCAGCTGAGAAGCCTTGTCGACAGCGCGCTGAAAATCAGTGACCTGGGATCTTCGCGCGAAGACAGCGCTGGTGTGAAACTCCTCGGTTCTTCAGAGCCGATGGAAACGCTGCGTAATCACATCAACAAACTGTCTCGATCCCAGGCGCCAATCTATATCGCCGGCGAATCCGGGTCGGGCAAAGAAGTCGCTGCACGCCTCATACACTCCCTGGGGCCCCGACATTCTGGACCTTTTGTTCCCGTGAACTGCGGCGCAATTCCATCCGAGCTGATGGAAAGCGAGTTCTTCGGTCACGTCAAAGGCAGCTTTACAGGTGCGGTGAGTGATAAAGAAGGACTGTTTCAGGCAGCGAACGGCGGGACCCTGTTCCTCGATGAGGTGGCTGACCTTCCCCTGTCCATGCAGGTGAAGCTACTCCGCGCAATTCAGGAGAAAGCCGTGCGCCCTGTTGGGTCGCAATCTGAAGATGTCACCGATGTGCGGATCCTGAGTGCCACGCATAAAGACCTCGCAGAGGAAGTGGCCTGCGACCGTTTCCGCCAGGACCTCTACTACCGACTGAACGTCATCGAGCTGCATGTGCCCCCGTTACGTGACCACGTGGACGACTTACCGGAACTCGCTGAAGCATCGCTCGGCCGACTCGCAAACGAATATGGTGGCGAGATACCGACCATCGCAGCTGACGCGATGACGGCACTTCAGGAGTACGACTTCCCAGGCAACATCCGCGAGCTCGAAAACATCCTGGAACGGGCTTTCACGATGTGCGAGGACAACACCATCCAGGCGGATGATCTGCAGCTTCAGGGCACCACCGCGCCAACCCCCTCACCGCCACCAACTCCCAGGGAACCCGACGCAGAGCCGGTTGCCACGATCGACGACGCCGAACACACGCTACCCGAGGGTGTGGGGCTTGAAGCGTACCTCGAAGGTATCGAACGTCAGCTCATTACCCAGGCTCTGGAAGCCTCACGGTGGAACAAAACGGCGGCAGCCAAAGAGCTTGGGATCACATTTCGGGCGCTACGCTACAAGCTCAAGAAACTCGAGCTGGAGTAAGAATCGCGGCTAAAGCCGCTCCTACGGTCAGTGAGAATTCAGCTACCTCCATGTGGGAGCGGCTTTAGCCGCGATACGGGTTGTCGTCTTACATACAGGTCCTGAAAACCCTTCAAGACTAGTTATGTGCACAAGAACGGTTTCACCCTCGTCGAACTACTGATCACCCTGGTGATTGCAGGGATCCTGTTTGCTTTCTCATTTGGGGCGTTACCCGATCTCGTCGAACGGCAGAAGGCGCGCAGTGTCGTTGACCGGTTTGCTGCCATCGTGGCTCTGGCACGGCTGAGTGCAATCACCCGGAACGTCACCACGATACTTTGTCCTGGCCAACAGGACGGGTGCGGTTCCCGGAACACCTGGCACCAGGGCACGCTCGTGTTTGCAGATCACAACAGGAACCATCAGTACGATGCTGAGGATGAGATCATCGGCCAACTGCCTCCCATGCCGGAAATGCGCATTCAATGGCGCGCTTTCAGGGCAAGGTCCTACCTACGCTTTACACCGAAAGGTGTGACGGATTGGCAGAACGGGCACTTTTTATTCTGTCCTGCCGAACCCAATCTGAAGCTGGCCCGGCAGCTGGTACTGAACCACGCAGGGCGCACCTATCGTACAAACGACTCGAATGGGGACGGTATTCATGAAGATGCTCGCGGACGTCCCATAGTCTGCAATCGCGGCTAAAGCCGCTCCCACATGGAGATAGTGAGCATTGCTCTGTGGGAGCGGCTTTAGCCGCGATCTTCCACAGAAATGACCGTCACATCGAAAACAATGTCACTGCCTGCCAGCGGGTGGTTGAAATCGACTTCAATCACACTCCCCCTGATCTCGCGGACCACACCCGGTAGTTCTCCATCGGGAGCCTGAAACGATACGATCAAACCTTCTTCCAAAGGCATGTCGAACCGCCCTGCATCCATGGTCCTGATATTGGCCGGGTTTCTTTCGCCGAAAGCGTCTTCAGCCGGAATCAGTATCTGTTCACTGAATCCTGCCTCGTTGCCCATGAGAACGGCTTCGAATCCCGGCAGCAGACTGCCATCACCAATGACGCAGCGTGCCGGTTTGCCATTCCGGGTGGTGTCGATTTCTTCGCCAGTTGGATATAACAACGAAAAATGCAGGGTGACGGCGCTGCCCTCCTCTATCTTCGGAGGACCTGATCGGGAAATGAGATTGCTCATGTCGCTTTCTGCTTGGCGCGTTCTTCACGCCACTCCAGCAGCATGAGAAATATCCAGAACGCGGCGCCACAAAATAGTGCCGAGTCCGCTACATTGAAGGCCGGGAAGTAGTATTCCTGGTAGTGAACGAGCACAAAGTCCACGACGTACCCATCGGTCAGACGATCGTACATGTTCCCCATCGCCCCACCGAGGATAAGACTGAATACCCACCCCAACGCTTTGTCTTCGCGGGACAACTTTGAAAGTTCATAGATGAGGTAGATTCCGAAAACTATGGCCAGGCCGACAAAAAACCATCGTTGCCAGCCACCTGCCTGGCTCAGGAACGAAAACGCGGCCCCATCGTTGTGCCACCTGACCCAGGCAAAAAACGGTAACACCTGGACGCGTTCCTGGTACGCAAGCACAGATACAACCCAGTACTTGGTGAGCTGATCCAGCAAAAGGACCACACCGGACACGGAAAGCCAGCGAACCAGACGTAAGTCGAATTTCATTTGTGTTTCGCGAACCAGTCCCGGGCACTCACGACATCGCGATCGATCTGTTCTTTGAGTTCATCGATCGAGCCGAACGCCTGCTCATCGCGCAGCTTATGTTTGAAACGCACCGTAAGAAGCTCGTTGTAGATGTCACCGGAGAAATCGAAGATGTGGACCTCGAGTAACGGCTCTTTACCGTCAACCGTCGGCCGAAGACCTATGTTAGCTATACCCTGGTACGTGTCTTCATCGATACCATCCACTTCCACGCAATAGACACCTTCAAGCGCCGCCTTGTATCGATGCAGACGGATATTCGCAGTCGGTGTCCCAAGCTGACGCCCCAGCTGCCGGCCGTAGACAACACGGCCCATGATGAAATACTCATGTCCCAGCAACTTCTCGGCGAGTTCGAAGTCGGCTTCGCCAAGCACCTCGCGAATCCTGCTGCTGCTGACCCGCTCGTCTTCCAGTTGGAGAGTGCCGCATTCGCTCACACCGTAACCAAGCTCCTGCCCCGTGCGCTGGATCATGTCGTAGTTTCCTTCGCGATTCCGACCGAAGCGAAAATCATCTCCAACGACCACATACCTGACACCCAGAAGATCGTGAAACAACTCGTGGGTAATCCACTCGGCAGGAGTTCTTGCGGTACGCTCATTGAACGGCAGGAGCAACAAACGGTCGAGGGGTGTCCGTTTCAGGAGCTCAACTTTTTCGCGCAAACGGGTAAGCCGCGGCGGCACTTCAGCCCCGGCAAAAAACTCTCTGGGCTGAGGCTCAAAGGTAATCAGGCAGCTTGGCACACCGAGTTCTCGACTCTTTGCGCACAGGTGATGCAACAACACCTGGTGCCCATGATGTACACCGTCGAAGTTACCCAGGGTCACGACGTTGCCATGGTGTTCCGGGCGAATGTTGTGCAGACCATTGATGATTTCCATCGGCCGATTATACCCGATGCATCAGATCACCCACTCGTGTACCGAGCAGGTATAACACTCCGGCATACGCGAGGATGGCGACTCCCGCACCTCCGAGCATGCTGACCGCACGTATCCACGGTGTCATTTCCAACCACGGCAACGGGACCAGGAAAAACCAGACCCCCGCGCCCAGCAGAATCGAAGCGACAATGCTCTTCCAGATCATTCTCAGGAGAGCTGCGTCGACGTGATAACGCTCCTGAACCTTCAATCCCCGGTAAAGGAGAAAGACATGTGCCCAGGCAGACAGCGCTGTAGCCCAGGCCAGGCCGACGTGACCAAACCACTGGAAAGTCGCCAGGCTCACAACGAGGTTTACAGCGACAGCACCTGCTGCATACCGAAACGGCGATTGTGTGTTCTGGTGGGCGAAGAACGCTGGCGCCAGCACTTTCACCAATACAAATCCCGGGAGCGCAGCCGCAAAGAGCTCGAGCGCAAGACCCGCCATGCGCGCATCGTATGGCGTCATTGCTCCCGAATCGAAGAGCATGAAAAGTACCGCGATCATCGGTTCGGCCAGAAGGTATAACGCCACGGCGGCCGGTAACCCGAGCAGGAGACCAAGATGTATCCCCCAGTCCATGGTCTCTTTGAACCCTTCTGCATTCTCCTCAGCCGCCAGCCGGGACAGGTGAGGCAGCATCACTGTCCCAAGAGCCACTGCAACCACCCCAATGGGCAACTCCATAAGCCGATCTGCGTAGTAGAGCCAGGCTATTGAACCGGTCGCGAGCGTTGACGCCAGAATTGTGTTGACCAGTGCGTTGATCTGGCCGACCGACGCGGCGAGCACTGCGGGCACGAGGAGTCTGCCTACCTGGCGCACACCCTCATGCTCGTGTTTGAAACTGGGTTTCGGTATCAGTTTAAGCCGCACAAGAGACGGGAACTGCACAAAAAGCTGTATGACCCCCGCCAGCAATACCGCCCAGGCCAGGGTAACTACTTCGCTCTCAGTCCACCCGGCAATGGCAACGAGCGCCCCACCGATCAGGCTCAGATTCAGGAGCACCGGGGTAAAAGCCGGTAAAGCAAAACGGTTGTGGGCATTCAGCAACGCTCCAGCGTAGGCGGTGAGCGCAATGAAACCGAGATAAGGAAACGTGATTCGTACGAGTTCTGCAGTCTCCTCGAGCA
>JANQFF010000278.1 GCA_028277965.1 Pseudomonadales bacterium
AAGCCGCTCCTACAATGTATCTACCTCTGTAGGAGCGGGTTCAGCCGCGATTGTCTTGTGGACATGGTATTGTTTCGCCAACACTTGATCAGGAGCACACGATGGCACAGCCCTTTCCAAATCACCCGAACCTGCAAGGCGGGTTTGCACCCATCCAGATGGAGTGTGATGTTGCAGATGTAGTGGTCGAAGGCGAAGTTCCCGAGGCGCTGGCCGGAACTTTCTATCGCAATGGACCCAATCCCCAGTATGCGCCGAGGGGTGATTACCATTGGTTCGGAGGTGACGGCATGGTCCACGCCTTCCATGTGGCCGATGGTAAGGTCTCGTACCGGAACCGTTGGGTACGGACGGTCAAATGGCAGAAGGAACATGAAGCCGGTCGTTCGCTGTTCGGTGCATTTAACCCGCTTGAAAACGACGAGAGTGTGATGGGCCTCGAGACCGACGGGCTCGCCAACACGAATATCGTCTGGCACGGGGGCAAACTGCTTGCCCTGGAAGAAGCGCACGCGCCTTTTGAGCTCGATCCTGTGACGCTCCAATCCATCGGCCCGCATACGTTTGGCGGGAAGTTGAACGGACCGATGACGGCTCACCCGAAAATCGATGCGGAAACGGGCGAGATGCTCTTTTTCGGATACAACGCCGACGGCATGATTTCAGAGGTGATGACGTTTCAGGTTGTGGACAAAGAGGGCAATCTCACCCGGTCCGAAACGTTCAAAGCGCCGTATGCTGCCATGGTGCACGATTTCATGGTGACACGGGATCACGTGATTTTTCCGATCATGCCGCTGACCGGGTCGATGGAGCGGGCGATGAGCGGGGCGCCTGTATACGCATGGGAGCCCGAAAAGGGCGTCCACATAGGGGTGATGCCACGTGACGGGACGGTGGATGATCTCCGCTGGTTCCAGGGCGATCCTTCGTTTGTTTTTCACCCCATGAACGCCCACTCGAACGGAGACGTGGTGACCTGTGATGTCTGCGAATTCGAACAGGCGCCACTCTTCCCGCATCCCGACGGCACGCCGGGCGACCCTTCGAAAGCCGTGCCGCGGCTGACGCGATGGACCCTCGATCTCGGCCGGAACAGCGACGACTATGTCTCAGAGCGTCTTGATGACATCGCGTGTGAGTTTCCGCGTCTGGACGAACGTCTCACAGGGCTGGACTACCGTTACGGTTACATCGCCTGTGACACAAACCCGGAATTCAAAGTGGGTGGATTCAACGCAATCGGTCGGGTCGATCATCAGACCGGGAAACTGGATATCTACGATGTTGGTGAGGCGTGTGCCACCAACGAGCCGATATTTGTTCCTCGCAGCGATGATGCCCCTGAAGGGGATGGTTTCCTTCTGGCAAACGTCTACGACGCCAATCGCCAGGCGAGTCACCTGGTTATCCTGGACGCACAGAATGTATCGGACGGCCCGCTTGCGACAGCGTACCTCGATCATCGTGTGCCGTTTGGATTCCACGGTAACTGGCGACCCGACAATGTCGGCTGAAGTGTTACAGCCAACTGATGGCGCCAAGATGCTGTACCTCATCCGCCGCAAGGATGGGGTCAGCAGGGAAGAACTCGTTGCGAACTGGTTTGCCAACCATATGCCCCTCGTGATCGAAGGGCAGCTGGCACAGAAGGAAAAAGGCAGAAATCACGCCTGGCGCTATATTGCGACCCTCTT
>JANQFF010000349.1 GCA_028277965.1 Pseudomonadales bacterium
AGAATTGAGTAGAATCGTCCGTCTTTGACTCACAAATCTCATAACTTGGGGGGAATATGGCGGAAGCTGCCTTAGAAAATCCGGATCTTTTCGATCTGACCATGTCCGAAGAAGCACAACCGCTTCTGGACGCTGTAAAAAAACACATCAAAGAAAACGTCGAGCCGATCCAGGAAGAGTTCGAAGCTCTGCATGCTGAAAAAGACGACCCCTGGACATGGCATCCACGCCAGCTCGAGCTCCTGGAAGGCGCCAAGCAGAAAGCCAAAGATTCTGGGCTCTGGAACTTTTTCCTGCCGGACGCTGACACAGGTGAAGGGTTGTCGAACCTGGATTATGCGTACATTGCAAACGAGCTGGGCAGATACCCGCTTTCTTCCGAGACGCTGAACTGTTCAGCCCCTGATACCGGGAACATGGAAGTGATCGAGCGTGTTGGCACACCCGAGCAGAAAGAACAATGGCTGAAGCCGCTCCTGAACGGTGAGATCCGCTCCGCGTATGCTATGACCGAACCGGCGCTGCCCTCATCGGACGCCAAGAACATCAGCACCCGCGCGGAACTCGAGGGCGACGAATGGGTGATCAACGGCGAAAAGTACTACATTTCCGGTGCGGGCGATCCGCGCTGCAAGATCATGATCTGCATGGTTAAAACCAGCCCTGACGCGCCGCCACACAAACAGCAGTCGCAGATTCTGGTGCCGATCGACACCCCCGGGGTCAAGATCCTGGAAGGTATGGAGGTATTTGGCAACCCGGACGCACCTCATGGCCACATGCACATCCTCTTCGACGACGTGCGTGTTCCCAAGGAAAACATGCTTCTTGGCGAAGGACGCGGATTCGAGATTTCTCAGGTTCGCCTGGGTCCCGGTCGTATCCACCACTGCATGCGCTCCATTGGCGCCGGTGAAAAAGCGCTGGAGCTCATGGTCCGGCGTGGCGCAACGCGTGAAGCGTTCGGCAAGCCGATTATCCAGCTTGGCAAAAACATCGAAGTCGTATCACGCGCCCGGATCGAAATCGACGCGTGTCGCCTGATGGTGCTGCAGGCTGCCAAGGCGATGGATGTGCTCGGCAACAAAGAAGCTCGGATCTATGTCAGTGCGGTGAAAGCGATGGTGCCCGAGAAGATGTGCCAGATCATCGATCAGGCCATCCAGATCCACGGCGCAACCGGTGTATCCCAGTGGTCACCGCTGTCACGCATGTATACGGGTCAGCGCACGCTGCGTCTTGCTGACGGCCCCGATGAGGTCCATCACATGGTGGTGGGTCGTAACGAGGTACGTAAGTACGACGGACTGCTGTAGCTTTCTTTCCTCTTTGTAGGAGCGGCTTCAGCCGCGATCCAATCGGGGCTAAAGCCCCTCCTACAAGAGGGGGGGCGTTTCTTACCAGGTTTCGCCGTACGGCCTGATCACCGACTCGAACGACCAGGCTGAGCTCGGCTGGTGGGCCAGCCGGTAGACTTCCCCTGCAATATCCGCAGGTTTGCAGAAGAAACCGTCGGGTTGGTCGGGCCAGCGTTTTCGTGTCCACTCGAGGTCGATGACTGCGTCGATCGCAACAAATGCCACATGTACACCCCTGGGCCCGAGATCACGTGCCATGGCTTCCGCCAGAATGCGTTGAGCCGCTTTTGTTGGCGCGAAGCCAGCGAAATTAGCGCGTCCGCGATAGGCTGAGGTATTGCCTGTGATCACAATGGCACCTTCACCCTGCTCGATCATGGCAGGTGCAGTGGCACGCCCCAGATGCAGAAGCGCCATTGTATTCACCTGGAAATTCTGTTCCAGGACGGATGGGTCGATATCGAGGAAACTTCCGAAAGCCCCGCCAACGGCGTTGTGAACAACAACACTCGGCGCACCCAGGCGTTCTCGAATCTCATCGAGCGTTGCGTACAGCGCAACGGTATCGGTCACATCGCAGGGATACGCATGTGCGTTTGGGAGCTCATCTGCAAGTACGTCCAGTCGGTCGGCGGACCGTGCCAACATCGCAACCTCATAGTCC
This sequence comes from Pseudomonadales bacterium, assembly GCA_028277965.1. Classification (GTDB taxonomy): domain Bacteria; phylum Pseudomonadota; class Gammaproteobacteria; order Pseudomonadales; family Azotimanducaceae; genus UBA4421. The sequence goes on from JANQFF010000349.1 coordinate 2,023, forward strand.
TCCGCAAATCGCCGCACAACCGCGCTACCCGTCCCTGGACCCACCCCGGTCACGACGCAAACTTTCTTATCATCCATCACTTGCTCCTTCTTCCGGGTATGTTGCCTGGTCATCGAGTGGCCAGAGACGCCGGTTACATTTTTGCCGGGGGAAAACCTCTATGTGGTGGGTCGTGAGACCCGGTGTATCCGCTGTGACGATCGCTTTCGCCAGTTGCTGGAACCCGGCGCGAAAGTGGTTGCTGCTTTTCAGCGCAACATACTTGTACTTCATGACGTCTATGCCAACGGAGAGAAAGGGTTCCTGGTCAAACGTCTGACTTCGGCGGGAAGCCACGACAATATCCATATCATCCACGACAAGTCGCGCCATCGGGCCCAGGTTTAGCGGAGCACCCTTGAACATGTGCTGCATGATCAGCCGCCCATCGTGGAGCGCTTTGACGTATACCTCCAGATCAAGCGGCTCGCCGTGGAGATCATCCGTTTTACCGCCAAGGCTGACGCGTAAAGTTGCTCCCACGCCCGCCTCATGAGCCTGCGCAGCCACTTCCGGGTCAACCAGAAATGAAAAACAGGCTTCACCCCCCAGGCCTGCTTCGAGCATCGCTCGCAATAAATGAGTCCCGTCTCCGGGAGTCCCTCCCCCACAGTTGTCTGACGTCTCGTGAATGACAACGGGCCCACCACCGGTCTCCTCTGCACGGGAATTCGCTTCAGCGAGTGCAGCTTCTGCCGAGAGGCTCGTCGCGCGAAATTGTTCGCGTGTGGACCACAGTTCTCGGGTAAAAGTGTCCAATGCCCCTTCTGCCTCCGCCTGATCTTCAGGGAAGTAACTCGCCGCGACAAAACTCCCAACGTGAGCAACATCCGTGTAAGGGAAACCGTGAAACCAGCTGAGATCGACTATGCCGCTCTGCTTCTCGAGGTCAAGGAGCCTCGCCAAAGCGGTTTCTCCAACCCCCTCGTAGGTTGTGGTTGTGGGAAGCAGCACGGGGACAGAGCGCACAGAACAGCGGCTGCGACGACCGGTACGTGCCATCTCGTGCACTATACCCACAGCCTCTGCGGCACGCTCATGCAGATCCACATGAGGATAGTGATGGCACGCGAACACTGCATTGAGTTCGTCCGCCATGGCCTGCGTGACGTTTCCGTGGAGGTCGAAACTGGCTGCAACCGGCACATCGCCCACCACCTCGCGCACACCCCGGCACAAATCCGCTTCGAGATCCTCTATACCGTCGACGACACCCGCCCCATGCAGAAGCAACACACACCCTTCGAGCGGCATCTCCGCTGCCAGACCGAGCAGGATTTCTTCTTTGAAAGCCTCATAAGCTTCCCGCTCGATCGTGGCTGAAGGTTGGGTGCTGGCAAACAGAATCCCAACCGGTTCCACACCAAGAGCGTTGCATGCATCGACCGCACCTCCCACGTCAGAGTGTTGTCCTGCCGTTTCCGAGAATTTCTCGCCACGGATGACATAAAACGCGTCTTTGGGCGTTAAACCCTGACAGTAGGTGTTGGTTTCGTGACTGATACCGGCCAGACCAATCCGCACGTACTACTCCTCCCTCGTAAAAAGCTTCAAACTGCAGTGTGTTGGGATAGGTTAACAATTTTCTCCGTGTATATTGGCTTCCTTACCCATTTCTATCACTCACATGACCGGACATAAGGGGGGAGAATGGACTGGGGAGTACATCTGCCGCATCTCGGCAGACAGGTGGATCCTGAAACGCTGATTCACTTCGCAAAGACCGCCGAGCAACTTGGATGTCACTCTGGCTGGGTCAGTGACCACGTCTGTTGGCCCAGCGAGATCAAATCGAAGTACCCGTATACAGATGATGGTTCGTTTGCCCCGCAACCCGACATGGGTTGGCTCGATCCTCTGGGGACCCTGCTTTTCGTCGCAGGAGCTACTGAGACGTTGCGCCTCGGCACAACCGTTCTGATTCTTCCCTACCGCCAACCCGTGGCTACCGCGAAACAGCTCGCAACGCTGGATGTGCTGTCCAAAGGCCGGCTGATCCTTGGCGTTGGGATCGGCTGGATGGCCGAAGAAGCAGCCATCCTCGGGATGCCCTGGGACAACCGTGGCGCGCGCACCAACGAACAACTGGCGCTTTTCAATACCCTCTTCTCCGATTCGGAACCTGAATTCAACGGCGAGTACTACCACCTTCCCAAAGTTGGGTTCGAACCCAAACCCATCCAGAACCCGCTGCCCATCTGGGTGGGTGGTTCGAGCACCGCCGCCTTTCGGCGGGCCGCTCAATTCAGCACCGGCTTCCATGCTGCCTTCCAACCCCTGGGCGTGGTCACTGAACAATTCAACCAGGTGCAGGATCTGACTGGTGAAGCAGGGCGAAACCCGGGCGAGATGACACTCTCGTTACGTGTCTATCTGGATCCGGCATCAGCGATGGAACCAGACAAGTCCATTGGGGGATCGCACCAGGCCATGAGCGATCGGGTAGGCGAATTGACGGAAGCAGGCGTATCTCACGTGCTGCTCGACCCGGTCGCCCGGGGGGGCGTCCAGGGAAGGCTCGATGCCATCGCTGACTTCATGGAGAACGTGGCATGAAAATCCTGGTAAGCATGCTGATCCTGAGCCTTGCCGCATTCAGCCAGGCGGATGAACCACAACTCCTGAGGGCGCCTTATTTCAGCGAGGTTGTGCAGCAAGAGCGCGACTATTTCGTCTATCTGCCCGCCGGACATTCAGACACGTCAAAGTGGCCGGTGCTTCTTTTTTTGCATGGCAACGGCGAGCGAGGTGACGGCAAAGCGGAACTCGACTACGTCCTGTCACACGGTCCGCTCTATGAAGCATGGGTGCAGAAACGCGACCTGCCGTTTGTCATTCTCGCTCCACAACTGCCCATGTATGAGATGGGTGATGTGTCGTATATCAAGAATCGGCAGTTTGAGAACATACCGAAGCGTCTGCTCGAGGGAACCCCGCCAAGAGCGTCCAAAGCTCCGGCCCCGGACCTCATGACAGGTAGTCCGTCGAAAGAGCCGGACCGCTTCGGTGAAACGGGACCCCCATCAGGTTGGCCGCTCCACGAGAAGGAACTGCTTGCAATGATCGAGACCGCAATCTCGACATATGCGGGTGACGAGAACCGGGTTTATATCTCAGGCTTGAGCTACGGAGGTTTTGGCACCTGGTACATGGCTGCGAACAGCCCGGGATGTTTCTCTGCCATGTACCAGGTGCCAAAA
>JANQFF010000359.1 GCA_028277965.1 Pseudomonadales bacterium
GCTCAGTCATCTCGAACTTGACCAGTCGTCCAGTCTTCTGTTGACGGACGATCGCTCGCCCGATGCAGTAGCCGTTTGGAGCAATCTGAGACATCGTCAGTTGAACGACGTCGCAGCCACGGAGCTTATGGCGAGCCTGATCTGACTGGTCCGGTTTGATTGTTAGTGCATGACCGGCCTCTGGTCCACCTGGACGATGGTTTCGGGTGCCGGTGGCCGGTATCCCAAGGCGCTGTGGGGCCGCTTTGTGTTGTAGTGTTTTCTCCAATCTTCGATGATGATCTGGGCCTCTCTCAAGGAGTAGAAGAGTTCTCGGTTGAGCAGCTCATCGCGGAACCGGGCATTGAAGCTCTCAACATAGCCATTCTCCCAAGGGCTTCCCGGTTCGATGAATGCCGTTTTGGCGCCGACTGCCTCGATCCAGGCCCGGACGTCCTTGGCAACGAACTCGGGACCATTGTCGCTTCGGACGAATGCGGGTGATCCCCGCAGGATAAACAGGTCGGTCAGAGCGTCGATCACATCGGTCGAGTTCAGCTTTCGTTTCACCCTGATAGCCAGACATTCCCGGCTGAACTCATCCAGGATGTTCAATGTGCGGAATGCCTTGCCGTCGTCGGTGCGGCAATGGACGAAGTCATAGCTCCAGACGTGGTCCCGGCGCTCAGGTCTAAGCCGGATACATGATCCGTCGTTCAGCCATAGCCGACTTTTCTTCGGTTGTTTCGGTGGCACCTTCAGCCCCTCCCGTTTCCATAGCCGTTCGACACGACCGTCGCTGACCCGCCAGCCAGCGTCCCTCAGCAGCACAGCAACGCGACGATAGCCGTAGGCGCCGTATTGCCTCGCCAGTTCGATCATGTCCGCCACAAGCCGGTCTTCATCTTCTCGACCGCGTGGCTCATACCTTTGCGTTGAGCGATGCTGCCCCAGCACCCGGCAGACCCGGCGTTCCGACACCTTCATCTCACTTCGAATCAGCTCGATGCAGGCACGCCGACGGGAGGGGCTCAGAAGTTTCCCCGGGCAGCCTCCTTCAGAATGAGCTTGTCCAGGGTCAGGTCTGAGACGGCTTTTCGAAGCCGCTCATTCTCCTTCTGCAACCGTTTTAGTTCCTTCAGTTGGTCGGTTCCCATCCCGCCATACTGTTTGCGCCAGCGGTAATAGGTCTGCTCAGTGATGCGAACCTCGCGGATCGCATCCACACGCTGCATCCCCTGGCCGACAAGTACATCAACCTGCCGCAACTTCTGAACTATTTCCTCTGGCTTGTGCCGTTTGTTCGCCATTCTCTGTCCTCCGTTTCCTAATCATAACGGTGGACCAATTCAGATGGGGAGGCTCA
>JANQFF010000420.1 GCA_028277965.1 Pseudomonadales bacterium
AGGAACCTGATTTTTGCCGATGCGTTTGGTGAGGGGATGGACCTGGTCCTTTCTGTGCACAACACAGGGTATCATCAGAACGTGGTTTTCCGGCAGCGACCGCGGACGGATAAGGGGTTCGATCCGGCCGATACGAACATTTCGATTTACACCGAGATCGACCTGGAGGATACGTTCACGCGGCAGAACCTACGGATGACCGTCGGGCGGGGTCGTCTAATCGATCGCGTGGCCGACCTGGACATGGTACCCACCAAGGAAGAGATTTCCTTTTCTCGCCTGCGGTCTGTCGGCCAGCGGCTGGAAGGTTTTGATTTTCACTGGTTCGCTGAGTCCAGGGTGTTTGACGCCGGTGATCGGGACACCCGACAGGAGACGGCTGCCTGGAAGCAGTTGCGTCGGGAACGTGATGGCAGGACCTATCTGATTGAGTCGTTGGAGCAGGAGTATTTCGAACGAGCCAGCTACCCGATTACCTGGGATTACAGTACGGTGAATGTGTCAGGCGGATTGTCGGATGATGAGATCTGGTATGCCAATGCGACCTACCATGTAACCGCCGATTTGACCGTCGCTAGCGGGCAGATGCTGCGTATTGAACCGGGGACCTATGTGAAGTTTTCTGCCAATACGGGTTTGACGGTCAATCCCGGCGGTACGCTCGTTGCGAACGGAACGTTGTATCGTCCCATTGTTTTTACGGCCTGGAACGACGACGAGAATGGACCGGTGATCAGCGGCAGCAATGGAGCGGCGGCAGCGGGGACCTGGGGCGGGATCACGATGAACGCAGACGGCAGCAGCGTCGAGTCGATTCGGGTGCTGTATGCTTCACAGGGGTTAACGCTTCAGGGGGCATTAGCCGGTCCGCTGCAACACTGCTTGTTTGACACCTGCTATTCGGGTGTGGTTTGTGATGGGATTGAACAGACTGTTTTCAACAACCTGTTTGTCGACAACGGCTGGGGTGGAACCTCTCCCAGCGGTCTGTCGATCCGCGGAGGCAATGCCTCGCATCTTATCGTCCGGCATAACACGTTCA
>JANQFF010000429.1 GCA_028277965.1 Pseudomonadales bacterium
GAAGCGCGTGAGTGCTTTGTCGAGGGCAGGACCGTCAAGATGAGCTTTGGTCCAACTGCGGCCGCCGTCCGCTGACACCTCGACTTTGCGGATTTTGTCGGCACCTGACCAGGCAATCCCGCTGACCTCGTAGAAACCGGGGCCGTTCATCTGCAGACCCGCGGCCGGTGACGTGATTACTGATTTCACCGCCATCGGAAAAGTGAACACCTGGGACCGGCCGTCTTTGCCTTTATCCGTGTACTTGGATGTTTCCTGGCGTGACATGGCCGGGACCTTCGACACCTGCAACCTGTGCAGCCACTTGACGCTGGCGTTGCCTTCCCAGCCCGGGAGGAACAGGCGCATGGGATAGCCCTGCTCTGGTCGCAACCGCTCGCCGTTCTGATACAGCGCGATGATTGCATCGTCCATCATCTTGTTCAGCGGGATGCTGCGATTCATGCGGGCTGCATCCGCGCCTTCAGCGATGACCCAGGTGGCTTTCGGATCGATGCCTGCTTCATCCAGGAGAGTAGAGACAGGTACGCCAACCCACTCACTGCCTGAGACCAGACCATGGATGGTGCCGCAGTCACGCTTCACTGGTGTGGGCGAGACGACATTTACCGCACTGTTACCGGAACATTCCAGAAACATAATTCGGGAAACACGTGGATACCGCATCAGGTCATCCATGCCGAACCGCAGGTTGCGTTTCACCTCACCGTGAATCGTGAGCGTGTGCTGTGCCGGATCGATCTCGGGTATACCGCTGTGATGGCGTTCGAAATGTAATCCAGCCGGCGTAATGGACCCTTCCAGCCTGTGCAGAGGTGTCCGGGTTGCTCCGCTCCCCGTGGTTCCGGGTTGCGAGCTGTTGCCATCACGAACAACTTCACGCTCAGCAGGGCTTGGGCTCCCGTAGCCTGACAGTGGGCGTCCGGGAGCGCGCATCCATGCCGTTCGTTCATCTGCGGCAACCTGGGTAGCCTTGGCGAGGGCAAGTCCCGCGACACCTGCCTTCAGGAAAAGTCGTCTGTCCAGCAGGCCGTTGCCGGCAGCCGGAGTTTCCTTTTCAAGATCTTCCATGCCACCACTTTAGGTTAGTATCGGGTCCGGGAAAAGGCTGGACACACAATGAAAATCACCACAGGTATCCCCCTTCAGGATCTCAACAGGGTTCCGGATGCGA
>JANQFF010000002.1 GCA_028277965.1 Pseudomonadales bacterium
GCCGGTGCACCAACCTACTACTTCCCGCCCGGGGACGTTGACACGGACAGACTGATCTACGGCGACGTATCGTCCCTTTGTGAATGGAAAGGCCTGGCCCAGAACATCAGTATCGACAATGTCCCTGTGGCCGGCTGGCGCTATGTAGAGATGTTCCAGGCATTCGGCGATCTGTATTTGTGGCCGGCTTTCTACCCACACACCCTGAAATGCAAGGTAAACGACAGAGAGGTCACGCCACAGGAAGGAGGTTACTACGGGGGCTGGGTCACCCCGAAACTCACCGGCCCCATCAAGGGACTGCCAGGAACACAAGGGTGGTGAGCGGACCGAAAACCTGTCAAAAAGACTCGAACCAAATTAGGAAACACACACATGTGCGACGACCAGACAAACCTCGATAACGAAAACTACCTCAAGCAATCTGCGCTGACGCGGCGCCAGTTCGGAAGGCTGTCGGCCGGGGCGGCCATTGCTGCCACGCTTCCATCGGTCACGAATGCGGCGGATGTCACAGAAACCGACGTGTCGATCACAACCCCCGACGGTATCGCCGATGCCTATTTTGTACATCCCGCTACCGGCAAACACGCGGCTGTTCTCATCTGGCCCGATATCCTGGGTCTCAGACCCGCCTTCCGACTGATGGGTAAACGGCTTGCCCAATCGGGATACTCGGTACTGGTTGTCAATCCTTACTACCGAACGCGACCTGCGCCGGTCATTGACGAGGGTGCAACGTTTGCCGATCAGGCGGTCAGGGATATTGTGTTTCCGCTGGCCCGCTCCCTGTCTCCTGAAACAAATCGAACCGACGCCCGCGCATTTGTGGAGTACCTCGACCAGCAGGATGCTGTGGATACCGGGAGAAAGATCGGCACGATGGGCTATTGCATGGGCGGGCCGATAACAATGCGCACAGCAGCGGCAATTCCGGACCGCATCGGGGCTGGTGCATCGTTCCACGGTGGTGGCCTGGTCACCGATGAGCCTGACAGTCCACATCTGCTTGTACCCACCATGAATGCCCACTTCCTGTTTGCAATTGCGACCAACGATGACGAACGTCAACCGGAAGCTAAAAACGTGCTGCGCGAGGTGTACGACAAAGCCGGCCTGCCTGCTGAAATCGAGGTCTACGAGGATGCACTACACGGGTGGTGTCCGCCTGATTCCCCCGTTTACAACGAGGTTCAGGCAGAACGCGCCTGGTCCCGGCTGCTTGTCCTGTTCGATACAGCGCTTGCCTGAGCAGTATCGGGGATTGATCTCGGTATCGTGAAAAACGCCAGCAGCGCGGAAAGACTGAAGAGGACTGCAAACGTATTGAACGCAGGCATGTAAGAGCCTGATGTGTCGTGGATGTAACCTATGAGGGGTGTCCACATCACTGTCAGGGGAAACATGCACAACCGCAGCGAGCCATAGGCTCGAGCGTATTCTTCAAGCCTGAAAAGACGCGAAATGATCGATGCCCGGACTGGAACCATTCCGCCAAAGCCGAGCCCCATGAATGTACCGGCGACGAACATCATCCATGCAACATCGGCAAACGAGAACACCAGCATCGCTGTGATATTGCAGACACAGGAGCACATCGTGGCTGTCCGTGGATTGCTGTGATCGACGAGCCATCCGAACATTGGTTTACTCGCGATCGCCACACCCGACGTGTAAGAGAGAATCAACGTCGCGCTGTAGGGTGCAATTCCCAACTCAGTGTAGTGGAGAAAAAGATGGACATTGAAACCACCGAATGTGCCTGCCATGAGTCCAAACGTGAAGACAACCCCCCAGAAAGCAACCGACCGGGTAAATCCTGCATACACTTTCAGCTGCTCGATGAAGGCCTCTAACCTGTTAACCGGCCTCGACTCTTCCTGAACTGCCACTTCGTCCGTGGGTTCTTCAAGCGGCGGATCACCATCCGGACCCAGCCCGATATCAGAGGGTTTCTGTCTGACGATCAGCCAGATCGCCGGCAGCAGGCCAAACGCACAGACACCCGCAAAGAGCATGTACGCACCACGCCAGCCGATGTTATCGAGCAGATAAAGCGCTATTGGGGCCATGACGGCACCTGCCGCTGAATAGCCCATGATCGCAATACCCAGCGCGAACCCACGCCGCCTGTTGAACCAGTTGACCATCAACTTGGTGCAACCTGTGGTCCCCACGCAACCTACTCCAAACCCGAGAAACACCGCGGCAACCATGCCAAATTGCACGAGGGTCTCTACCCTGGAAAGGAGCGTAAATCCACACGCCATCATAAACGCGCCGAACATCATGACATTACGAATGGGGAACCGGTCGAGAAGATACCCGAGCACCGGAGCGAAAAATGCGCTGACGACCTGAACCGTGGTGAACACCAGGGAGATTTCAGTCCGGGACGCGTCAAAATCAATAATCTGATCACGTACAAAAACGCCCCGGGAATAGAGATAAACACAGCCCGTTGTGAATCCCATCGAGAATGCAAAGGCTGCGAGGTAGTACCCGTAGAAAACCCTCTTCATTCCGCGCGCGCCTGCAACTGCTCCAGAATTTCAGTGTGACGCTTGCGGGAAATATCGTAAAACAGGACCGCAATAATCGATATCGCGGACAGAACGACAACGCTCGGCCCTGTTGCCCAGCCAAACCGCTCTATCGCCTCGGGTGCCACCTCCTGTGGCGAACTTCCAGGCGCAATTCCCGCAGCGTCGATAATGACTCCGGCAAGTATCGGACCGATACCGCCAACAGCCTTTCCTGCAAACGAAGCAGCAGCGTAGTAGATTCCTTCCTGGCGTGTACCGTGGCGCAACTGGTGCTCATCGGTCACGTCAGCAATCAGCGAACCAATCATGGGTATCGCCACCCCGAGCCCCAATGCGGATATGCAGCCGGACGATATGTAGAGAACAGCCACAATCGGATCTTCGTTCGGAGGCAACAGGCCAAGCAGGCGCAGGATGATGACAACGCTTGTAAAAAACGCGTACCACGCCGAGCCGAGGATGAAGACGTTGCGCTTTTCCCTGATCAGGGAACTGACCGGTCGACTCAGGAGACTGCCAACGACAATTCCCGTTATCGCCCCGCCGAAAAGCAGTGTGACCTGTCCCGGCGTCAATTCAAAAAAGTAGGTGGCCATATAGAGGTGTAGAGCCTGGATCATTCCCTGGTTGACTGAAAAAACGACACTCGCGCAAACGACGGCTACGAAAGCCGGTATCCGGAACGCCGTCATCACATCGCCCAGAGCGGCTTTCAGTATGGCTGGTCGATCACCGATCGCCGGCTGGTGCAGACGGCCGATTTCGCTGTGTGTGCCAATCGCAGCGACCCACACGCCAACTACCATTAACGGCAGACACGCAAGCGCAAACGGTGCGTAGACAGATGGATTGAGCTGACCGTTCGCATACTCCTCGGTTGCCTGAAAGAAGAGCATATTGCCGCCAATGAGCACCGCAAACATGCCAAGGAGTTGAAAGACGTTGCGCAGCGCGGCCAGCAGCGTGCGCTCGTCATAGTCGCTCGAAAGCTCAGCGCCCAGAGACAGGTACGGCACGTGGTAAAGCGTCATCGCGGTCCGGGTCAGGACAGCAAAAACGAGCATCCAGAAGAACAGCCCGATCTCACTCAGACCATCAGGAGGCATGAACAGGCACACAAACGCGATTGCGAATGGGATCGCCGCGATGTACATGAACGGGTGACGCCGTCCGAGCCGGTTCCTGCTGAAGTCAGACCAGGACCCAACGAGCGGATCTGTTACCGCATCGAATCCAAGAGCGATGAACAGCGCAAGCCCTGCCAGGGACCCAGGCAGGCCAAGCACCTGGTTGTAGTAAAACAGCAGAAAGAACCCGAACGCGGCAGACTTGACGCCTTCCGGCAGTTGTCCGATTCCATACATCGACCGGACACGCCAACTGAGATTCAAAACACCTCCCACGATTCAGGTTGTATGCGAGCATACACTCAACGGGGATACTGTATATCTACTCGCCACCCGATACGCATACAGTATGCGCAGATACCCGACCCTTGAGGATACGATCTCAAATCAGATTGAGAACCGGACCAGGAAGTAATACCTTTAGCGCATACGAACATCGAGGATTACCGATGCCGAAGATGTTTCTGTTCCTAATAGGCCTGTCAGGGACACTATTTCCATTGTCCGCACTTTCCGAACCCACGGAAATCACCTCACCGCACAACTACCAGAACGTCGGCGCGCTGCTCAACGACATTGAGCAGATCCGGCGGGTGCTGGGAAAACGACCTCCGCGAGAACGAAGCTTCGAGCTTCACGACGCGGTCCCACGCCAGGTGTTCTTTCAGGCACAGACCCTTTTCCGCAAGTGCAACACCCTGGCGCAGGAGATGGCTGTTGTTTCGCGTGAGGCACCTTCCCCCGCGCCTGACCGGGTAATTGTCTCTGCTGATGTCTACGGTATGTTGAACGACGCCCGTCAACAGCTCAGCTACGTCAAAGACGCTCTTGGGATAACCGCCGAAACCGACGCTCCCGCTATCCAGCGACGGCGTGAACCCGCAGATGTGATGCACGCCATTATCGCTGCGAGTTATGTTCTCAACAGGCTGACATCGAGTGGGCCGGACTGGCCCCAGATCTACGATCGCATCACCCTGATCATGAGTTACGTGGGCGGAACGCTCCCCGCGGAGAAACGTTATCCAGAGTTGCGCCCGTTCGAGTGCTGCAAGATGCCGCAAGATGTGTTCGACGCCCTGAATGGCGCATATAACCAGGCTCGCGAAGTGGCAGCTGAAAATGACATTGGGTTTGTTCGCATCGTTCCCGGCAAGGCGGCAGAAGGCGGGGCCAGCACATCGACGGTTTACGACATGACCAGCATACTGATTACCGATTTCGCTGAGATGACACTGGCAATGGACGGCGATGAGATTGATCCGCCGGTATATCCGCGTCCCGCCCGGATCCTCCCCTCGCACGCCTATCAGTTGGCACAGGCATTGAGTGACCAGATTGCGCGGCTGCCTCTTGAGTAGGGTTTAGAGGCTGCCCCGTTCCAGGATCCTGTCGATAGCGTAAGCGACGCCAGCTTCCTCGTTTGATTTAGTGACGAAGGTTGCTGCTTCCCGGGTGATCTCGTCCGCCTGACCCATGGCAACCGCAGCGCCCGCAGCCCGGAACATTTCAAGGTCGTTCTCGGCGTCACCGAAAGCAACCACCTCTTCGCTGGAGATGCCGAGATGATGACATGCGGAGTCGAGCGCGGCCCCCTTGGTTGCGGCTTTTGCTGTGATCGTCACGATGATACGACCGGAAGGCCCAATCGAATCGAAGATATTCACTGTATCAGCATACCGCTCGCCCAACTCCTCTCGGATACGTGCGATGCACCCGGTCCCCTGAACAGCCGCAATTCGCGGAAGATTGTCGCCGTCTACGCTGAGTGACCTGACCCATGACATCTCCTCGCCCATCTCTGCGAGATTGGGTTCCCCATCCAGCTTCAGCCGCACGTCATCGTTGAACGTGACAGTCGCTATACAGCGTTCAGCGTTGCAGATTTCGAATAGCTCGTGGGTGAATTCTTCAGGGAGACGATGGTCAAACACGTCTTTATTGTCTCTGAGATCCCGTACCTGGGCACCCGAACATGCAATCACGGGGTCCTCGATACCCATGCGACGGCTGATCCTGCCAGCATGCTGGGACCATCTGGCAGTGGCAATCATGACTTTGATGCCTGCATCGCTCGCGCGCCTGACAGCCTCTATATTGGCTTCGGGAATGTCTTCACCAACGAGCAATGTGCCATCGAGATCGATGGCAAAAGCTTTAACGTTCATATCGGGTTTCCGGACAAGCGACGCTGACGCCGCAGATATTTATTGGAATTGATTCTATATATACTATCTAAGTATCTGATCTAACTGACAAATCCCAGCTTCTTGTGGAGATGGGCTACAGTCCGTTCAAATGCATCACGATCTTCCTGGGACACACCATCCAGGAGTTCATCCATGATTTCATGACTGATATTGCGGGTTGGTTCAGCAACAGGGCGGAAGTCCCGTGTGATGTGCAACCGGTTCACCCGTCGGTCATCCGGGTCAGGGTTACGCGTTACCCAGCCTTCCTTCTCCAGACGGTCGATGATTTTACCAAGTGGCGCGCGACCGATACCCACGAGATCCGCAACTTCAGTCTGGGTAGATCCCGGACGGGCCGAAAGTGCCGACAGGACCCGCCACTGAGACCTGCTGATACCAATGTGGCGCGTTCGCTCCCGAAAGAGCCGCGCGAGACCAATCTGAACGTCGGTGATCAACCCAACCAGTGAGCGGGCCTCACGTTCTACTTCCTCAGTCTCGTGTTCCGTCTGGTTTTCCATTATCTGTGTTCCTCAGTTATACCGATCGCACCGCAAGCCAGTCGTTCAGACGTGGCCACATACGTTTTACGGCATTCGGACCGGCAATCAGGCTGACATGGCCACCTTTGAGAAGGATTTCCTCTTTGTCCTCGGACCCGACCAGTTCCAGAAGCGGTAGAGTCGTTTCGCGAGGCGCAAGATGATCGTGTTCTGCAACCACACTGAGCAGCGGTACTTCGATACTGGAGAGTCTGGCTTCTTTGCCGTCGACAACAAGTTCACCGGTATATAGCTTGTTTCCCCAGCTCAACTCCTTCGTAGTCTCCCGCAGGTATTCTCCTGCGAGCGGCAATGTCTCTTCTCCCCAGCGGTTGAACGCCCGGTAGTTATCAACAAAATCGTCATCCAGCATCTGATCCCACAAACGTAATTGCCCAGCCAGACGCTGTGCCGGCCGCTGCATTTCGAACATCTGCGTCACCGATTCGGCGGGCAGGATCCCGAGCGTGTCGACAAGATAATCCACATCGAAGTATCTGGGATCGTTCCAGACCTGGGTCAGACCCATTTTGCTGTTATCCACCGGTGTGGTCAGGCACACCAGGTTCTTGAGCGGTCCATCGGCGTGAGTTGCCGCATAGATCAGGGACAATACCCCTCCCATGCAATAGCCGATGATGGATACATCTTCGACACCACTGTCCTCCTGGACTTTGCGGACACACGTGGGAATGAAATCCTGGGTGTAATCCGCGAGGGTCAGCCCACGTTCGGCATACGTCGGCGCCTCCCAGTCGAGGACGTAGACGTCGAATCCCTGTTGCACCATATATTCGACCATGCTCTGCCCAGGGGCCAGATCGAAGATGAACGCCTTATTGGTTGTCGCCATGACAAGAAGCACCGGCACCCTGTAAACCTCATCCGTCTGCGCCTCATAGTGATACAGCCGCAACGTGCCACGGGTATACAGCACCTCTTTCGGCGTCAGACCAACAGGATGTGGCGGGGCATTGGCAATTTCCAGACCGCGCCGGCCACGCTCGACAGACTGTTGGACGAAAGCCTGCACGCTTTCAAGCATTTCCGGATCCAGTGGGTTGGTCGACTCACTCACTTTTTCTCTCCTTCTGATTTGCCTTCTGATTTGCCTTCGTCTTTGTTGACCTGGGGTTGTTTCGTACGCGCGGGACGTTTGCGTTTGCTGGCCGGTTTGTCGTTTAGCAGCACCTTTTCTTCAATCTTCTCGAGCCGCCGATCCATCTGCCGCAGCATATCCATCAACTGCACGAAGTCTTCGCGGCTGGGTATGTTCATTGCCGCAAGCTGCTGCGCCATCATCTCGCTGAACGCACGCTGATACCCGAGTTGGGTTTTCTGCATCTCGTTCATCGCCTGGCTGTACGCTTCGGTCCCCATCACCTGATTGGCAAACGCATCAAAATTGCGCTCCCACTGGGTGACCAGTTCACTGAACGAAGCTCCCGGGTTGTCTTTCCTTTCATCCGCCATGGTTGTGTCCTCTTGCGAGCAATCCTGCTCCTAAGCTTGAATATCGTAACACCCCGACAACAGGGCCATCAGCCTGTCTCTGCCGCGGCAAGTTCCTGTAGTTCGCGTAAAGCGGCGCTCACGCTGTCCGCCATCTGATCCAGCTCGGGTACAAGACGCGGATCGGCCGTAAATGTCATGTTGAACTTGCCATTGAAACTGTTGATCCCGACACCAAAGCCGAGATTCCCCCCCAGCATCAGAGTGCCGATGGCTGACAACACCTCTCTACCACACACATATTGTGCCCACGTCGGACCGGGCACGTTGGTACACGTGAAATTGAAACCGAGCTGTTGCGGTCGCTGCCCGCCGTTGAACGGCAGGATCGGCAGCGGTGCCCGCGCCACCGCAACCGTCGGGTCGAACTGGGTTCCTACACCCTGGGCCTGCGCCATGGCTACGGGTGGCACATTCGGCTGCAGGTGTTGCAACTGATCCATTATCTGAGGCTCGCCGAGCGTCTTGATCTCATCGAGTTCCGCCCGCGTCTGCGCGTACCGGTCAGCCATATCCAGCGGCCAGGCCGCAAGGACCGGAAACATCGCTGAAACGCGGTTACCGGACATATCGAGCGGATCGTCTCCCTCGTCGCGGACATCCACGGGACACATCAACCGGAGGTACTGGTTTTCGACGCTCTCTCCACAAGCTACGAGATACCGGGCAGCACCCTCAACGACAATCGAAACGACAATGTCGTTCACTTTCCCTCCGAGCGCCTGCCGCACTGGTCGAAAGTCATCCATCGTGAACTCCAGGTTCACAATGGCACGCTTCGGTCCGACGAGGCTTGCGTTCCAGGGAGCCTGCATGACCGGACGCGACATGCGCTGAAGGAGCGATCCCGCTTTTGTGTTCAACTCTGCAAGTTTCGGCGCATCCCGTAAAACCCGTTGTGCATCCTCTGCCGCAACTTGCGCATTTTCAGTCACCGCTTCCTGCCAGAGCTGGAATGGCGTCGGTTCCGGTGCAGGCGACCATGGCTCTGCAGGAGGTTCAGGCGGTGCCGCATCCGGGCTCGTGTCGGTGAGCACGGTGGTCATCGCGACAGCGGTCGCGCCATCCACAAACGCATGGTGTGACAACTGCACCAGAACGGTTTTGCCTTCGATGTTTTCCAACACATACGTGAGCCACAGCGGACGGGAACGATCAAGCAACGGCTCCCCGAGCTCAAGTCCGATCTCAAACGCACGCTTCAGGTTCGTGTTGGGCGGAACAACGTGCTTCTTGAAGTGGTTCTCGAGGCTGAATTCAGGATCATCTATCCATTTGGGATGTGCGAGATTAAACGGTACGTAAGCCAGTTTCTGCCGGAGCCGGGGAACCAGGTGAATTCGCTGTGCGTAGAACTCGAACAGTTCTTCGAAACTGACCTCACCATCGAGTACAGAAAGCCCAATACCATGCA
>JANQFF010000013.1 GCA_028277965.1 Pseudomonadales bacterium
GCGATGGATGATGGTCTCAGGTTCGCCATTAGAGAAGGCGGACGTACGGTCGGTGCAGGCGTTGTCACCAAGGTGATCGAGTAACACCTGAAAATCGCGGCTGAAGCCGCTCCTACAGAGCGATCTAGCTACCTCTGTAGGAGCGGTTTCAACCGCGATTCTTAAATCTACGGGAGTGTTGATAACGCTCTGGTAGCTATGTATAGTTCGCGTCCCGCTTTTGTGGGTGCTCTCTCTATGTGCAGTATAAGAGAGGGTTGAAGGCGGGATAGTTTTTCGCAGTTTTACACATCCTAGCGAGCCTCTTTGGAGAGAACCTCTTAATTAGAGACCAGAGTGAGGTAAGCGGTTGGAGAGAGATTTTGTAGCTGCGTAAAACCGCTCTTTTACAGTGAGATGTTTGTGACCGTAAGCGGCAGCGAGCTGTCGTTTGCCTGACTGGAGTTTTGTGTGGACAACCAGCGTATTCGAATCCGCCTCAAGGCATTCGATCACCGTTTAATCGACGTATCGACGCAGGAGATTGTGGATACCGCTAAACGCACTGGCGCACAGGTGAAGGGCCCGATCCCTCTGCCGACGCGCAAAGAAAAGTTCACAGTCCTGATATCGCCGCACGTCAACAAAGATGCGCGCGATCAGTACGAGATCCGCACTCACAAACGTCTCCTGGACATCGTTGAACCCACTGAAAAAACCGTCGATGCACTGATGAAGCTGGATCTGGCGGCAGGTGTTGAAGTTCAGATCAGTCTGAACTGAGCCTTAGTGTAGAGAGCTATTACAAAATCCCGAAAACGCCAGACGCGAGTAGGGTGACGAACAAGGTTCCGACAGGGAACCAACGACAGGCTTTGCCATTCCTTCCAGACCCGCAAGGGGACAGAGGGGTGGCGTATTTGCGCTTTCAGAATTCCTTCAGGAATTAGCAGGCGCAGCTTGATGAGAGGCTGAAGGATAAGACCAATGGCAATTGGATTGGTGGGCAGAAAAGCGGGGATGACACGTGTCTTTACTGAAGACGGTCAGTCTGTGCCCGTAACTGTAATTGAAGCTGAGCCCAACCGGATTACCCAGATCAAGACTGCGGAGAGTGACGGCTACGCTGCCGTGCAGGTGACCGCGGGTGACGTTAAACAGAACCGGGTCAACCGTCCTCAGGCCGGGCACTTCGCTAAAGCCAAAACGGGTGCAGGCCGGGGTCTCTGGGAATTCCGTTCCGAGCCGTCGGATGAGCTTGCGGTTGGCGGTGAGTTGACCATCGAGCAGTTTGCGGAAGGCCAGAAGGTCGATGTGCGTGGTGTGTCCAAAGGTAAAGGTTATGCCGGCACCATTAAGCGCTGGAATTTCCGTGGCCAGGACAACACGCACGGAAACTCGATTTCTCACAGAGCCCCGGGGTCCATTGGCCAGTGCCAGACCCCGGGTCGCGTATTCAAGGGTAAGAAAATGTCCGGTCATATGGGGGCGGAACGTGTCACCGTTCAGAACCTCGAAATCGTCCGGATCGACAACGAAAGAAACCTGCTATTGGTAAAGGGTGCGATTCCAGGCCCTGCGGGAGGCGACGTGTTTGTTCGCCCTGCCGTTAAAGCCGGTGTTCAGAGTGGGGGTGAAGACGAATGAACCTGAACCTTGCCGCGGATGGCGGCAGCGTTGAAGTGTCTGATGCAGCGTTTGGGCGTGAGTTCAACGAAGCGCTCGTGCATCAGGTTGTCGTAGCGCACATGGCAGGCGCCCGACAGGGCAGCCGTGCGCAGAAAACACGGTCCGAAGTACGCGGGGGTGGACGTAAACCCTGGCGTCAGAAGGGTACCGGCCGCGCTCGTGCGGGAACGATCCGTTCTCCCATCTGGCGTAGCGGCGGGGTGACTTTTGCTGCGAAACCCCAGGATCATTCGGTGAAAGTGAACCGCAAGATGTACCGCGGTGCGCTCCGCTGTATTGTGTCGGAGCTCATTCGCCAGGAACGGCTTGTCGCGGTAGATGCCTTCAGTGTAGATGCCCCCAAAACCAAAACCCTCCTCTCCCAACTCAAATCTCTCGAACTCTCCAGCGTCCTCATCGTCACCGAAGAAGTGGATGAGAACCTGTATCTCGCAGCTCGCAATCTGCGCGGTGTCGACGTTCGGGATGTACAGGGAGTCGACCCGGTCAGCCTGATCAGCCACGACAAGGTACTCATCACCGTTGGAGCGCTCAAGCAGCTCGAGGAGGCCCTGGCATGAATCAGGAACGTCTGTATACGGTGCTGCGCGAGCCGCACATTTCAGAAAAAGTTTCAATCCTCGGTGACCAGGTCAACCAGTACGCGTTCAAAGTGGCGCGGGATGCCACGAAAGCCGAGATACGCGAAGCGGTAGAGACCTTGTTCAAAGTGGACGTCGAGAAGGTCACCACTGCCAACGTGAAAGGCAAGGTCAAGCGCACAGTACGCGGTGTGACCCGTAAGAAGAACTGGAAGAAGGCATATGTCACTGTCGCGGCCGGGCAGGAGCTCGACTACATGGTGACGGACTAGGTAAGGGTAGAGGAAGATCATGGCTGTCGTTAAAGCAAAACCAACCTCACCCGGACGCCGGCATGTCGTGTCCGTGGTTGACAAGTCGCTGCACAAAGGTGCGCCGCACAAACCGCTTCTGGATCGTCAGAGCAGGACGGGTGGGCGCAACAATGCGGGTCGGATAACCACCCGTCATCGTGGTGGCGGTCACAAGCAGCACTACCGGATCATTGACTGGAAGCGCAACAAAGACGGCATCCCTGCAGTTGTAGAGCGGCTGGAATACGACCCGAACCGGTCTGCGCACATTGCCCTTCTCAAATACAAGGACGGAGAACGGCGCTACATTGTTGCACCGCGTGGTGTAAAAGCAGGCGACCAGTTGATGAGCGGATCGACGGCACCTATCCGTCCTGGCAACGCAATGAATCTGCGCAACATCCCGGTGGGTAGCGTTATCCACTGCGTGGAGTTGAAGCCGGGCAAAGGCGCACAGATGGTTCGCAGCGCCGGCACCTCATGTCAGCTTGTTGCCCGTGAAGGCAGTTACGCGACCCTGCGTATGCGTTCTGGCGAAATGCGTCGGGTGCTGTCGGAATGCCGAGCTACCCTCGGAGAGGTGGGTAATTCGGAGCACAACCTCGCATCGCTTGGTAAAGCGGGGGCAACGCGGTGGCGTGGCCGTCGACCGACCGTCAGGGGTGTAGCGATGAACCCGGTGGATCACCCGCACGGTGGGGGTGAAGGCAAAACATCAGGTGGCCGTCACCCGGTTAGTCCCTGGGGAATGCCCACCAAGGGTCACAAGACCCGCAAGAACAAACGTACGGACCGCCTCATTGTGCGGCGCCGTGGAAAGCGTTAACAGGAGAGAGTGAGTGCCTAGATCGTTGTACAAAGGACCGTTCGTCGATACCCATCTGATGAAGAAGGTGGAAGCCGCGTCTGCAAGCGGTGAACGGCGGCCTATCCGGACCTGGTCACGCAGGTCGATGATTGTGCCGGAGATGGTCGGATTGACCATCGCGATTCATAACGGTCGCCAGCACGTACCGGTACTCATCAACGAGGACATGGTTGGGCACAAACTGGGTGAGTTTGCGCCAACGAGAACGTATCGCGGTCATGCGGCGGATCGCAAGTCGAGCCGCTAGGCGAGCAGGAGTAAGGAAAAGCAATGGAAGTCAGCGCAACAGCAAAGCGGCTCAGAATCTCCGCGCAGAAAGCCCGTCTCGTGGCTGACCAGGTGCGTGGCAAGCCTGTGGCGGATGCTTTGGACATCCTTGGCTTCAGTACACAGAAAGGTGCAGTGCTGGTTCGCAAGGTTGTTGAATCCGCGATTGCCAATGCTGAGAACAACGAAGGGGCTGATATCGACGAGCTCAAGGTTTCCGAGATCTTCGTGAACGAGGGGCTGACGATGAAGCGGATACGACCGAGAGCAAAAGGTCGTGCGGACAGAATTTTTAAGCGGACCAGTCACATTACTGTGACGGTTTCCGATACATAGGTCGAGAAAACTATGGGTCAGAAAGTACATCCAACAGGTATTCGACTGGGGATTGTCAAAGAGCACACATCGGTGTGGTACGCGGACAAGAAAAGCTATTCCGAGTACCTGATCAACGATCTCGAGGTGCGAGACTTTCTTCGAAAGAGACTTGCGGACGCATCAGTCAGCCGGATCGATATCGAGCGGCCTGCGCAAACGGCGCGGATAACGATTCACACAGCTCGCCCCGGGATTGTCATCGGCAAGAAGGGTGAAGACGTTGAGCGGCTGCGTGTTGAACTCAGCAGGAAGATGGGCGTGCCGGTGCACGTCAACATCGAAGAAGTACGTAAGCCCGAACTCGATGCTCTGCTTGTTGCGCAGAACGTGGCTCAGCAGTTGGAGCGTCGCGTGCAGTTCCGCCGGGCGATGCGCCGGGTGATCCAGAACGCAATGCGTCTGGGTGCCGAGGGTATCAAGGTCCGTGTTGCCGGCCGTCTGGGTGGCGCTGAGATAGCGCGCTCAGAGGTTTATCACGAGGGTCGTGTGCCTCTGCACACACTCCGTGCTGACATCGATTACGCAACGGCAGAGGCGTTAACAACGTACGGGATCCTCGGTATCAAGGTGTGGATCTTCAAAGGTGAAGTGATCGGACAGCAAGAGGAAGCGGTTCAACAGGCCTGATACCCGCGGGTACATAAGAGGCAGGCCAGTTAGAGAAATAAGATGTTACAGCCGAAAAGAACCAAGTTCAGGAAACAGCACAAGGGACGTAACCGCGGTCTGGCGGAGCGCGGAAGCAAAGTCAGCTTCGGCGAGTATGGCCTCAAGGCGGTCGGTCGCGGACGGATGACTGCACGGCAGATCGAAGCTGGCCGACGGGCGATGACCCGTCACGTTCGCCGGGGCGGCAAAATATGGATCCGTGTTTTCCCGGACAAGCCGATCACGAAGAAGCCGCTTGAAGTGCGCCAGGGTAAAGGTAAAGGCAGCGTTGAGTACTGGGTTGCGCTGATTCAGCCGGGCAGAGTGCTCTACGAGATGGAAGGTGTATCGGAAGATGTTGCGCGCGAGGCATTTCGCCTGGCAGCAGCCAAGCTTCCGTTCAAAACAGTGTTTGTTAAACGGACAGCGATGTAATGGACGCGCAGGAATTGAGAGACAAATCCGTGGATGAGTTGCAGGAAGAACTCCTGCGCCTGCGTAAAGAGCAGTTTTCGTTGCGCATGCAGTTCGCCAGTGGACAGCTTGGTCAGACGCATCTGGTCAAAGAGGTCCGCAGGGATATTGCACGGGTCAAGACGATCATGAAGGAGAAGCCGGATGGCTGAATCAGACGCCTCAACGGCTGAGAATCAGGCGGTTCGTGAGTCCAATCCAAGGACCGTGAGCGGGACCGTCGTGAGCGACCGCATGGACAAAACCATCACCGTCAAGGTGGAGCGTCGGGTGAAACACCCGGTCTACGGAAAGTTCGTGCGTAAGTCGACAAAAATCCACGCCCACGACGAAGAGAACACCTGCAACGTGGGTGACACCGTCACGGTCGTCGAGTGCCGTCCAATCTCCAAGTCGAAGACCTGGATGCTCGCAAGTGTCGACGAACGAGCAGGTGGAGTGTAGGCAGCCATGATTCAGACTGAAACCATGCTCGACATAGCGGACAACAGCGGTGCGCGGAAAGTCCAGTGCATCAAGGTGCTGGGTGGTTCGAAACGTCGGTATGCAGGTATTGGCGACATCATCAAAGTGACCGTCAAGGAAGCGATTCCGCGTGGACGGGTTCGCAAGGGTCAGGTCATGAACGCGGTTGTCGTCAGAACGCGTAAAGGTGTGCGTCGGGCGGATGGGTCGCTGATCAAGTTCGATCAGAACGCGGCTGTCCTGCTCAATCCACAGAACCAGCCTGTTGGGACCCGCATATTCGGACCGGTGACCCGGGAACTGCGTACGGAAAACTTCATGAGAATTGTGTCATTGGCGCCAGAAGTCATTTAGGGGTTATGTAGGAGCGGCTTTAGCCGCGATTAAGCGAAAGAGATGTTGAAACTGAAGAAAGACGACGAAGTCATTGTGATCGCCGGACGCGACAAGGGCCGCCGCGGAGAAGTACTGCGCGTCCTGAAGGACGGCCGCCTGCTCGTATCCGGGGTGAACATGGTGCGCAAGAGCACTAGACCCAACCCCAACATCGGCGAGCGCGGCGGAATTGTGGATCAGGAAGCACCTATCCAGGCTTCAAACGTTGCGATCTGGAATCACGAGGACGAGCGGGCTGACCGGGTCGGATTCAAAGTCGAAGACGGCGAGAAGATCCGTGTCTTCAAGTCCAGCGGTAAACCGGTCGAGGATTAGTCATGGCGAACCTGTACCAGACATATGTCAATGAGATCCGTCCACAACTCCAGGGTGAGCTGGGACTGTCGAATGTCATGGAAGTGCCTCAACTCGAGAAAGTCACCCTGAACATGGGTGTCGGCGAGGCCCTGGGTGACAAAAAGATTCTCGATGCGGCGGTTGAAGACATGACAGCCATATCGGGACAGAAACCCGTCGTTTGCCTGGCACGCAGATCAGAAGCCGGGTTCAAACTGAGGGAGGGATCGGCGATCGGTTGCAAGGTTACTTTGCGGCGTGAACGCATGTACGACTTCGTAGAGCGGCTGGTAGGCATTGCCATTCCGCGTATCCGGGATTTCCGGGGTTTGAATCCGCGTTCGTTCGATGGTCGTGGCAATTTCAGCATGGGTGTCACGGAGCAGATCGTGTTTCCGGAGATCGACTACGACCAGATCGACAGGATACGTGGATTGGATATAGCGGTTACGACCAGCGCGGCATCTAACGAACATGCTCTGGCATTGTTGAGAGCGCTGAAGTTCCCCTTCCGCGGCTAATAGAGAGGAATCGAAGAGTTATGGCCAAGAAATCGATGATCGAGCGTGAAAAGAAGCGTGCCAAGACGCGCGCGAAATACGCTCAGAAGCGGGCGGAGCTCAAAGCAACCATTGGCAATCGCAACCTGTCGGACGACGAGCGTTGGGATGCACAGCTGAAGCTGCAGGCGTTGCCGCGGAATGCCAGTCCGGTGCGCCATCAGCGCCGTTGCGGGCTGACAGGCCGGCCGCATGCCGTGTACCGCAAATTCGGACTGGCGCGGAACAAGTTACGCGAGGCGGCCATGAGGGGTGATGTCCCCGGTCTCGTGAAGTCGAGCTGGTAGAGCAGGGGTTTAGAACTATATGACGATGCAGGATCCAATTTCAGATCTCCTGACACGCATACGAAATGCGCAGATGGCAGGTCATGAGGCGGTGTCGGTGCCGAACTCCAAACTGAAGCGAAGCGTGCTCGACGTGCTGGTCGCGGAAGGATATCTCAACGGCTACAGCACAAGCGATGAACTGAAATCGAACATCTCGATCGAGCTGAAGTATCACGACGGTGTTCCGGTCATTGAAGAAATCAAACGTGTAAGTCGGCCGGGCCTGAGGATCTACAAAGAGTGTGAAGACATTCCACGCATCCGTGGTGGTCTGGGTGTCGCCATTGTCAGCACGAACAAAGGTGTGATGACGGACAAGACCGCTCGCGCTGAAGGTGTTGGCGGCGAAGTCCTCTGCACGGTGTTTTAGGAGCGAATCATGTCCAGAGTGGCGAACAGTCCTGTTGCATTACCGTCCGGCGTGGAAGTGAAGCTGGATGGCCAGGACGTGACGGTGAAAGGCGGCAAAGGTGAGCTGACAGTTGCGGTTCATGGCTCCGTTGCCGTTGATCAGGATGAAGGTGTGCTGAAGTTTGCAGCCCGGAACGGTGATCGTGAGTCGAAAGCGCTTGCGGGAACGATGCGTGCGCTCGTTCAGAACATGGTTACCGGCGTGACTGATGGTTTCGAGCGTCGTCTCGAACTGCAGGGTGTCGGCTACCGCGCCCAGGCGCAGGGCAAAAAGCTCACATTGCAACTCGGCTTCTCCCATCCGGTGGTTTACGAACTGCCTGAAGGAATCGAAGCCCAGACACCCAGTCAGACTGAGGTGGTCATCTCGGGTATCGACAAGCAGCTCGTCGGGCAGGTCTGCGCGGAAGTCCGCTCATTCAGACCCCCGGAGCCTTACAAAGGCAAAGGCGTGCGCTATCAGGGCGAATATGTCCGGCGCAAAGAGGCCAAGAAGAAGTAGGTAGAGAGAAGAAGTAGGTCGAGAGAAGAAGTAGGTAGAGAGAAGAAAGTAGAGCGATGAACGTCAAGAAAGCCAACAGAATGCGTAGAGCCCGGCGCGGCCGGATGAAAATGCGGGAAAAGGGCACGGTGCGTCTGAGTGTGCACCGTACACCACGTCACATCTATGCGCAGGTCATCTCGCCTGATGGTGGGCAGGTGGTTGCACAGGCTTCGACGCTCGACGAATCGCTGCGCGAAAGTAACAGTGGCAACGTTGATGCTGCTGCAAAGGTCGGCGAGTTGATCGCAGAAAGAGCAAAACAGGCAGGTGTGACCTCGGTAGCGTTCGACCGCTCCGGGTTCAAGTACCACGGACGCGTCAAAGCGCTGGCAGATGCGGCGCGCGAAGGTGGATTGGAGTTTTAAATGGCGTACAGCGAAGAAGTTCGTGAAGAAGGTCTGGTTGAAAAGCTGGTCCAGGTCAACCGGGTTGCCAAGGTCGTCAAAGGTGGGCGGATTTTCGGTTTCACCGCCCTGACGGTTGTCGGTGATGGCAACGGTCGTGTTGGGTTTGGCCGGGGTAAAGCCCGGGAGGTACCCCTGGCGATTCAGAAAGCCATGGAAAACGCACGCCGTAACATGGTTGACGTCGAGCTGAATGGTGGCACGTTGTGGTACCCCGTGACCGAACGCCATGGCGCCTCGAAGGTTTACATGCAACCGGCCTCTGAAGGTACCGGTGTCATCGCGGGGGGCACGATGCGTGCGCTTCTGGAAGCAGCTGGCGTTCACAACGTTCTTGCCAAGTGTTACGGCTCCACCAACCCCGTCAATGTCATCAACGCTACTTTCAAAGCGCTGAAGAACATGAAATCTCCGCAGCAGGTGGCGGAGAAGCGCGGTAAGACCGCGGATGAAGTGGTGGCCTGAATGAGTAGCAAGACGCTGAAAGTCACTTTGACAAAAAGTCCGATTGGCCGGCTCAAGAAGCATAAAGCCTGCGTTGCGGGTCTGGGCCTTCGGCGAATCGGACACACGGTGGAAGTCGAAGACACACCTTCTGTGCGCGGCATGATCAATCGCATCTATTACATGGTGCAGGTTGAAGGAGAGAGTTAATGCGGTTGAATGAACTGCATCCCGGCGCGGGCAGCCGGAAACACAAAAGACGCGTTGGACGCGGTCCCGGCTCCGGTTGGGGTAAGACGGCAACGCGTGGCCAGAAAGGGCAGAAGGCCCGTTCCGGCGGTGGTGTGCGCCCCGGATTTGAAGGCGGTCAGCTGCCGATTCAGATGCGAATTCCGAAATTTGGTTTTCGCTCGCGAGTTGCGCTGATCACTTGTGAGGTCCGTACAGGTGAACTTGGCAAGGTAGAGGGTGACGTGGTCAGCCTGGAGTCGCTGAAAGCGGCCAATGTTGTCCGGTCAGACATGAAACGGGCACGCATCATGCTGAGCGGCGATGTTGGTCGGGCGCTCAAAGTGGAAGATGCGGCGATCCATGTCACCAAAGGTGCGAAAGATGCGATCGAAGCCGCCGGCGGCTCGGTCGCGTAGTGGTCGGCGAATAGGTAGCACGTCGCAAACAGGTAAAGAGTAGATGTCACGTAACGCATCAGAAATGGCAAGCCAGCTCGCTGGTAATCAGGCAGGGATAGCGGAACTCCGCAGTCGCCTGCTGTTTGTGCTGTTTGCGTTGCTCGTTTATCGGATTGGCACCCACATACCGGTACCCGGCATCGACCCCTCACAGCTGCAGGCGCTGTTCAATCAGAACCAGGGTGGGATCCTCGAGCTCTTCAATATGTTCTCAGGCGGTGCCTGGGAACGGATGAGTATCCTGGCTCTGGGTGTCATACCGTACATCACCGCCAGCATCATCATGAACCTTATGACGATGATGTACCCGCAGTTCCAGCAATGGCGCAAAGAAGGGGATGCCGGCAGGCGCAAGATCACCAAGGTGACTCGCTACCTGACACTCGGCATCGCAACCATTCAGGGTGTATCGCTGACGGTGACGCTTGCGAACCAGGGGATGGCGTTCGATCCCGGCATCACGTTCTACTTTGTGGCAGCGCTGACGCTGGTCACGGGGTCGATCTTCATGATGTGGCTGGGTGAGCAGATCACTGAGCGCGGGGTTGGTAACGGGATATCTCTGCTGATTTTCTCAGGGATAGTCTCTGGTTTCCCCGCGGCGATTGGCCAGGTTTTTGAGGCTGCCCGGCAGGATCAGATCAATATCATCGCGCTCCTCTTTATGACGGCGATTGCAATTGGTGTCGTGTGGTTTGTCGTTCGGGTTGAACGAGGTCAGCGTCGCATCACCGTGAACTACGCAAAACGGCAGCAGGGCCGGCGGGTTTACCAGGCGCAAAGCAGCCACCTTCCGCTGAAGATCAACATGGCAGGTGTGATTCCGGCGATCTTCGCATCGAGCCTTCTGCTGGCACCGGCGTCCATGGCGAGCTGGTTTGGAACGAACGAAGGGATGGGCTGGTTGCAGGAAATCAGCCTGGTGCTGTCCCCGGGTCAACCGCTGTACATCATGTTGTTTGCAGGCGGGATTATCTTCTTCAGCTTTTTCTATACCGCGATCATGTTCGATCCGAAAGATGTGGCTGACAACCTGAAGCGCCAGGGTGCTTATGTTCCAGGTATACGGCCCGGTCAGCAGACTGCGCGGTATATCGACGATGTGATTACCAGGCTGACGGTGTTTGGAGCGCTCTATGTCACGCTGGTGTGTCTCCTGCCGGAGTTCATGATTGTCGCATTCGACATCACGTTCCAGCTCGGCGGGACCGCGCTTCTGATTGTGGTGGTTGTGGCCATGGACTTCATGTCACAGGTGCAGTCGCACCTCATGTCCAGTCAGTACGCCAAGTTGATGGAGAAATCGAATTTGCAGAACTACGGGCGCGGCCGCCGGTAGTTCGATATAGGTAGGTAACGATGAAAGTCAGAGCATCAGTCAAGAAAATTTGCCGCAACTGCAAAATCATCAAGCGTAAAGGTGTCGTGCGGGTGATTTGCAGTGCAGAGCCACGCCACAAGCAGCGTCAGGGCTAGAGAGGTAGGAAGATGGCACGTATTGCCGGTATCAACATTCCAGACAACAAGCACGCCAGCATATCGCTGACGTACATCTTCGGCATTGGCCGTACCACTGCGGAGAAAATCTGCAGTGAAGCCGGTGTCGATCCGGCGACGAACATCGGTCAGTTGTCGGAAGAAAATCTGGACGCTATCCGGAATGAGGTTGCGAAACTTACCGTCGAAGGTGACTTGCGACGGGAGACCTCGATGAACATCAAACGTCTGATGGACCTTGGCTGTTACAGGGGGCTCCGGCACCGGCGGCATCTGCCGGTTCACGGACAACGTACACGGACAAACGCGAGAACCCGTAAGGGACCACGTCGTCCGATCCGCAAGTAATCAGGAATCGACAATGGCAGAACGTAAAAAAGCCAGACGAGTGGTGATTGATGGGGTTGCGCATATACATGCGTCATTTAACAACACCATCATCACGATCAGTGACCGGCAGGGCAACACGCTTTGTTGGGCAACGGCCGGGGGTTCCGGGTTCCGGGGATCCCGAAAGAGTACGCCGTTTGCTGCCCAGGTTGCTGCTGAGCGTGCGAGCACAACCGCGATGGAACACGGAATGAAAAGCGTGGATGTGTTTGTCAAAGGGCCCGGACCGGGGCGTGAATCTGCGGTCAGGGCACTCAATGCAGCGGGTCTGAAGATAAACAGCATCTCTGATGTAACACCGATCCCCCACAACGGATGCCGCCCACCCAAGCGGCGTCGTGTATAGAGTTTGACGAGGTAGGCCATGGCTCGATATCTGGGACCAAAACTGAAGCTGGCGCGCCGGGAAGGAACGGATCTGTTCCTGAAGAGTGGTGTCCGGCCCATCGATTCCAAGTGCAAGATCGACAACGCACCGGGACAACATGGTATTCGAAGAGGGCGCCTCTCCGACTACGCGGTACAGCTGCGCGAAAAGCAGAAAGTGCGGCGTATCTACGGCGTGCTCGAGAAGCAGTTCCGCAACTACTACAAGAAAGCCGACCGTCAGAAGGGTGCCACAGGTGAAAACCTGCTCATGCTGCTCGAAAGCCGCCTGGACAATGTCGTCTATCGGATGGGATTCGGATCCACGCGTGCTGAGTCACGTCAGCTGGTTTCCCACAAAGCAATTACGGTAAACGGCGGCCTTGTGAACATCGCGTCCTATCAGGTGCGCCCGGACGATGTGGTTGCTGTCGCGGAAAAAGCCCGCGGTCAGCTGCGTATTCAGGCTGCCCTGCAACTATCCAGTCAGCGTGGCGAAGTGGAATGGGTGGATGTGGATGCTGAGAAGCTGGAAGGCACCTTCAAGCGTTTGCCGGACCGGGAAGAACTGCCCGCAGAGATTAACGAAAACCTGATCGTAGAGCTTTATTCGAAGTAGTCAGTGCTGTTGGCTTGCTTATCGCTTGCCGCGCGCAACCGTGTACTTTAGGAGACACATATATGTCACAGTTGGTCAATGAATTCCTGACCCCGCGCAACATTGATATCCAGTCGGACAGCCCAACGCGGGCGAAAGTCACACTGGAACCACTGGAGCGTGGATTCGGTCATACCCTGGGTAACACGCTGCGCAGAATATTGCTCTCATCCATGCCTGGATGTGCGATCACAGAAGTGCAGATCGACGGTGTGCTGCATGAATACAGCACGCTCGAAGGTGTACAGGAAGATGTCATTGACGTCCTCCTGAACCTCAAGGGTATCGCCGTTACACTGCACAATCAGGACGAGGCCATCATCAGCCTGTCCAAAGAAGGTGGCGGTGCGGTGACCGCGGGAGACTTCCAGCTGACCCAGGATGTGGAAATCACAAACCCTGATCACCTGGTCTGCACGCTGAACGACAACGGGGCTATCCGAATCGAAGCCCGTGTTACACGTGGCCGTGGATATGTACCGGTGGATTCACTGGTTGAGGAAGAAGAGAGCCGTCCGATTGGCGTTCTGCGCCTGGATGCATCTTACAGCCCGATGAAGCGGGTTGCTTACAGTGTAGAAAGCACGCGTGTTGAGCAGCGTACTGACCTCGACAAGCTCATTCTGGATCTCGAAACCAACGGCACAATCGATCCGGAAGAAGCCATCCGTCGTGCGGCGACAATCCTTCAGCACCAGCTGGCGGTCTTTGTCGACCTCGAGAGTGAAGGTGAGCAGATTGTCGAGGAGAAAGAGGACGAGGTTGACCCGATCCTCATCCGTCCTGTTGACGATCTGGAACTGACTGTCCGCTCCGCGAACTGCCTGAAGGCTGAGAACATTTACTACATTGGTGATCTCATCCAGCGCACGGAAGTTGAGCTTCTGAAGACGCCGAACCTCGGTAAGAAGTCGTTGACGGAGATCAAGGACGTGCTGGCATCACGTGGCCTGTCACTGGGTATGCGCCTGGAAAACTGGCCACCGGCTAACCTCCAGGGCGGCCGGGTCGCGTAAGCGACCCTTGTAGGAGCGGCTTTAGCCGCGATTCCATCAGGGCTGAAAGAGTAGTTAGGAAAGAACAATGCGTCATCGTAAGAGTGGCAGACAGTTAAATCGCAACAGCTCACATCGCCAGGCGATGTTCCGCAACATGGCGGCGTCGCTGATTGAGCATGAAGTCATCAAAACGACCGTGCCCAAGGCAAAAGAGTTGCGCCGGATAGCCGAACCGCTGATCACGCTGGCCAAAGAAGATTCGGTCGCCAATCGCCGCCTGGCGTTC
>JANQFF010000016.1 GCA_028277965.1 Pseudomonadales bacterium
CTGGAGATTTTTCTGTAGGAGCGGCTTTAGCCGCGATTCTCCCAGGACTGAAGATGTGTCTATTTGAGATAATGAGGCAACTCATTTGCGGGGATCATGGAGAAGTTGTTTGATCGGCTCTTGAGACAGATTGATGCAGCCGGGTTTACCGCCCGTCAGGGCACCCACAGACACCTCAACGACCTTCAACAGAGCAGGCCATCGCGGCTGAAGCCGCTCCTACAGAAAAATCTCCAGGTTTATACAGGTGCCTTAAAGCCGAGATTCTTAAGAATACAGCAAGCTAAACCAGGGCCACCGGATCAACTCTAGGGCGCCTCCACCTGGTATTCACCCACATCAGCTTTGACGATCAGCTCTCCGATATCCGAGCCGGGCCCTGTTCCGCGAAAAGCCTCGAGCGCACTTCGGTCCGACCACGCTTCGTAGATGTTCACGCGGTCCGGCTCCAGAGGATCGGCCGAGACAACAAAATCGAGACAACCTCGTGTGCTCCGGGCGGACTCCATATTCGGTGCAGAGAGCTCCAGGAATGCCTCTCGACCGCCAGACCTGACATAGATCCTGCCAGCGACAATGATCATCGGTGCTATACCGATAACCACCTAACCAACGCCCAGCGCTGACTGAAGGCAGCTTACGAACGCTTCAGCCTCCGCAGGTATATCGAATGGCGTCACACCTTTGGCCTCATCCCGCAGCGTTATCGAAATCTGACCCTCAGGTGGCTGCGTTGATGTATCCCAGTAGGCATCGATGTTGATGGAATACTGCGTGTTTGGGGGCAATGCCGATCCACAGTCTTTGATCGACGGGCGTTCGGAGGTCGCAGCACCGGTAAGAAGCAGAACGGCGAGAACGGCAGCGATGGCTGAAATCAGTTTCATCTTTGAGTCTCCATGGTGTGCGGACAGGTTACTCCTGAATTTCAGGCAATCCCAGATAAGCCCCTCGCGCAGACGGTGGTCACTCGCGAAACGAAATCACCAGCGCGTCACCGACCTCTGCAACTGCCGGTCGCCTGCCGAACTGACATCGACTTCCCTCAACACACTCGCCGGACTCGACATCAAACTGATAGCCATGCCAGGGACATGACACTCGCCCTTCCCCATCGATCTGCGCGGAGAGCGGCCCCAGCTGGTGCGGACAGAGTGCGGGATGCACCACCCATTTTTCCCTGTACCGGTTCAGGTGGTAAGTGCGGTTGGCCACTTCCACTTTCATCGGCAGGTCTTCAGGAGCGGGTGTTGCGATGCGACAGTCGGAACCAATTTCTACTGCATCGAGGCGCTGGTCGAGACCTTTCTGGCGCTCCGACATCATCCAGACGTCTTCGTCATAGAGCACTTCATATGCCCTGGCGTAAGCCATGCCTACCTTTTCCCGGGCCTCGAGTGGGACACCTGGAACGAAGAAGTCGATGACGAGATCCAGGCTGCGCGGCGCCACCTCAAACACGTGCGTCCAGATCTCCGCGCCCGCGCTCGGACCTTCGAGATTCGTCGTGATCCAGCGTCTTGCCGACTCATCGAGCCTTAGCTCGAGCAGGCTTTCCTGACCTTTCGCATTAGTGGCGTATGCCCGCCACCCCCAGGCTCCCGAATCGACCCAGGTCAGCGAGCCGAAACTCGATGCGTGAAGGTGCGGGAGATGTTCCCAGTCGAGTGCGTTTTCGTACATGCGTTCGAGGCTGACCGGGACATTGCGTTTGTATGTACCTACATGATCCAGACGGGTTGTCGAACTCGGCGGAACATACTCGTACCGCAATTCAGTCACGAGACTTTGCGCCTCACCAGCGAAAAGGCAAACGGCTGATCGTCTACCGTTGCTGCCACAGATTCTTCAGGGCTGCCCTGAACAAACGAGACGGCCAGCACTTCGCCTTTGATGTAGTCCTCGTGCTCGGTTGCCGCCAGGGCCAGCTCACCATCCGCCGCATAGACCACATCGATACGGTCACTCACTTCAAATCCCAGGTCCTTTCTCGCGCGCTGGATACGGTTGACCATCTCGCGAGCATAACCGCCACGCTTCAGCTCAGGTGTCACATCACAATCGAGATCGACGGCAATCAGACTGTTGGATACGGTATTTGTCCCGTCCCGGGCGACCTGGAGCACTTCAATTTCGTCAGGACCAAACGTCTCCCCGTCCAGCTCGAAGGATCCGCTGGCCTGCAGCTCTCCAATCTGATCTGCCGACATGGTCGCGATGGCTTTCTGGAATTCCTTCATCCTCTTTCCGAGCCGTTTACCAAGCACCGGGAAATTCGGCTTTGCGACAAGTTCGATGTACGCGTTTTCGTCCGCGGAGTACTCTACGGCACGAACGTTCAGCTCATCAGCGATGTAACTGTCGAGCGCGCGCATCTCTTCAAGCAGACTTTCGTCGCGGTGAATCACCGTAAGTCTGGCGAGCGGTGTCCTCCTCCCGATTTTGACGTCCTCGCGCTTCTGCCGTCCAAGCAGGATGACCTGCTGCATCCTGTCGACCGCCTTTTCCAGCTCCGGCTTGATCAACGTTGCGTCGGCTTCGGGATAGTCACAAACGTGGACGCTTTCGGGGCGAGGCTCGACACCCGACAGGGCTGCCAGCTCCCGGTAAAGATACTCGGACAGGAATGGCGCAAACGGAGCCATCACCTGACTGAGTTCGAGGAGCGCTGTGTAGAGTGTGCTGTACGCAGCAATCTTGTCGCCCGTGATGTCCGGGCCCCAGAAACGTGATCGGTTGAGGCGTATGTACCAGTTTGTCAGATCCTCAATAAACCGGAACAACTGCGGCACGACGTTGTAAAGGCGATAGCCTTCCATTTCGGTGCTGATGTCAGCCTTGAGTGTCTGCAGCCTCGACAACACCCACTGGTCAAGGATGTTCTCCCCGAAGTGGAGCCCTTTCTCGGGAGACCAGCCGTCAATTTCGGCATAAGTCCTCAAGAACGTAAACGCGTTATACCAGGGCAATAACGCTCGTCGGGTCATATCCCTCACACCGCTGTCTGCAAAACGCTGTTCTTCGCCACGCACCAGGCCCGAGTTGATGAGATAGAGCCTGAGCGCATCCGCGCCATATGCTTCCATGAGTTCATCGGGCGGTGTGTAGTTGCGCAGACGCTTGGACATCTTCTTGCCGTCTTCTGCCATGACCATGCCGTTCACGATCACATTGCGGAAGGCAGGTTTATCGAAGATCGCGGCCGCCAGCACTGTCAGGGTGTAGAACCAGCCGCGGGTCTGATCGAGACCTTCAGCAATGAACTCCGCCGGAAACCCCGCTGTGAAAACGTTGGTATTTTCAAACGGATAGTGCAGCTGCGCGTATGGCATCGATCCGGATTCGAACCAGCAATCCAGGACTTCCTCGATTCTTCGGTACGTACCCTCTTCACCTTCTTTTGTAAACGTCAGGGGGTCGACAAATTCACGGTGGAGGTCGTCAACCCGCACGCCTGTCAGCGCCTCGAGCTCGTCGATCGATCCAATGCATTCCGCATTTCCCGTAACGTCGTTGATCCAGACAGGCAGCGGCGTTCCCCAGACGCGGTTACGGGAAATCGCCCAATCGACGGCGCCTTCCAGCCAGTTGCCGAACCGGCCCTCTTTGATGTGTTCCGGAACCCAGTGAATCTGCTCGTTAGCGTTGATCAACTTGTCGCGAAACTCCGTAACACGCACGTACCATGATGGGATCGCGCGATAGATAAGCGGTGTATCCGACCGGTAGCAGAAGGGATAACTGTGCTGGATCACCTCCTGACGATACAGGGATCCCTGGTCTTTGAGATATCGAATGATGTCTTTGTCGGCATCTTTGACATGCATCCCCGCGAAGTCGGGCACTTCGTCCGTAAACTCACCATCAAGCGTTACCGGACAGACGAAAGCATCAATCCCGGCTTCTCTGAGGATCCGGTAATCGTCCTCACCAAACGCGGGAGCCTGGTGGACCAGACCTGTACCACTCTCGGTTGTGACGTACCCATCGCTGACAACAACAAAAGCACCTTCCTCGACCTGGTCCGCGAAATACGGAAACAACGGCTCATAACTTCTCCCAACCAGATCTTTGCCCATACAACGATCGAGAACTTCGTAGTTGCCATAGACGTCCAGCCGTTCAGCCGCTATGTAAATCTCATCTCCTGTCTCCGGATCACGAACACGTGCATATTCAATGTCGTCACCCACACAAATGGCGAGATTCGAGGGTAAGGTCCACGGAGTTGTCGTCCACGCTCCCAGGTAGGCATCTTCGTCGGTCAGCTTGAATAGAACGGTGATCGCCGGGTCCTGCACGTCCATGTAGTTGGACGTCGCCTCGAAGTTTGACAGAGGTGTCCCGAGTGCCGTGGACACAGGCATGACTTTCACACCCTGGTAAATCAGCTCCCTGTCCCACAACTGTTTGAACACCCACCACAGCGATTCCATGTACCAGGTGTCCATCGTTTTGTAGTCATTGTCGAAATCGATCCAGCGACCGAGCCGGGTGATCGTGTGCCGCCATTCTTTGACATAGCGCTGTACGATTGCCCGGCATTCATTGTTGTACCCTGCGACACCCAGCTTCTCGACGGCTTCGTGTGCCGACATATTGAGTTGCTTGTCGATCTCATGCTCGATAGGCAGACCATGACAGTCCCATCCAAAACGGCGAAGGACGTAGCGGCCCTTCATGGTCCAATAGCGCGGCACAATGTCCTTGATGGTGCTCGCAACAAGGTGCCCATGATGGGGGAGTCCAGTCGCGAACGGCGGACCGTCATAGAATATGTACGGTTTTTTGTCCTTCGTGTTGTCGAGGGTTTTCTGGAACGCGCCGGTTTCTTCCCAGAAACGCAGGATGTCGTGTTCCATATCGACAAATGAAAACGGGGCGCTCGGCTGATCGTTTTCTGCAGATTCTGACATAACGGGCGGGACGCGAAATTTTGAGGGTGCGTATACTACCCATGGCGTATCGCCATTGCCATGGCGAACACGCCTGTCACCGGTTTTGCATCATTCGCACCGTTTCGCTAAAACTGCCTTCTGTTCTTTTTCGGGGTTCACGATGAAACTAGGCGCTGTTCTGCCACACAACGAAATTGGTATCGATCCGGGTGCCATAAAAGCCTACGCCCAGGGAGTCGAGGATCTGGGCATGTCCCACATGCTCCTCTACGACCATGTGCTCGGTGCCGACCCGGACCGCCCCGGTGGTTTCAGCGGACCCTACGACAAAGACACGCAGTTTCATGAACCCCTGACAACTTTCGCGTTCATCGCTGCTGTCACAAGCGCCGTGGAGATGGTGACGAACATACTCATCCTGCCCCAGCGCCAGACCGTTCTGGTCGCCAAACAGGCTGCAGAAGTGGCGCTCCTTTCGAACAACCGGTTGCGCCTGGGTGTCGGTACCGGCTGGAATGAGGTGGAGTACGTTGGCCTCGATGTGCCTTTCAGCAGAAAAGGCGCACGACAAGCCGAGCAGGTAGAGCTTCTGCGAAAACTCTGGACCGAGGACAGCCTCGACTATGCGGGAGAGTTCCATCGCATCGACAGGGCAAGCATCAATCCACGCCCTACCGAGTTGATCCCAATCTGGTTCGGAGGTGGCGCGCCAGCTCTCCTGAAACGGGCAGCGACGATCGGGGACGGATGGATGCCTCTCGGCAGCCCCAATGACGCCTCCAGGGAAGCGATCGACACGTTACGCGGACATCGCGAGGCTGCAGGCAGGGACTGGAGCACATTTGGCATACAGGCCCAGGCGATGTTTGCCGGGGGGAACCCGGACCGGTGGAAAACGCATGCGGACAGATGGCGCGACCTGGGCGCGACGCATCTTGCCATCCGGACGGACAGCGCGGGTTTCACAAGCGTTGATGAGCATCTGAAAGCAGTGGGCACATATCGCGACGTTGTCGAATCGTGAGAAGAAATCGCGGCTGAAGGCACCTCGATAAACCTATCGCGCACTCAGCGCGTATCTGTAGGAGCGGCTTTAGCCGCGATTCTTATGCTGACCCTACAAGTCTGCTGTTGCTGT
Source organism: Pseudomonadales bacterium (assembly GCA_028277965.1). Lineage (GTDB taxonomy): Bacteria > Pseudomonadota > Gammaproteobacteria > Pseudomonadales > Azotimanducaceae > UBA4421. The sequence goes on from JANQFF010000016.1 coordinate 6,037, forward strand.
AAGCGCAGAGGCGTGGCCCGCCGACAGGCTGCGAATCAATCACAAAGCCACGCACGATTGCTTCCAATCGGTTGGCGTCTGTGACGCCAGCAAGTAATTCCTTCAGCAGCCCCGCTTCGACTTCAGCCTCGAACTGAGACTTGTAGGGGCCAACGTCAATTCGTTCCCGGGTCTGGAAAAACCATTCGCCGTCTTTGTAAAACACCCGGTCCCCGCGCTCCCAGTCGTCCTGTTCGGACTGGGGGACGGTATGCAGAACATCGTTCCAGCGACGCAATTGTCCTTGTGGGTACTTCTCTTGTGGGTACTTCTCTTGTGGGTACTTCTCTTGTGGGTACTTTTTTTGCGGATACTTCATGCGGGGTCCGAGGTCCAACAACCACAACCCGGCCATTGTCGTGCCACATACACGCGGTGTCTGTGAGGGGTCAGTTCGGAGTTTGTAACCGCCCTGTAAGCCCCCCAGACATCGCCCTACCGGGCTTTAAGCGTTCGAGGGGCCTTTCCGCGACGCGCTACAGGTCGTTACCCTACAGAGCCCAGTAGACCGTCAATCCTGGCCTCGAGCTTCTCGAGGCTCGATGCACCCAGCGGCACAACCAGTTCCTCCACACCGAGGTCAGCGTAGGCGGCAACAGTTTCAGCATTCACCGGGTGCCGGTTCGGACCGACAATCAGACGCATGTCAGCCCGCGTGCGTTCCGCAGCCGCAAGGGCGCTGTCGAGCGCTGGCAGCCGTTCAGCCAGTTGTTCCGGATTCATGTCATAGCCATACCAACCCTGCCCACGCTCTGCGACCCGTCTGAGCGCGCCGTCGCTTTCGCCGCCAAAGTAGATTGGAGGATGGGGTGACTGGATCGGCTTTGGGTTGAAGTGGCAGGCGGTCAGCGTCACCGTCGGACCCTCAAACGTTGTCACGCCTTCCGACCAGAGAGCCATCATCGCGTCGACATACTCGTTACACAACGCAGCCCGACGCAAAAACTCCATACCCAGATTGTCGAATTCTTCTTTCAGCCAGCCGATGCCAACCCCAAAATCGACACGACCGCCTGACAGGAAGTCGACATCTGCAACCATTTTGGCTGTGTATACGGGATTCCTTTGCGGAACAAGGCAAATTCCGGTTCCCAATCGCACTCTCGAGGTGACGCTGGCGATATAGGTGAGAGCCGTAAACGGATCGAGAAGCCCTTCGGGGTCTCCGGGTATGCGCCCGTTATCGCTATATGGATACGTCGACGCGTAGTCCGGAAAGAACAGCACATGTTCCGGGACCCAGATGCCATTGATCGCCTTCGATTCCACAAGCTGTACGCTGTCGCGGATAAACTCCGGTGGCGTGTGTTGACTGAACGCCATAGCAAGGCTGATTTTCATCTTTTTCTTCCTAAAATGATCCGCCAAACCTTAGCCTTGTTAACAAAGCGCTACAATCTTCTCGCGAAGGTTCGCAAGCCTCTTGCCGGGTTTTCGGGTACACTTTGCCTTCAAATCGATTCCGGAGACTCTTCTGCAGCAGTATCGCTCTGAGATCGTGTCAGATGAGTCAGAGATGCTGATACTGGTCGACTCGACCGACCGAGAAACGGGCATTCTCGACAAACAATCCTGTCATGATGCAACAGGTGTCCTTCACCGGGCATTTTCGCTATTCGTCTTCAATAACGAAGGCGACCTGCTGGTTCAGCAGAGGGCGGATAACAAGAGACTGTGGCCCGGCTACTGGTCGAATTCCTGCTGCTCACATCCACGGGCAGGCGAAGATCTTGGAAGCGCTGTGCGAAGACGCAGCCACGAGGAACTCGGCATCGCTGTAAAAGTTCAGTTCGTCTACAAATTCGAATACCTGGCCGAATTCGAGAACCTCGGAACGGAACATGAACTCTGTTCTGTTTACATCGCGCGGTTCAACGGTGACCCGGTGATCAATCAGAGCGAAATCAAGGCCTGGCGCTGGTGCCCGGCTGATGAGCTCGATCGACTCATGGACGTCCAACCCGAATTGTTTACACCCTGGTTTCAGATGGAATGGACGAAACTCAGGACCGAATTCGAAAACACAGTCACATCGCTGGGTGCCGGGGCATCCAGTCTGTGAATTTCCCTCTCGTACTCAGTCAGACAGATAGCTAGAATGCCTGCGTTTAATTGTCTGACACGCACGGTTTAGCGGAGTTCTGATAGTGCAGAATCAAGTTGGCATAAGCGGATTTGCGAGTTACCTGCCTCAACACCGAGTGCAGTTGTCGGATTGGTGCCAGTGGACAGGGAACCAGTTCGACAAGATCCGCTCTGTCGTAGGAAACAGCTTCCGCATGCGCGCGGCCAATGAAAACGCCTACACAATGGCGGCCACAGCGGTGCTGCGCCTGATACAACAGTATGACGTCGATCCTTCACGCATCGGCTTCCTCGCCCTTGGAACAGAATCGAGCACGGACAATTCCGCAGGTGCTGTCATCGTGAAGGGCATGGTCAACGATGCCTTGCAGAATATGGGACAAACGCCCATCAGACGATCCTGCGAGGTGCCTGAATTCAAACATGCCTGCCTCGGAGGGGTGTATGCCCTCAAGGCCGCGACCCGCTACCTTGCAACCGATGGCGTTGGACAACTCGCCATTGTGGTCTGCTCAGACATCGCCGAGTATGAAAGAGCTTCTTCCGGGGAGCCGACCCAGGGCGCGGGCGCCGTGGCCATGCTCGTTGAAAACGACGCCAAGCTACTGACCGTCAACCTCCAGACTTCAGGCAGCTCTTCCGCCTATCGCGGTCCCGACTTCCGCAAACCGTTTGTACGGTTCATGGGGCAGACCCAGGGTAAGTTCATGCAGCCCCGGGACTTTCCGATCTTCAACGGCAAATACTCAACCACCTGCTATGTGGATGAAGTGCTGGCTGCTGCCCGCGATCTGTTCTCCAGGATCGCAACCAAGCCAAGCCGTTTCATGCGTTCAATGGTCGCGAGCTTTCTCCATCGACCCTACCAGCGCATGGCCGAAACCGGTCTCGCATTTACGTTTCTGCTCGCTCTTGCGCTGGGCGACGCGGAGGACCACCAGGAACTCCTGATGTACGCACAGGGAGCCGATGTCGACATGGACAGGTTGATGACGGAACTCGTCAGCGAACCGAACGTCTATCAGCTTGTTGAAGACGGCAACATCGCCGAAGAGATCTACCCGTTGAGCAGTCGTGTCGCTAAACACTTCCGCACGACAGCACGGTTTTCCGAACTCATGACTAACTTCGGCAACAGTGAAATGAAGGAAGTCGGAAATCTATATACCGCTTCATTGCCCGCGTGGATGGCAGCAGGGATCGAGAGTGCACTGGAAGAAGGTCATGACCTGGCCGGTCATCAGATCCTGACAATCGGGTACGGAAGCGGTGACGCTGCAGAAATCATCCCGATGGAATTCGTTTCCGGATGGCAGAACGCCGCAGATAAAATCGACTTTGCCCGTCAGCTCGACGGTGCTCACGATATAACAGAGCAGGATTACGTTGCCTTGCATGAGTGCGAAGGGGGCGCGCCGCTTGCTGGACGACAGGGTGTGTTCGTGATCGATCGTGTTGGTGACGGGTCGGTTAACTTCGACGACCGCGGGATCGAGTACTACACCTATATCAGCTGATCACGCTTCAACCAGGCAGAATCGCGGCTGAAGCCGCTCCTACAGAGTTAGCTGAAACGTCCTGTAGCAATTCTTAACGAACTGCTTTCGGTTTCGGACGATTTCCAACGGGATCAATCTCTGTAAAGCGATCGAACCATTCGTCCGCGGTTTCCGGGGTTGCGGCCCGCAGACCTGACTTGATACGAATCAGTCCCTCACCCTCGTATCCGGCAAGTTGCGTGGCGAGTTCATGACTTCGCGTGAGCACATCGTCATCATCCACACACTCAGCGGCAATCCCCAGTTCCATCAGCTGCGGTCCATGCAGACGCTCGCCTTTAAGCGCAATCTTTGCGGTGACAGCCTCGCTGTGCCGTAGCGTGAGCCATGCAAGGTTGTACGGCGCCGCCATTCCGATCTGTACCTCCCCAACCTGCAGAAACGCTTCTTTGCCGGTTATCAGCAGATCGCAGGCGAGGGCCAGAGCCGCCCCTCCGTTGATCGCGTATCTTTCCAACGCCCCTACCAGGGGTTTTCTCAATTCGAAGAGGGCGCGATGTGCTCCTCGCCAGATGTGCTGAAAGTCGGCGAGCCAATCAGGAGCGGGGTCGCTGTTGAAGGCTTTCAGGTCGAGACCCGAGCAGAAAGCGCCACCCGCCCCCCGGAGTACAACGACCCTGACATCATCATCTCCGTTGAGCTCGTTTGCACAGGCTGAAAGCGCTTCCCCAAAAGGCCCTGTTATCGCGTTTTTGCGTTCCGGTCGATTCAGGACCAGTTCCGCCCAGCCATCGTGTTTGATAGTGAATACCGGCGCATCCACGGTTTCCCCAGCTGTCAGATCAGTCGTCATATCAGGAGCCAGATACCCATAACGACAAGCACCATGCCTGCGATTTCCCGGCCACGCAAACGTTCCCCAAAAAACCACACCGACGCCGCAACAGTGAAGATCAATTCGACCTGACCCACTGCACGTACCACGGCAGCACTTTCCAGTGTCATTGCCGTAAACCAACCGGCGGATGCCAGCATCCCGATTAATCCGACCCAGACTGCAACCGGCCAGGCGCGCACGGTCTGCGTGAGTTGCCCGGGCTCCCGGAGTCGTAAATAGAGCCCCATGACAACGGTCTGGATCGACACCGCAATCGCAACCGTAATGGCCGCCCGCTCCAGGTACGTCCCCTCCGGCAACGAAAGACTCGCACCACGAAAGCCAATCACGGATATGGCAAAAGCTGTCGCGGAGAGGAGACCCAGCCACAGGGACCGATTGGTAAACCGCAGATCTCTCAACCGCACCCCGCCGGAAAGCAACATGACACCCACCAGGCTGACGCCAATGCCAAGCGCGATGCTCAAAGTCACCGCATCACCGAGAATCACGAGGCCAAATATGGCCGCCTGAGCTGCTTCGGTTTTGGAAAACGCGGTACCAACGGCAAAATTCCCGGATTGAAACGAACCGAGCAAAGTAGCCGTCGCGATAATCTGCGCGACCGCACCGACACTCACATACGCTGCAAACCCCCAGTTGAAAGAGGGTAAGTCACCAATCCAGTGCGCATACACCCAGGCAAACGGCAGTGCGTACATGAACCGCACATACGCCGCTCCATTCACGCTGAGCTCGCCCGTGAGACGTTTCTGCAACATCGAACGGGCGTTCTGCAGAAACGCCGCGCCCAGCGTCAGCGCCAGCCAAAGTTCCAATACAACTCCAATCAGTAACTCCCCATCCGAGTCGCATTGTAATGATCGAAATGGGAATCATTATCATTGAAGAAATCGCAGATATTTTCTCAATTAATAGGTATGGACTATCGTCATCATTTACCGATTCAAATGGCCACGCGTTCCTCCATCGATATACTGCACTCAGTCACTAAGGGGTGACTCGCGAGAAACCCAATAATTACGAGGAGTTCATGCAAACATGGATTTGAAGGACAGCAATACACTACAGAATCTGAAAGACGCATTTGCCGGGGAATCCCAGGCGAATCGTCGCTACCTCTATTTCGCCGCAAAAGCGGACGTCGAGGGTGAAAACGACGTTGCCGCAGTTTTCCGTTCAACCGCTGAGGGTGAAACCGGCCATGCTCACGGTCATCTCGAATACATGGAGAGTGTCGGGGACCCGGCGACGGGTCTGCCGATCGGAAACACGTCCGACAACCTGAAAGCCGCCATTGCCGGCGAAACCCACGAGTACACAGACATGTACCCGGGTATGGCGAGCACGGCACGCGATGAGGGTTTTGACGAGATCGCCGACTGGTTCGAAACGCTGGCGAAGGCTGAGCGTTCACACGCGAACCGGTTCCAGAAAGCGCTGGACGGTATGGAATAGCTCTGATTCCAGCCCGCTAGATAACAGGGGGCGCAAGCCCCCTTTTTCTTCCATCCCACCGACCCATTTCACGGAAATACAAATGACCGTACGCGAAGGCAGTCTCGAAGCACCCGAACGCCAGCCAATCGACTGGCGCAGTGACTCGTTTTACGACCAGAACGATCTGTACGATGAACTCGAAAGGGTCTATGACATCTGTCACGGCTGTCGTCGCTGCGTCAGCCTGTGCGATGCGTTCCCGACACTGTTTGATCTTGTCGATGAGTCCGACACCTTCGAAGTGGACGGCGTCGACAAGGCCGACTATATGAATGTCGTCGACCAGTGTTTTCTCTGCGATCTCTGTGCGGAAACGAAATGCCCATACCTGCCCCCGCATGAATGGGGTGTCGATTTCCCTCACCTCATGCTCAGGGCCAAGGCGTATAAATTCAAACAGGGTGACACACGCTGGCGAGACCGACTGATCACCTCGACCGATCCCGTGTTCGACACCATATCGACACCAGGTATAGCGGGCCTTGCGAACGCCGCAGCCGGTAACAGCACGCTCCGCAAAGTCGGTGAGAAGCTGGTGGGGTTGCACGCTGAAGCCCCGTTGCCGCACTTCGAATCGAAAGCCACCTCCAGTCGGCTGACACCACCGCAGCCCGCCGGAACTCCTCAGCCAACCGAAACCACAACCGGGAAAGTGGCCATCTATGTCACGTGTTATGGCGACCACAACGAACCACAGGTCGTCGAGGATCTGATTGCCGTGCTGAGTCACAACGGAATCGAAGTTAAGGTCCTGCAGGATGCCAGGTGCTGCGGCATGCCAAAGCTCGAACTCGGAGACCTGGAAAAGGTGGCACGTCTCAAAGATGCGAATCTCCCGATGTTTGCCGATGCGATACGCGACGGTTATGACATCATCGCGCCCATTCCCTCATGTGTGCTCATGTACAAACAGGAATTGCCTTTGATGTTCCCGGAAGATGAAGCCGTTGCGACCGTCCAGGCACACTTTTTCGATCCGTTCGAATACCTCATGGTCCGGCACAAAGCCAACCTTATAAACACCTCGTTCAGTCAGCCGCTGGGTAAAGTGGCCTACCACGTTGCGTGCCACCAGCGCGTGCAGAATTTTGGGATGAAAACCAGGGACTTTCTTAACCTGATACCCGAGACGGAAGTGACGGCCATCGAACGCTGTTCCGGGCACGACGGGACCTACGCCGTCAAGGCAGAAACGTACGAAAAAGCGATGAAAATCGCACGACCCGTTGTCCGACGGGTGAACGAAGCTGAAGCCGATACATTTGGTTCAGACTGCCCAATGGCAGGACGCCTGATCGCTCATGGTGTGGATCCCGACGATCCGGATGCCGCACAACACCCCATCTCCATGGTCAGACAGGCATACGGCATATGAAACTGGAACGTTCAGATCTGTGGTCCCTGGAGGAATACGCTGAAGAACGTGAATCCTTCCGTTCAGCCGTGATTGCCCACAAGAAAAACCGACAGGTTTTCCTCGGACCCCACGCAACACTCTATTTTGAAGACGCGATGACGATGAAATATCAGATCCAGGAGATGTTACGCGTCGAGAAAATCTTCACGCGAGCCGAGATTGAAGAGGAACTTGAGGCATACAACCCTCTGATTCCTGATGGCAGTAACTGGAAAGCAACATTCATGATCGAGTACTCCGACGTGGACGAACGCAGGGAGGCACTGGCCCGAATGCCCGGTATCGAACACAAGGTCTGGGTCAAAGTGGGTGATGCAGAACGTGTCTACGCAGTCGCCAACGAGGACCTCGACCGGTCGACTGATGACAAAGCCTCTGCGGTTCACTTTCTGCGGTTTGAGCTTGAGCCGCCACACCGGCTCGCTCTCAAAGAAGGAGCTCAGGTATACGTGGGGATCGAACACGACGTGTTGCCATACGAAGTTGAAGTACCGTTAAATGTCCTCGCCAGCCTGCAGGGAGATCTGGTCTGAGTGTATCGCTACTGGTTCGTCTATCTGGTTCAGACGGTCCCCCTCCCCCGGTGGTTAACGGGTGTCGGGCTGTTCCTGCTGATCTGGACCCTTTTTTATCTGACGTATGGCGGTTTCGACGCGCCCCAGGATGAACGCCTCGACGGTCTGACCGACGTCGGCACCATCCTCTTTTTTGCTCTGATGAATTCCTATGCGATAACGGCAGGTTGCTACGTGGTGGAGCGTCAGCAGCGAACGCTGGACGACCTGCGTGAAGCCCTGACCATGGAATCGTCAATCCTGGATCGGACCCGCTCCCGCCTCCTGGGCGGCTCGCCACGTCTGCTCATGATCCTCGCCGTGGTAGGTCTGGGCTTAGGGCTCGGTCACGGGATATTCATATCCGGCGGTCCGGTCGATTTCATAGAGAATCTCTCGGAACGTCGGTTTGTCGGCAGCATCGCCGGGACCATGCTCACGTGGTTCGTCATTATCCATGTGATTTCCGCGTTTGTGATCAACAGCCAGACATTTGCTGCTCTCGGGCGCGACCACGCCGAGATTGACCTGCTCCATCCGCATCGCCTCCATCCGTTCGGGACAATCGCCCTGATCCCGGCGCTGGGACTTATTGGCACACAGATGTTCTATCCGCTCCTGAGTCTGGGTGGCGGATTCAACGCCCCGGTTGTGCTCCCCGGTTTCCTGGCGACCCTGTTCTCACTGTTCTACCTGTTTATCCACCCGACCTGGCCTCTGCACCGGCGCCTCTCAACAGCCAAAACACAAGCCCTGCAGGACATCAACCACCACATCGAGGGCTGGCAGCAGGCTGAACAGAAATCCATGGCAGACCTCCAGACACTGCTGGCGCACCGCACCTATCTGCAGGGTGTATCCGAGTGGCCTTTCAATCTCTCGACTGTGGGTCGCTGGGGACTGTATCTCACGATCCCCCCGCTGACCTGGATCCTCGCAGCCCTGATGGAAAACTTCGTCGATAGCGTCATCAGCTGACCGCCTGTCCCAGTACTTCCAGGATCTCGTCGATCAACCACAACGTCCCGCGGTCCTGCACCTGCGACCGGAACGCCAGTGACACCGAGACCGGATCCGGATAAGGCAGGTCAACAATATCGAGGCTAAGGAGCGTTGCCTGACTTTCCGCCAGCCCTCTGGGACAGGTCGCTATGGCATCCGTCTGGGCCGCCACCACCAGGGCTGCCTGCCAGGTGGGAACGACGTTACCCCTGTACTCGGAATAATCGAACTCGGCATCCCGCGGAATTGTCTCGCTGGGAGAATTCGCCCAGATATGTGTCTGCGCCCGGTACGCCGCTTCCGAAAACTCAGCTTGCAGAAATGGGTGCCCTTTCCTGCACGCAACACAGAATCGATCTTCAAAGAGTCTGGCTACCGACACGTCGGAGGGGGCATCCTCAAACCGCCCAATGGCCACATTGATCGCACCCCGACGCAAGGCTTCATAAGTTGCTGGCAGCGGGAGATGCACAAAGCTCAGGCTCACGCCCGGTGCCGTTTCAGAAATACGGGAAAGTAAACGGGGTGCTGCGATGGAAGTGACAAACTCAGGAGCGGATATCGAAAAGTGCTGGTGAGAATCCGCCGGTACAAAACTCTCGCCGATCCCCAGGCACCGCGCTGTCAGGTCAAGCAGGGTTTCTATCTGGGGCTGGAGCTCGAGAGCTTTCTGCGTTGGTTCGAGCCCGTGTGGGCGCCGGACAAACAGCGGATCCCCAAATAGCGCCCTGAGACGCCCAAGAGAATGACTGACAGCGGACTGACTCAGATTCAGGTGCTCAGCTGCTCTCGTGACACTCCCATGCTCGAGGAGGTCTTTCAGCACCAGCAACAGCGCTGTGTCGACCTTTCTCATTCGCGACAGCCCCGTCTCAGACGTCAATTGCGCACCACGTATCCTCGACTGCACCTTGAGCTGAATCCGACATCACATCGTTTGCGTGCAGCACACCGAGAACAATCGCGACGGCAACAATCAGGTGCCGTGCAAAACAGAGAAGATTTCGAGGCCACAGCGTCCAGCCAACAGTTTCATCCACCAATTCAGGTTCCAACACCACGGATTGCCTCCACAGATCCATGGGTCAAACCTACCAGTCAGTGAATTCTATACAATTGATTTCTTTTTATCTCTGATATCGAAATGATTGATATCACACCTGTTCATGTAGCCAGCTCCTCTTTGGCAACCCGCTCCAGCATTTCGCCGAGGCCTGTCAGCAGCGACAGGCGCGTTGAAGTATTGCGCCAGCACAGACCAATGACACGATGTGGCGGGTCGCCTCTGAAAGGTATGTATTTCACGGGGCCGGGCCGGCCCTGAATCGCGAGCTTCGGCATCAGCGTGATCCCCACCTCGGCGGATACCATCTGTCGCAGGGTCTCGAGGCTCGTTGCCCGGAAATTTGCGTTCTCTACGGCATGGTGACGATTACAGACCTCGAGCGCCTGGTCCCTCAGGCAATGTCCATCTTCCAGCAGAAGGACCTCTTCTTCTGCGAGGTCCTCGGCCGCAATCGATTTCAAACCCGCTTTGGGATGTGATTTAGCCGCTGCGAAGTAAAACGGTTCCTCGTATATGGCCAACTCGCGAATGTTCTCTTCCTGCAACGGGAGCGCCAACAGCAGCGCATCGAGTTCCCCGAGTTTCAACATCCGGGTGAGCTGGGCTGTCTGCGCCTCAACCAACTGCAATCTGAGGTTGGGGAATTGTTTGCGGATCGGCCTCAGGATCTTGGGGAGAAGGTAGGGAGCAACCGTCGGGATAACGCCCAGTTTGAAGTCTCCACCCAGGGGGTCCTTGTGCTGCTCAGCCATCGACACGAGTAAATCCACCTCGCTCAGCACTTTTTGCGCCTGCTCGACAATCATTTCCCCGGCCGGGGACAGCATAACCTGGCGGTTGGTTCGCTCTATCAGTTTGACACCCAGGGTTTCTTCCAGCTTTTTGAGCTGCGTGGACAACGTGGGCTGGCTGACAAAACAGGCTTCAGCAGCGCGACCAAAATGCCGGTGCTCGGCAACTGCAACGAGATACCGCAGGTCTCTTAGATTCATGGCGTTCCAACCGGATACAGGGTGCTTTCGACAGACACCGATAGTAGCCTACCTCGAAGCATGAAAGCATTGCGTCAACAGATCACCGAGGACATCCGCACCTGGGACGATATCGCGGACCACCGGACTGGCACGGAAGGTGATCAGGCGACAGATGACTGGCTTTGCAATGAAATCGAGGCGGCTGGTCTCGTCCCGGAGATCGAGCAATTCGAATTCCAACGCACCCGCGACAACGGTTGTCACCTGACAGTTGATCAAACGTCCATTGAAGGTATCCCGTGTTTCGATTCGGCTTTCAGTGGTCGTGAAACATTCGAAGGTGTCCTCGGCAGGGAAATTCCGGTATTCCCACTGACCCCCTATGACGCGCACCCGCTGAATCAGGTGTTTGATGAATTCCGGGCCCGGCGTTCGCTTCCGGCGATTGCGGTCAGCGCGGCAGAAGGTGTGCTGCCCGGGCTCGCCCTGATCAACGCCGAACACACCAGGAACCCCATCGGCGCGCCTGTGCTGCAGGTCTCCAGCGAACACACGAGCTTCCTCGACACCGCACTGGGACAGCCTGTGAGGCTCCATATCGACATTGAACGTGCTACCGGGACCGCAGCCAACATCCAGACCCGGGTAGAAGGAACAAACCCTGAAGCTCCGACCTGGGTCATCATGACACCGAAGAGTTCGTGGTGGACATCGACAGCCGAACGCGCCGGGGGAATTGTCGTCTGGTTCGCGCTCTTACGCCACTTTGCCGGTCAACCCCACGAGTCGACTCTCATCTTCACCGCCAATACCGGGCACGAACTATCGCATCTCGGCCTGGACCGTTTCCTGGAGGTCCAATCGGAACTGGCAGAGACGGCCGGATGGATACACCTTGGCGCCAATTTCATCGCCAGAGGATCTGAAATCCGAATTCAGGCCCGCGATGAAACAGACCTCGGCATTCTGCAATATGCACTGGAGAGCAGGGATATCGAAGTCTCCCATCACACCCCCACCGGCACCCGGCCTCTGGGCGAAGCCCGGAACGTTTACGATGCCGGTGGCCGCTACGTTTCAATTCTGGGAACCAATCCCTGGTTTCACCAGCCGACAGATCGCTGGCCCTACACCATCGATCTCGATGCTGCTGTGAGGATTACTGATGCTTTCCTGGCACTAACCGGACAACTCATCAGGTGATTGATGTGCTCCACCGGGATGACGCGCTCTGGGTTTTCAACAAGCCAGCTAACGTCAGCCTCCTGCGTGACCGGTCAGGCGCACCAGACCTCCGGCACGCGATCACCGAAGAGATAGCTGAGCCCTACCTGGTTCATCGCCTGGACAAAGGGACAAGCGGTGTTCTACTGGTCGCCACGACCCAGGCGTCGCAATCCCGCCTGACTCAAGCGTTTGCCCGACACGAGGTCAGCAAGAGCTACATTGCCTGGGTGGTGGGACAATTTCCGGACACCGGCACCCAGGTGATCGACCTGCCTTTGTGCCGGGGGCGCAAGAGCCGTTACCGGGTTGCTGGTGAGAGGGGAAACATCGAGCATCGGAACCGCCGCTACACAGTGCCTCAGGACCGCAAGGGAGTTGCTGCAGTTACTCGCGCCCGTGCCCTCAGCTACACCGATACACACACTCTCCTGGCTCTCCGTCCACAACATGGCAGAACCCATCAACTGCGGGTTCACCTCAGCTGGACCGGGTACCCGATTGTGGGTGATCACCTTTACGGCCGGAAATCAGACCCTCTTCAGGCTGCCCCGAGGCTCATGCTGCACTGCCGGAGCCTGGTTATCCTGGGAGAGCGGTTTGTCGCGCCGCTCCCCCGGGAGTTTGACCCCGGATTCGTGGAACCTGGGTGACAGTACACTAGGCTTCTGCATAGTCGCGGGCGGGGATAGCACCCATCAGGTACTGCACGATCAGGCCGAGGCCGATCACGGTAAGCAGGAAGCTCAGGATGCCGCCGATAAAGGGTATGTTTATCACCACCACAACAATGCCAAGCCCTACCAGCAGGCTGATTGGCGTGCTGTCTTTATCCCCAATCACCATCTGGCCGATCATGTACCCGACAACAACCTTCGAGAGGTACCAACCAAGCAACCATGCAGCCATCCCGATGAACGCTATGGGAAGGCCCACGACGGTGATCGCGACCAGAACAGCCATCGCGGGGATGCTGACAAAAGCGAGAAAACCGATGCCAGCCGTCTTCAATCCTTCGGAACCGGTGTTGAGCGATACCTCCCGCAGCCCCGGTACCAACCACAACAGCCCTATGCCCACCAGGAACGCTCCGATCAGGTAGCCGAGTTGCCAGAGGTAGAACCCGAGGGTTGCATAGGGACTTCGCTGTTCAAACTCTTCGGGAAGATCGAGGAATTCAACTTCACCCTGAACTTCAGCGCTGTCGGCCTGGTGGAGCGCGTCGGGATTGCCGCTGCGGATGCGCACTGAGTTTCCGACAACGGCTTCATCCAACAGGTACACGCGGTTGCCGAAAAACTCGACGTTCCCCTGAACCTGACCGTTCAGCTCTGCAGTTTCACCAAACACGTAGTAGTCACGCCCCACAGAGCCATCAACACTCGACAGACGCACAGCCGTGGTCACATTGCGGCCGACCGTCGAATCGCTGTCGACGCTGACTGTTTCTGCACCAACCCACAGGTCACCGGCGACGCTGCCCCCTTCGATTTCGTACGTCGAAACCCCGCCAAGCGCAAAACCACCCACGCTGCCACTCAGTTCAACCATTTCACCAAAGGTCAGCAGATTACCGCCAACTGTGCCCGACACCTCGATATTGCGACCGGCGGCGATGACATCACCCGTTATTGTCCCGGCGATCACAATCCGTTCTCCGGCAACGATCAGCGTGTCGTCGACTGTTTCAGAAGCCGGGATAGTCAATACACCTTCGCTGTTTCTGACGTCCAGAGCCTGAACCGGTGCGGATTGCAGGGTGATACCAAGGCTCGCAACCAGGACACACACACTGATGGATACACGGGAACGGCGATAAACCACCGCTATCCACAACATCGCTACTGTCACCACACAGGCGACTATGAAACTCATGTAAGCATCGATCATGGTTGCTCCTTCTTCGAACAAAAACAGGGTTGTCGTTCTGGTCATCTCGTAAACATCCGGCAGATAGATAGATGTAAACCAGGTGGTCGCGTTCACCACCAGTTCGCCGAACAACGTTTTCCACAAAAACTGTGCCCCCCAGATCACAAGACCGGTGACGACGTTCGCCATCGCAAAGCCTCTCAGACTCATCGTCTTTGCAAACCTGGGGGCAGGTATGTCAATTTCTTCGGTCAGCGGTTCAACCGCTAACGCTGCGATCATCGCTTCGCGCTCAACAAGCAGTGCATCCAGCCGGGCACGGTCAGTCTCACTGGCCTCGAGCTGCTCCTCGGCGATCTTGCGTGCCTCGTCTGACAGGGCGTTATCTGCCAGCATGGAAACTTCCAGGGGTGAGAGCTTGCTCATGCCTGCCCTCCGCTTTCCTCTCCTGCAGGATCGCTCAACGCGCCACGCAATTGCTGCTTTGCCCTCAGCAGGAGGACACCCACATGGTTCCTGCTTATATTCAGCTGTTCCGCTATCTCGTCGTAACTGAGCTGACTGAAGTAGGCGAGGACAACCGGCACGCGGTACTTCGGGGGTAAGTCCAGCACCGCAGCCTGAAGACGGTCGGCATCCTGTGCCGCAATGACTTCCGCTACCGGCTGGGAGCCATCAGCGTCCACAATGGACTCCGCCTCGACACTTTCTTCGCCAAACAGCGCCTGGGTTTTGGTCTTTTTACGCAGGAGATCGATGCAATAGTTGTTTGCAATCGCTGCGATCCATTGCCAGAACGGCAAGCTGGGATCGTATTTTCGAAAGTTCCGATATGCGCGCATAAAGGTTTCCTGGACCGCGTCCTCGGCAAGGTCGCCGGTCCCTAACAACCGACGGCACAGCCCATGTACCCGAGCGTAGTATTCCCTGTAGAGAACCTCGAAGGCTGCGTTTCTTGCCACTTACGTTTTCCGCTCGTTCATACGGTTATACGATACAGACCCGCGTTTATTACATGAATGGAAGAAAAACATGCAGACTGAAGTGTTAACAGGTTCCTGCCAGTGCGGATCGGTGCAATACACCGTTCATGGCACCCCTCACCGTCTGAATGTCTGTCACTGCCGGGATTGCCAATGCCAGTCCGGAAGTGCCTTCGGGATGAGCCTTGTGATAGATCCGGAGGCGTTCCAGTTAGACGCGGGAGAGCTGAAGACATTTGTCGTCACCGCAGACAGCGGCCGCAAGAAGACCTGCGCGTTCTGCCCAGATTGTGGGGTGCGTATCTATAACCGCACGAGTGCGCTGATGTCCGTCAAGGCAGGGACGCTGGGCAATACTGAGGATCTTTCACCTGATGGTCACTACTGGACCATAAGCAAACAGGCCTGGGTGGATCTGCCCGCGGACGTGCCGCATCACGAGAAAACGTGACTGGTTAATCGCGGCTAAAGCCGCTCCTACAGAGTTAGCTGGATCCCTCTACCTCTGTAGGAGCGGCTTTAGCCGCGATTTCTTCAGTATTATCTTTTCAGTCGACCAGCCAGCTTCCGACCAACCGCGTACGCTGCAGCAGCAGCTGCGGGATGGCGAGTCGCTGCAAAGGTCACAGCTGCGAACCCTGCACCAACCGCCCAGGAGCGCAGCTGGGGACTATGCGCACGACCTGTGGTCATGCGCGATACCGTATGCTCGCAGTTGTTCGTGAAGAGGTTGTAACGCCGGGATCCGGCATCATAACTCACCCTCCTGAGCGCTTGCGATCGATGGTGACCTTCAAGGTTTGCCACATACATGCGTCTGCCTGCCCGGAACTCCTCTTCGGTGCAGATGTGTTCACCTCGGAACGGCGTGTTGTGTAACACACGCCCATCACCGAGGGAAATGCCCCGGTGCATCACAAATCCTTTCCTGCGGGAGACAATGTCACCCGGCTTTGCTCTACCTGCCATTCAGCTCTCCAAACCCTTGGCGCTCCAACCCCATACATTGTACAAGCACAAATCGCGCCACAACGTAACTCATTGAATCAAAAGGATTTTTAGACCCATACGCTCTTTCAAACGTGCCAATTTGTGGCGGATCTGACCAGACTACTGACTTTCTTCGATCATATAGTCGATGGCAGCGAGCAGCTCTTCATCAGTACAGTTCAGGCAAACACCGCGCGGCGGCATACCCGGCGGTATTCCTTCGATGGTCGTTTTCAGCATCAGGTCGCGGCCCTTTGCAATGAGTGGTGCCCAGGCTTCCTCGTCGCCGAGCTTCGGAGCCCCGTTGAGCCCCGGCGCGTGACACGAGAAACAGAAGTTGTCATAGATCTCTTTCCCTTTCGACAACGTGGGTGACAGGGGTTCATCTGATCCTTCAGACGAGCCGGATCCCCCGCACCCACTCATGATGAGCAACAGGCTTACAACCGCTGTGGCTTTCTTCAACTTCTACTCCTTAACATCAACATCCAACTGAAAATCATCCGCATCCATCCAGGCGGGAAACCGCTCCCGGTAACCCATAAGATCCTCAGGAGTCAGACTCACGGTTATGGTTTCAGTTTCATCTCCGGCTTCTGCCATTGTCCGGCCTTCGGCATCAAAGACTGCAGTGCCCCCCGCGTACGCCACGTCGTTGCCGTCAACTCCGGTTATATTCACCGCGGCAACATATGCCAGATTCTCTATTGCCCGTGCAATCGCAAGGCTCCTCCACGCGTGCTGCCGCGCTGACGGCCAGTTTGCGACACACAGAAGCAGGTCGTAGTCATTCCGGTTGCGTAGCCAGACCGGAAACCTGAGGTCATAACAAACCAGGGGACGGATTCGCCAGCCTTTGAATTCAATCAGAACCTGGCCGCTTCCCGGTGCATAGTGTTCGTGTTCACCCGCCATTCTGAAACAGTGACGCTTATCGTAGTGGATCACCCGACCGGCAGGTTCTACCCACAGGAAGCGGTTGAAGTAGTCTCCGCCTTCCTCAATCACCACGCTTCCGCATATAACCCTGTTGTGATCCCCGGCTTGTGCCTTCATCCACCCCACGGTCTCCCCGTCCATCGTTTCGGCAATTTCGGAACTTGCCATGCTGAATCCCGTCGTGAACATCTCCGGTAAGACAGCAATCTCAGCTTCGCTCGGGAGTTTTGCCAGGAGATCAGTGAACATTTCCCGGTTGGCAGCGGCGTCGTGCCAGAACGTCTCTGCCTGGATGAGGCTCAGGGTCAGAGGCTGCATAAGATCCCGGCAGCTCTTTCCAGGGTGGCGTCGTCTTTGGCGAAACAGAAACGTAATACCGGCGACGTGAGCTCCCGGGGATCCGCGTAGAACACCGAGATTGGTATCGACGCTATGCCAATCTCCCGCGTCCACCGTCTGGCAAGCGCGTCATCGTCTTCCTGAGAGATCGCACCGTAATCCAGCAGTTGGAAGTACGTCCCACCGGACCGACTGATGGAAAACCTCGAGTCTGCAAGGAGGTCGCAGAAGGTGTCACGTTTGGCCTGATAGAAGCCAGGCAGCTCAAGGTGGTGTTCCGGATGATCCCTCAGGAAATCTGACAGACCATGCTGAACAGGGGTGTTGACTGTGAAATTCACAAACTGATGGATGCGCCGGAATTCTTCAGTCAAAGCCGCCGGAGCCACACAATACCCCACTTTCCATCCTGTAACGTGGTAGGTCTTGCCGAACGATGAGATGACAAAACTCCGCTCCCAAAGGTCGGGATAGCGGCACATGCTCTGGTGTTCGACGCCATCAAACACGATGTGTTCGTAGACCTCGTCAGCCACGATAAATATGGGTCTGTCAGCGATCACCTCACGAAGCGTCGCGACATCGTCCGGCTGCCAGACGCTGCCAGTCGGGTTGTGGGGCGTGTTGACGATAATCAGACGTGTTCTGTCGTTGATGGCATCCGTAACACGTTGCCAGTCGACAACAAATCCGTGGGAAGGACTCACACGCATCGGTACGTGCACGGTCCTGCCACCCTGCAGGCGTACAACAGGCTCGTAGCTGTCGTAGGCCGGGTCAAAAACGATCACTTCATCTCCGGGGGAAACAACAGCAGCAATCGCGCAGAAAAGCGCCTCTGTGGCCCCTGCGGTGACCGTCACCTCCATTTCCGGATCCGCATTTAATCCGTACAGATCGCTCACTTTGTCACTGATCGCTTCGCGCAATGCCGCAACACCCGCCATAGGCGGGTACTGATTGAATCCGTGCGTCAGATAATGCTGGACCCGGTCGAGCAGCGCTGCCGGACCGTCAAAATCGGGAAAACCCTGAGAGAGATTAATTGCGCCATGCTCATTTGCGAGAGCGCTCATCACAGTGAAGATTGTGGTCCCCACATCAGGCAGCTTGCTGGCAACAGGTAAGTTCAAAGGCGTGTCGTTCTTAAATCACGGGCGCGCATGTTCGCAAAAGCCAGCCCAAATTTATATCAAAATATTTTGATATTTGGTTCCAAATTCATAAAATAGCCCATCTTTCGGCCACGATAACCCCCACGATAACCCCCACGATAACCCATTGACCCAGACCCTCACCGCTACACCTGACCCCCAGGTCGATACCGTAACTGTGGCACGCGCCGCGGGTGATCCCCTGCGCGCCAACATATTGAGGGTTCTCGCTTACGATTCTTACGGTGTGCTCGAACTCGGTGAAATCTTCGAGATGGCAC
>JANQFF010000061.1 GCA_028277965.1 Pseudomonadales bacterium
GGTCAGCCTTTTTTCGGACCCCTGCTCGGGGATCCGCCGTGTTGGGGTTCAGCGCGAACAGGAGGATGAGGGTTATGCAGCGACGAATGTGGGCGTCGGGCGTCATCGCCGGACTTTTTGCAGCGGCTCTGCCGGCGACGGCCGCGGTGACCGTCAACGTCGTCACCACCGAGGGGGCAAGTACGGTCTCCGTCAATCCAGGCGATGCGCTCAGCGTCAACGTCCAGGTGGTCGTGACGGACGAGCCGACCACTGCGCTGCAGTTATCGCTGCAAGCCAGCCAGGCATCCATCTTCGACATCACTGCTTGGCCCGACAGCAGGATCTGTCGATCAGGTTGCTGATCTGATGGGCCGGATCATTGAGGGTGATGACGCTGCGGCCAAATCATTCAACACAGCAGTCAACCATTTGCCATTCCAAAATCTGTTTTATACCAGAGCAGCTTTAGATTATCTTATTCTGGACCGTGCGAAAGAAGCTCTGAACCCAGGACACAAGCGGAGGATGGAGCAGCGCCTCAAACGCGAACAGGATCAGGAACTCTTGTTTTAAGGAAAGATCATGACGACCGACAACCAAACCCTGCGCAGAGTGTATAATGGAGATGACGCGACCACAAACTTCCCGGTCACGATCTTTTACACGAATGTCAATCAGATCGAAGCTGTTCTTAGGGCGTCCGACGGCACTGAAACTGTTCAGGTCATCAACACCCATTACACCCTGACAGCTCCCAACCCTACCGACCCGGATCTTGGTGGAACGTTGACGATGATCACACCGCCGGCAACTGGTGAGACATTGATCATCACGGTCTCTATTCCCTACACCCAGGACACGCCGTATCCGCTAGGAGGGACATTCCCCAGTACCGATGTGGAGAACAGTCTGGATCGTATTATCCAGATCGGCAGGCAGTTGGAGGAGCGCATTGACCGGACACTTTCCGTCCCCGCCACGGCTGATGTAACGACGCCCCCGACTGTTCCGACGCCAACAACGGGCAGGGCTCTTGTCTGGGCGGCCGATGGGAACCTGGAGAATTCAGACCAGGATCCGGATGAAGCTGCCAACGCTGCGGCCGCATCAGCTGCTGCTGCAGCCACCAGCGCATCCAACGCAGCGACCAGCGAGACCAACGCGGCCAGCAGTGCATCAGCTGCACAGACGGCACAGACAGGAGCTGAGACCGCGGAGACGGGAGCTGAAGCTGCACTGGCAGCGGCTCAGGCACTGGTAGCTGCTCTGGATCAGTTCACCATTCCCGTCTGGTCGAATACGGAAGACTATGTGATCAACAATGTGGTCGAAGGATCTGACGGCACGATCTATATCGCGACCGCGGCAAGTGGGCCATCAAGCACGGTTGCAGATCCGACAGATCCTGGGAGCATCCCAACTCCATGGGATTTCTTCGTCAACCATCTCGGTCCCACCATCATGAGGACCGATACCAACGCCACACTGACGGCATCATTCTATATCACGGCAGACACATCACAGACGATCAGCAGCGGTGTGTTCACTCCGAACTTCCTGAACCGTAACCAGATCGAATTCACGGTCGATGCGACCATCACCAACTTTGCGAACCCGGCGACCACACCACCCGGTGGCGGAGCGATCATTTACGCGACGCAAGATGGCACCGGCGGCCACGGTATCACGTTCGACAGCAGCTACAATATTAACAGCGGGACATGGTCAACCACTGCAGGCGTGGTCAACCAGCTGCGTTGTCTGTTCCAGAGCAACGGCACTATTAACGTTGATATTGTGCAGGGGACTTAACCATGGGAACTCCTTTCCTGCCTTTCAGCACTGGAATTATCTGCGGTGACCCGGGGGACAATATCCAATACTCCCTGCGCCTGGAAGATGGATCCTTGACCGGTACGGCGGGCGCAGGTGCGCTTTCTATGTGGGTGAAGAGGATCGATCTCGGCACTCAGACATTGAACAGCGCCCTATCGTATAATTCCAACGACCAGCTGAACAGTTCCACCCGGAGGTTCCGAGACCCGCAT
>JANQFF010000033.1 GCA_028277965.1 Pseudomonadales bacterium
TTCCTTACGGTGGGGCGACCACGGTGGTGTGGGGGCTCAATGTGCCTGAGGAATCTGCTTCGGCCGTGACGATCGATATGCGGCATTTCAACAGCATTATTGAGCTGGATGAAACGTCCCGGGCTGCCCGTATCGAAGCGGGCGTGTTCGGCCCGGACCTTGAAAGCGCGTTGAAGCCTCACGGACTGACCCTGCGCCACTTTCCCCAGAGTTTCCCCTGGTCGACGGTGGGCGGCTGGGTCGCCACACGTTCGGGTGGGCATTACGCAACCAATCACACGCATATTGATGATTTTGTCGAATCGGTCCGGATGTTGTCCCCCAGCGGCTGGTGGGAGTCGAGGCGTTTACCCGGCAGTGGGGCGGGTCCAAGCCCGGATCGCATGGTCATTGGATCTGAAGGCATCCTCGGTGTTATCTCGAATGTCTGGCTTCGTTTGCAGAAACGTCCGACATTCCGGGCGACGGCCGGGGTAGTCTTTCCAAGCTGGGCGGAAGGCTACGAGGCAACACGTCACATCGTGCAGGCCAAACTCTGGCCAGCAAATCTTCGGTTGCTTGACCCAGCGGAAGCCGAGCAGAGCGCCGGTCTCAACGGCAAACAATCGCTTCTGATCATCGGGTTCGAGTCGTCGGAAGTGCCGCAGGGTCCGAATATCCATGTCGCGGTGGGGATAGCACGGGATAACGGCGGTCAGATCGATGACGATCACATCGCGATCGACGACGGGTCAGGGAAAGCCACTGGGCGGGGTGGAGCTGTAGGTGCGTGGCGCGATGCGTTTATCGGTGTTAACGCGGGAGTCGGCAACGGGCTTGGACTGTTGTCTGATACGTTCGAAACGTCCATCACCTGGGATCAATGGCCTGATTTTGATGCCCATGTCCGCGACAAGGTTGGTGCAGCACTTAGAGAAACGATGGGTGACAGTGCCAGGCTCTCTTGTCGGTTTACTCACGTCTATACCGATGGCCCCGCGCCGTACTATAGCTTTTCAGGCCTTGTCACCTCGGGCGGCGAACATGAAGTGTGGCAGCACATCAAAGACACGGCGACCGATGCGCTTATCACCGGAGGGGGAACGAGCACTCACCATCATGCGGTGGGGCGTATGCATCGGCCGGGTTACGACCAGCAGGTGCCTGCGACATTCCGTACGACGTTGAAAGCGATGAAGACCAACCTGGATCCCAACGGGATCCTGAATCCGGGTGTTCTGATCGACTAAAGTGGTAACGCTGGTGCCAGGCACCTCGTCACCACTTTTTAGGAGCTGCAGGAGAGCATCGAACACCCGACCCGGGTGCGTGCCCACTCGGGGCGTTTCTCTGCAAACTCCTCGTTTTCCGGTTGCTCGTCGTAGGGTCTGCGGAGGACGTCCAGCGTTTCATTGACCCGTTCGAAATCGCCCTGTTCGGCATCGTCGATCGCAAGCTGGGCGAGATAGTTCCGTAACACGTATTTTGGGTTAACGCGGTTCATGTTCTGCCGGCGTTGTTTCAGATCGACACCCTGCTGGGACAGGCACTGCTGGTAGTCCTCCAGCCACGTGGATGTGAGATGGATGATCTTCTGGTCAGGCGCTGAGTAATGAGCATTCAACAGGGGCTCGACTGGATTTCCGGTATTGAAGTCGACGTCGGCGAGGTGCCGGAAGAACAGGGTCATGTCGGTCTCCCGGGCTGTCAGCAGCATCATCAGCGAGTCATTCAACGATGACTCGAACTTTTTGAGTCCAAGCTTGGCCGCCATCATGGCCTGCCAGCCTTTCTCGTAGGCTCGAGCGAAACCGGACAAACCCTCTTCCAGGGGTTTGGGATCGTCGATCAGGGGAAGGATGGCGTTGGCCAGCTGCATCAGGTTCCACTGGGCGATGCCGGGCTGCTGACCGTAGCGGTACCGCCGGTGCTGAGCATCGGTGGTATTGGGGGTCCAGTCGGGGTCGAAGTCTTCCAGCCAGCCATACGGTCCATAGTCGATGGTTTCTCCGAGGATCGACATGTTGTCTGTATTCATCACCCCATGGACAAATCCGACCCGCATCCATTCAACGATCATCCCGGCGGTACGCTCGCAGACCTCATTGAACCAGGTGATGTATCTGTCCGGGGTTGCAATGTTGGCGAATTCCGGAAAATCCCGCTCGATGACAAAGTCGGTAAAAGTGCGCAGGAGGTCGAGTTCCTTGCGTGCGGTCAGCATCTGGAAATGTCCAAATCGCACAAAAGACTGGCTGACACGGCAGACAATAGCACCGGGCTCGGGCTCCGGATGCCCGTCATAAAGAATGTCGCGCATCACTGCTTCTCCTGTGCCGATGAGGCACAGCGCGCGGGTGGTAGGTACCCCAAGATGAAACATCGCCTCACTGCAGAGAAACTCGCGTATGGAGGACCGCAGCACAGCAAGGCCGTCTGCTGTACGGGAGTAGGGTGTCGGCCCTGCGCCTTTAAGTTGCAGTGTCAGATGGCCGTTTGGCGTTTCTATCTCGCCAAGATTAATAGCGCGACCGTCCCCGAGCTGTCCCGCCCAGTTACCGAACTGGTGACCGCCGTAACACGTTGCGTGAGGGTCCATCCCGTCGAGCTTCCTGTTACCGGAAAAGACCTCGATGAACAATTCGCTTCTGCACTCCTCGGGGGAGAGACCGAGCATGTCCGCGACTTCAGCCGCGTAAGCGATCAGGTGAGGGCTGCGTACTGTTGTCGGATCGACACGTGAGTACAGTGCCTGATTCACCTGATGGCGGGTATTGTCGGTAATCGCATCGGCGGGGAGGGTGTTGGTAAACCGGTTATCGAATTTGAGCGCATCCATCAAGCCAGTGTACCCTCCCTCGCGACCCACTGCAGGCAGCCGGTATGGAACTCAAGCTTGAAGAAGCCGAGTTTGCGAATGAAGCGTTTTATCTCGCGTTCGAAGCCAAAGATTACTCAGCGATGGCACATCTGTGGTCAGAGGCGCGGGAGATCATCTGCCTGCATCCGGGTTGGCCGGCACTCATTGGTAGAGATGCGGTCATGGAGAGCTGGCAGGCGATCCTCACCAACCCGCAGCAGGGCCAGGTGAGCTTCTACGGAGCTCATGCCCAGCAGATAGGGGCGGATACCGCCGCTGTCGTTTGTTATGAGGAAGCGGGTGGCAACGTGATGGTCGCGACCAACGTCTTTGCCATAGAAGACGAGCGCCTGCGGCTCGTTTCTCACCAGGCGGGTTATTGCGCTAACCCACCTGCACCCCCGGAATAGGCTTAGTCCTTGTCCAGTAGTCCAGTTCTACAGGGGTTGAAACTCCTCAGGAATCCAAACGTAAATCGCATGTTTGTGGCGTACCTCGTCAGCTATACGGGTACTGCCATGGCGCCGATAGCGATGGCCTTCGGTGTCCTCGAACTGACCGGTTCCACATCTGACGCATCGATTGTAATTGCGGCGCCCACGCTGGCGTCCATCGGCGTGCTCCTGTTTGGGGGGGTGATTGCTGACCGGACATCACGGCAGAAAGTGATCTACACAGCTGAGTTTGTAGCGATGGCGTCCCAGATGACCATGGCTTATCTCTTTATCTCGGGAACGGCTACAGTCCCACTGTTGACGTTTTTCATGCTGATCAACGGTGTTGCGCTAGCCTTTCATGCCCCTGCGGCCATGGGCCTTGTCATTCAACTCGTCGAAAAATCTGAGCTGCAGGCGACCAATGCGATCCTGGGTACAGCGCGCAACGGCGCCCTGGCGATAGGCGCCGCCCTGGGTGGTGCGTTGGTCGCATTGTTCGGGGCGGGGTGGACGTTGGTGATCGATGCTCTCTCGTTTGGGTTGTCAGCGTGCCTGGTTTTGTCGCTGAGCCCCAAAGAGCAAGCCCGACCCGAGGAGGCTTCTATCTTCGAAGACCTCAAGCTGGGTTGGCGGGAGTTCACCTCTCATACGTGGCTCTGGACCATTGTCATCCAGTTTGCATTTCTCGTGGCTGCGGGAGAGGCGGTTTTCGGTCTGATTGGCCCGGCGGTTGCCAGGGAACACATGGGTGGGGCGGTTGACTGGGGACTGATTGCTTCCGGGTTTGGTATCGGAACGTTGTTCGGCGGACTTTTTGCGATGCGGGTTCGCCCCAAGTATCCGATGCGATTTGCGACGTGTCTTGTGTTCTTCTGGGTTGGTGTGGACCTGACGTTGCTGGGTCCGCTGCCGGTGCTGGTGATCGCGTCTGCAGCTTTCGTGAGCGGTTTTACGGGGCAGATTTTCGCCGTCATCTGGTACACGACCATCCAGACCAAGGTGCCGGCAGAGATGTTGTCTCGCGTGGGGTCATACGATCACCTTGGATCGATTGTGCTGGCACCGCTCGGCATCGTTGCGGGCGGGTACCTCTATGAAGCCATCGACTTTCGTCCGACCCTGCTCATCGCAGCGGCCACCGTCATCATCCCAACCGCATTGGTGCTCCTGGTGCGCGATGTACGGATGATGACGGCGGATCCGGGGCTCACGTCCGGACAGGTCAGCTCGGATCAGCAATCTTCAGGAGTTGCTTCCCCAGGTTCTGACCGGTGAAAAGCCGGTTCAGCGTCGCCGGGATGTTCTCGAAACCTTCCTGCATGTCGACCTGGTAGATGAGCTCTCCTGCCTGGATCCAGCCGAGAAGGTCGGTGATCGCTTCCTGGGCCCGGTCCATGTAGTCGATGACGATGAAACCTTCCATACGCGCCCGCATGATCACGAGGTTCATGAGGTTCACCGGACCCGGAACGGGTTCGGTCGCGTTGTAGGCGGAGATGCCGCCACAAAGAACAACTCGCGCGCGCATGTTGATGTGATTGAGTGCTGCCTCGAGGATGTCGCCACCCACGTTGTCGAAGAAGACGTCGACTTTGTTCGGGCAGGTCTCAGCGATACGCGCGTCGACGTCCTCGTTCTTGTAATCGATGACATCGTCAAATTTAGCAACGTCTTTCAGCCAGGCACATTTTTCGGGTCCACCGGCAATCCCGACTACACGACATCCCTTGATGCGCGCGATCTGACCCGCAACCGAACCGGTTGCACCGGCGGCACCGGAGACGAGAACAGTTTCGCCTTCTTTGGGTTCACCCAGGTCAAGCAGACCAAAGTATGCGGTGAGGCCCGTGACACCCAGCACCGAGAGCATCATGTCCGCGGGTACACCCTCAGGCACTCTGGTCAGCCCCAGGAGACCGGTATCCGGAGACGCTATGAAGAAGTCCTGCCAGCCGCCGGTTGTCTGAACGAGATCGCCAACGTTGAAATCCGGATGGTTGGATTCGGTGACCTGACCGATGGAACCCGCGCGCATGGGCTCGCCGATCTGCACAGGCGGCATGTAGCTTTCCCTGTCTTCCATCCAGCCGCGCTGGGTGGGATCGAATGAGAGGTAGAGGTTTCTGACCAGCACTTCTCCTTCCCCCGGTTCGGGTATCGGGTTTTCTGCGTATTCGAAGTTTTCTTCACCGACCATCCCGAACGGGCGTTTGGCCAGTAGCCACTGTCTGTTGGTGTTCAATGTGTGTCCTCCAACCAATAGATAAACTAGTAACAATGGGGTCAGACCCCAATGTTATGGGTTTTTGGTAGAGTGTAGAGCAATGAAGACTTGAGACGTAGGGAGGAATTTGACATGGCAGAAGCAATCGCCCTCGAGCAGGTGGACCCTCATAGCGTCCCACTGGACCAGATTGACGTGAGCCGTGCTGAACTCATGCAGAGTGACAACCACTGGGGTTACTTCGAACGGTTGCGTAAAGAAGACCCGGTCCACTACTGCGAAGACAGCATGTTCGGCCCGTACTGGTCGATTACGAAGTTCAACGACATCATGGAGATTGAGGGGAACCACAAAGATTTTTCTTCAGCGGCGGGCATTGTCCTGGCTGACAGGCCGGAAGATTTCGAAACCGTCAATTTCATCGGCATGGACCCGCCGAAACACGACGCCCAGCGTAAAACCGTCCAGGGTGTGGTTGCCCCCATGAACCTGGCGAAGCTGGAAGGCACCATTCGTGAGCGGGCCGCGGGAATACTCGATTCGCTGCCGCTCGATGAGACGTTCAACTGGGTGGACCGTGTATCCATTGAGCTCACCACCCAGATGCTCGCAACCATCTTCGATTTCCCGTTCGAGGAACGCCGCAAACTGACCTACTGGTCGGACATGGCGACGTCGGGAGAACTGGCAGGTGGTCCCACACCGGAACCAGTGCGCCGGGCGGCGCTGATGGAGTGTCTGGAATACTTCACAAAACTCCGTGACGAACGGGTTGAAGAGCCGTTGAAACCGGACCTCCTGTCGATGCTGGCGCATGGGGAGGACACCCGGAATATGCCGCCAATGGAATTCCTGGGTAATCTCATCCTCCTGATTGTGGGTGGCAACGACACCACGAGAAACTCCATATCGGGCGGTGTGCTGTTCCTCAATCAGAATCCGGATGAGTACGAGAAACTCAGGAACGATACCGCTCTCATACCCAACATGGTTTCGGAGATCATCCGTTACCAGACACCGCTTGCGTACATGCGCCGGACGGCAGCCCGGGATGTCGAGTTTCACGGGAAGAAGATCAAAAAAGGCGACCGGCTCGCCATGTGGTATGTCTCCGGCAACCGCGACGATGAAGTGATTGAAGACCCAAACAGGTTCTGGATTGATCGGCCACGGGCCCGGCACCATCTGTCATTTGGATTTGGTGTTCACCGTTGTATGGGTAACCGGCTGGCAGAAATGCAGCTGCGGGTGCTCTGGGAGGAGATCATGCAGCGCTTCCGCTTTGTCGAGGTGGTGGGCCCGGTGAAACGTGTGCAGTCGTCTTTTGTGCGCGGTTACGAGGAGATCCCGGTACAGGTACACCGCTGGGAGTGAATATATTGTAAATAAGATTGACTATAACACCGCTTGTGAGCAATATGTTTGACTATATTGCGCTAAGCAGGTGGTGTGTCCGTGCTGGGACGAAAGCAGCCTCAAAGTGGTTTGCGCTATCTGGCTGTGATCGGTGTGATCGCAGCAGCAACCTACGCCATACCTTTCCCCGAGAATCATGACGTCTCGAAACCGTTGTATGAGGACCGCTGTGGGGGATGTCATACCCTGAAAGATCTCAGCGGCTACCAGGCGTCCCAGATGACCGGGTTGGTAGAGCGCATGCGCACACATTACGGTGCTGATGCGCTGATCGATGACGAGGAAGCAGCGGCGATTGCCGGATACCTCGAATCGGCTCAACCGTCCCTGGCTCAAAACGAACTGGTGTACGCATCCATCCCGCTCGAACATGCGCCCCGCTCGTTTCAGATCGATATCCTGCTGGATGGCCTGAGTTTCCCGGCCAGTATCAACTTTGAGCCCGACGGCAACCTGTTTGTCCTTGAACGCGGCAACATCGTGGAGCACGACACTCGTGTTCCCGGGAAGCTCAGCCGTTTTGTTCCGGCGACAGGTTCTTTCAGTGAGGTTGGTGTGATCGAGAACAGTGATGTCATACCGGCAATGCGGGAAACCCTGAACGGCGGGGCGGTGGGGATGGCGCTCGACCCGTCATTCACTGACAACGGCAGGCTCTTCATCTGTTACCACTACCTTGTTGACGATGAAGACGATCTCTCCGGACTCAATCGGCTATCCAGTTTCAGGGTCGCAAACGGAGAGCTTGGGGGGGAACAGATCCTGGTGGATGGCATTCCCGGCAGCCGCGTTCACAACGGCTGTCGCGTCATCGTAGGGCCGGACCGTCTGCTCTATTTCGCGACGGGTGAAGGAAACAACAACCGCAATGCCCAGAATCTCGAATCAGCGGCGGGGAAAGTCCTTCGCCTGGGGCTTGATGGTTCGATCCCGGCAGACAACCCGTTCGAAGGGTCTCCTGTGTGGAGCTATGGCCACCGGAATCCCCAGGGGCTGGGATTTGAACCGGACACGGGCCGTCTGTGGTCCACGGAACATGGTGGCGATCAGAATGATGAACTCAACCTGATCGAAGCCGGTATGAACTATGGCTGGCCGCATTGCACGGGTGAAGTCGAGTACGGGGAGTTGTGGGGCGACGATTGGACGATGCGGCAACGATATCGGACTCTCCGCAACACGAGGTTCGATATGAAATCGCTTGGTCGGTCGCTGAAGCAGGCCTGGGCCGGGCGGTCGGTCTGCCAGGGTGAAATGATCGATCGTGTCAGTTACCGACCGGCGGTGAAGTCCTTCTTTCCGGAAAAGACCATAGGGATATCTGATCTGACGTTCTACAGTGGAGATGCGTTCCCAGCCTGGCGAGGCAGCCTGCTTTTCGTGACACTCAAAACCGGGAGCCTGGTGCGAGTGGACATTCAGGAGAACGAAATCGTCCATGCTGAAATCCTGATCGATGCCGCGGACCCTGCGAATTACGGGCGCATGCGCGATGTGACGGTTGGGCCTGATGGTTATGTCTACGTGGCTACGAACCCCACCAATCCGGAGAAGGTTGGCAATGCCAGACCCCGGAACCCGCGTGGTGGCATGATCGTGCGACTGCGTCCCACGCAAGGCTTACAGATGGCAGATACGGAGGCTGATACTTCTGCAGCGCGCTAGCCTGTTGCCTGGCACTGATACGGCCTGTTCTATCGCAGGAACCTGAGATTTCTTAACCCCGTTGGGTAACGCTCATCGTTATACCTATACGTTCACATCAGGGGTTCGAGAATGAGAGTGATCATCGTGGTGACGGCACTACTGCTGTTTGCGTGCAGCCAGACGCAGCAGGAGCCTGAAGAACAGGTGACTGTTTCCAGGGAGTTGGAGGAAACACAGGTCGTTAAGCTCGTCGAGCCAGTAGTGGTCACAGCGTCGCACGATATGGCTGCTATCCAGAGGCACCCGGCGTCTGCACCTTTGTTTGGATTTGCGCACGGTCATGTCGAAACCGGCAGAGAGCGCTATCCTGAGTTTCAGCAGAACGGCATCCACTGGGTGAAAGATACACCCCTCTCCACATTTTCCGTCGACGTTGATTCGGCCGGCTACGCAAACCTGAGAAGGATGCTGAACCAGGGACATCTCCCACCGGTGGACGCCATCCGGGTTGAGGAGATGATCAACTACTTCGACTATGGATACGAGGTGGGAGACGGGTTGCATCCGTTCGGTATTTACACTGAAGTAGGCCCATCTCCCTGGTCGGGGCACGGGCGACTTCTGCATATTGGCATCAAAGCCCGGGATGTGGATTGGGAAGATGTTCCCCCGGCCCATCTCACTTTTCTCATCGACGTATCGGGTTCCATGCAGTCTCCCGACAAGATCGATCTCCTGAAACAATCCATGAAAATGCTTGTCAGCCGCTTGCGTGATGAAGATACCGTCGCGATCACGGTATATGCCGGTGA
Organism: Pseudomonadales bacterium; assembly: GCA_028277965.1. Lineage (GTDB taxonomy): Bacteria > Pseudomonadota > Gammaproteobacteria > Pseudomonadales > Azotimanducaceae > UBA4421. The sequence goes on from JANQFF010000033.1 coordinate 9,376, forward strand.
TTCAGGCACAGTGCTCGATCCGACCCAGGCGAGGGAAAAACACAAGATCCTCGGAGCCATTGAGTCACTTCGGGCTGGAGGGTCTACAAACGGAGAAGCGGGAATCCGTCTTGCATACCGGCTTGCCCGGCAGCATTTCGAAGCAGGCGCCGTGAATCGTGTGATCCTTGCAACGGATGGAGACTTCAACGTCGGCACGACTGATCTCGAGGATCTGGAAAGGCTGGTGAAGCACCAGGCTGGCTCGGGTGTCACGCTCACGGTGCTCGGGTTCGGGACAGGGAACTACAACGATGCGCTCATGCAGAAGATCGCGCAGATCGGGAATGGAAATGCCGCTTACATCGACACCATGAACGAGGCCCGGAAGGTACTGGTAGATGAGCTCAGCGGAACGCTCAACGTGGTCGCGAAAGATATGAAGGTTCAGGTGGAGTTCAATCCGAATGTGGTTGCTGCATACCGGCTCATCGGCTACGAAACCCGCGCGCTCGACGATGTAGACTTCAACAACGACAATGTTGATGCGGGTGACGTGGGAGCGGGCCACAGCGTGACGGCGCTCTATGAACTCACGTTCAACGAGGACGCAACATCTCTGGTGGATCAATTGCGCTATCAGGCTGATGAGAGACGGTTTGAAGGTGAAGCACCCGAGGTGGCGTTTGTGAAGCTGAGGTACAAGCCGGATCATGAAGCCTCGAGCCAGCTGGTAACGCAGGCGATCCCAGTGTCTGAGATCCGGCAACGTATCGTTGATACGACCGATACATATCGATTCAGCGCGGCGGTTGCCTGGCTCGGCCAGGTGCTCAAAACCAACGAGCAGATCGAAAACAGCAGTATCGACGATGTGATTGCGCTGGCTTCGAGTGCAAAATCGCGTGACCCGCTGGGTTATCGCGGTGAGTTTGTGCGCCTGGCGCAGACCGCATCTGCGTTGTCTCCGGTGACGGAAGTCACTGGCGGGTAGCTAGAGGCGGAGAGGTCGCGTTGAGTGATGACACGGACGATGAGCTGGTGGCACGTTATCTGGGTGGAGATCAGGACGCTTTCGCGAGTCTCTACGCCCGTTATCGCGCACCGCTTTACCGCTACTTTCTGCGGCAGGTCGGACGCGAGGTGGTTGACGACCTGTATCAGGAGGTGTGGATGAAAACCATCAGACGCCTGAACAGTTACCAGCCCGAAGGGCGCTTCCAGGCGTACCTCTACAAAATTGCGCATAGTGTTCTGATGGACGAACACAAGCGTTCAGCCCGGCGACCGGTGAGTGAAGACGGCGCAGTGGAACGACTGGTAGACGGGGAAGCACCGCTGGAAGAATCTGTCGGGGATGAGGAGCTACGGTCAATGCTCTATGCGCGTATCCTGGAACTGCCCGTCAATCAACGTGAAGTCTGGCTTTTGCGTCAGGAAACGGACCTGAGCCTGAAAGACATCGCTGATCTGACCGATGCGACAGTCGAAGGGGTGAAAAGCCGGTTGCGGTATGCATCGGACAAACTCAAAGCGGGGATGCGGCGTCATGTCAGGGCCTGATCGCAATGAGCCGGATCCGGAATTGATGTATGCATCGAATCGACAGGATGAGCCGCCAACTGAGGTGGATGGAGCGATTCTCGCTGCCGCAAAGGAAGCTACGCAGATTGGCGTTGGGGAAAAGCCGCTGCCCGGCAGGTTAAATCCCAGGGCGCGATGGATTGGGGCGCTTGCTTCTGCCGCAGTGGTCCTTGTGACGGCGTCTGTGTTCTTCAGCCGTCAGATTTCGGTTGAAGAAACCACAGTGACAGCCCCGGCACGTACCGAAATGAGGGCGAAAATCGCGGACGAAGCAGATATCGAAGAGGTTGTGGTCACCGCTGAGCGGCCGGTTCCGACGGCTGCGTACATATCCGAAGACAGGTCTGTCGAGCCCGAACTCGCGTCGGCACAAATGCAGCGGGTTGCCGTTCCCTTAACTGTCACGGAACAAGCGTGGACCGAGGTGGGTAATCTGTTACCCGAGGTCAGCGTTCACTCCCCTGCCACTACCCGGAGTGGTGACGCCGTGATCATCGACACGTCGACGATGAGCGGAGCGCGACGTATGCATGCCTTGTCGCGGGATCGTACTGAAGTCTACGTTGAAGTGGTTGTTTATCCGTCGCTGATCGATGTAGAAGAAATCTACGCTGAACAGAAAGCCTTTATCCTGGCGGACACGGTCAACAAAGTATCAGCCTCGGTTACTCCGCTTGAAAATGGCAAGCTGCAGGGCCGTGACGCCCGCCTCAGCCGGGTATCGTTCGAAAGCGAGGGTGAAACGTTTGAGCGGACGTTCCTCTTTTTGAATGTCGAGGAACAGGGCGCAGCCTTCGGGCTCCGCGTGGTCCTTGACCCCCGATCCGAAACCAACTGGCAGATCGTTGAGCGCCTGGCCATTCTCCCTTAGTCGCCTCAGTTGTAGCTCACCACTTCGAATTCGATGTCGTCGCCGTCGTTGAAGTAGAAACGACGTCCGGGCTCGTAGTCGGCGTGGTTGAACGTCCTGTATCCTGCAGCCAGAACGCGGGATTCCGTGGCTTCGAGATCGTCGACGACAACCCCAATATGATTAAGCCGACCATTCCGCATCGGGCTGCCGTCGTAGGTATAGACGGCAACGTAGGCGTCGTCCGTCCCTACATGATAGGTGTGTCCACCCATCTGCGAGGGTCCATTCCAGCGGACTTTCCAGTCGAATAGTTCACACAGAAGATTGGCAGTGGTTTCGGGGTCACTCACAGTGACGTTGACATGTTCCAGTGCTGCAGAGCTCATTCGTGCCTCCTTTTAGGGTAAGAACCAGCTTGATTTGGCAAGCCTAATACCTCAACCTAACTTTAGGTCAAGGTTTTTCTGGAAAAAAATGGCTGATTTCTTATCCATCGGCCAGGTGGCAGAACGAACAGGGCTGACTGTCTCAGCCATCCGTTTTTACGAGAGCGCGGGACTGGTCAGTCCTGATCGGAACCCGGGTGGACAAAGACGATTTCATCGCTCCGATATCCGCCGGTTGTCGTTTATCCTCATCGCGCAGCAACTCGGGTTTTCTCTGGATGAAATCCGTGAACGTCTCACATCCTTGCCACAGAACCGCACCCCGACCCAGAAAGACTGGGCACGCATCAGCCGCCAGTTTCGAGCGACGCTGGACGAGCGCATAGCAGTTCTAACGAGAATGCGTGACCGGCTGGATGGGTGCATCGGGTGTGGCTGCCTGTCGCTGACCAACTGCGCCCTGTATAACCCGGAAGACAGAGCCCACCGCAGAGGACCGGGCCCCCGATACCTACTGGAAGAGCGTGTCGAGACTGTGGAATGAATAACTGGGTCGTACTTCTACGTGGGATCAATGTAGGCGGGCATAACAAAGTCCCAATGGCTGAGTTGAGGAAATACCTCACCGAACGGGGTTTTCGCGACGTTCAAACGTACATCCAAAGTGGGAATGTCACCCTGAGAGCGGAAGATAAAGATGCATCGCGCATCAGGGCAGCTGTGGTGAGCCTTGTGGAGGAGCAGTTTGGATGTTCACCAGAGGTCATGGTCATGAGCGATCGGACACTGGCGAACGCAGCCGACGCCAACCCTTTTGAAGTCAGTGAAGATCTGGGTAAGACGGTACATTTCTACTTTCTCGACTCGCCGGCGAAAGAGGCGAACATGGCAGGTCTGCAGGAACTATGCGCTTCTACTGAAAGGTTCAAGCTGACGGAGAACGTCTTCTACCTCCATGCACCGGATGGCATCGGGCGATCGAAGCTCGCTGCAGGGGCGGAACGACTCCTCGGCGTTCCGGTCACTGCCCGCAATCTCAACACAGTCCGTGCCATAAGATTGATGGCGGGCGTCGATCCGTGATTGAACGCGAGGTCACAATCGAATCGGGGGGTGTGACACTTGCCGGTACCCTGACGTTGCCAGATGAGGGTGATCAGTTTCAGTCGGTCGTCATGGTGCATGGGAGCGGTCCCCTCGACCGGGACGAAAATCTCAAGAGTCAGCGGCTTGATGTCTTCAATACCTTTGCTTCGGCATTTGCAGATGAGGGTATTGCGAGCCTCAGATACGACAAGCGCGGGTGTGGTAAGAGTGGTGGGGACTACTACCGCGCGGGTCACGTGGATCTGGTGGAGGATGCAGCTGCCGCGTGGGAATGTTTGAAACGTTTTCCTGAACTCGATCCTGCAAGACGCTACCTGCTTGGTCACAGCGAAGGGACAGTGATCGTTCCTCAGGTGACAGCAACCCGGGCAGATGTCCCCGGTCTGGTGCTCCTATGCCCATTCATCGAACCGATGGAATCTGTTCTCGTGCGCCAGGCCCGGCAGATTGTGGCTGAAATCGAATCTGATAAAACGTTTATGGGAAGGGTGCGCAACCTTCTGGCGCGCCTTGTTGGGATGACTGTTAAAGGCCAGGCAGAGTTGATCGAGAAGGTCAAAAACGCCGAACGAGATGTCATAAGAATCCGGGGCAGGCGCTTTGCAGCTCGCTGGCTGCGCGAGCTCATCGAGTTGGATCTGGAAACGGTGTATTCGAATTGTCGGGCGCCGATGCTGAGCGTGTGTGGTGCCAAGGATGTCCAGTGTCTCCCGGGGGACGGTGAGAGGATTGCGGCAATCAGCCCCGCTCAGGTGGAAAACCACGTGGTAGACAACCTCAGCCATGTCCTTCGATACGAACAGGGAGAAGCGAGGTTCATGCGAACGCCAGCGCTATTAAAGGAACCCGTGGAGCCTGATGTGGTCAACCTTGTCACCAGCTGGCTGAAAGAACACGGAGGGAGATGATGCACAGAATAGTTGTGTTGGGCCTGATGGCGTTCAACTCACTTGCCTACGCCGAGTGTGGACCGACGGTACCTTCTGCCGGGGCACCCGCAGAAACCCGGCAGTTTGAGTTTCTGGTTGGCAAACACGACGTCACTCTACATGCCTGGACGGACAGCGGGTGGACCCCTCCGCGTCCGGTCAATGCCAGGTGGAATGGCTGGTATGGCCTCGAAGGTCGCGCGATTTATGACGAATGGAACGACCCCCAGCCCGGAACGGGTGGCCTTGGCGTCAATGTGCGCATGTACGACCCGGAAGAGGGTGTCTGGAAGATGATGTGGGTGAGCACCGCGGGTCACCAGGTGCAGGATCTGCGCGCGCAGGTGAAGGATGGAGTGCTCACAATGTGGCAGGTGTATCCGGAACGACCGGGTTGGAAAGCCGAATTTGAGGTGCTGGACGATAACCGCTGGGCCCGCGTGTCCTATCAGCTGAATGGGGACGGTCAATGGCAGCCACAGTTCCGGCTTGTTGCGACGCGTACGGCGTGTGGCGTCAGCGAGGTGTCAGAATGATGACCGGGATCTGACGCGCTACCCGTTCCTGGTACACCCCAAACCCCGGGTAGATGCCTTCAAGAAGTTGCCAGAGACGCTCCCGCTCGACGCCTTGTGCTTCTGAAGCGATACATGGTGTCCGGCTGCCGCCAGCAAGCACCTCAACTTCCGGCTGTGCCTGC
>JANQFF010000050.1 GCA_028277965.1 Pseudomonadales bacterium
AAAGGTCACCCTCAGGTGTCAGTCGAAAAACACCGATCTTCTCACCCTGGTCATCCAGCACGTAAAACCCGTTTGGCTCAACCGACCTGACTGTCAGCCTGCGTTCGCCCTTGGCCAGTTGATGGTACAGCGTGTAGACCTCGCGCCCCCAGTAGTAATGCCGCTCCTTCATTACATCCCCGGTGAAGTCCCGGAGTTCTCCGTTCCTCAATATCCAACCGCCATCGGCATCCCAGCCGTAGTTGACGTTCAATTCCGTATGAATGAGGTGCGCATATTCACCGGGCTCTTCGAGGTTACGCCAGAAACTGGCTTCGATGCCGTCGCCGTAAACCGGGTGACGGGCTCTTTCAACCGTGTATAGCGATCTGGCCTTCGCCCACAGGACACGCACGCCGATGGCGCTTAGCATGGCTTCGACTCTTTCCAGGGCCTTGGCATCGCCATCGAGACCACCTGCGTGCAGCGCTGTACTCAGGACAAGCAGGACCAAGCCGATCACGAATCGGATCATGTTATCTCCCGGGCTCTTTGTAGCAGACGGAGTTTAAGGAGTATGTGGTTTCACACCAGTCGAATGCGGCCGACCGCCGTCCTCGGTAGACGAACAACTGTGATGACATCAGACGAGCTGCCTGGTGCGTTCAGAGTGATCACTTATGCAGCCCTGAAGATGGTTGTCGTCATTCCCCGCACTCGTCTATAAACTTCATGACCCAACCACAGTTCTGATCTGCCATGTCCGACTACGAGACAAAAAAGAAAAGGTTCGACGGCGTGATGACACTGTACGGTCGAAAACCCGTGCTGGAAGTGCTTTCTGATACCGACTTACATATCTATCGACTGCATCTTGCAACCACCAATGCAGACAGTGACGTGATCCGTGAGATAGAGACGCGGGCAAAGGACCGGGGTATCGAAACGGTCTACCATGACAGGCGATCCCTGTCCCGAATTTCGAAAAACGGCAGGCAGGACCAGGGGGTTGCCATCGACATCGAACCGGCCGGGTACCAGGGTATCGAAGAACTCGGGCCCGGCATCAACGAACTTATCGGTGTTGACGGCATCACCAACTCACAGAACCTGGGCATGATCATCCGCTCCGTCGCCGCATCGCCAATCGATGGTCTGGTTCTACCCAGAAAGGGTTGTGCCAGGATAGACAGCCTGGTGCAC
>JANQFF010000092.1 GCA_028277965.1 Pseudomonadales bacterium
GTGATATCGCTGTAACCCGCCTCTTCGAGAATACTCCGAACGTAGTCCGCCTCCCCGAACGAAAACGGTCCGGGGGCGCGGGGATCGACCGGCTCTTCAGGAGGCGGCAGGAAAGGCTGTACCGCACGACCCGCGAGTGACACCCAGGGGTTGTGTTTGGCCATCTGCCAACAGACAAACACCAGCCTGCCACCAGGTTTGAGGCTCTGCCGGATGTTTGTGAAAGCCCCGACAGGATCATCGAAAAACATCACCCCGAAGCGGGAGAAGACGAGATCGTGATCCGGTGTGTAGCTCTGCACGGCAGCATCGGTTTTGCTGAACGCTATATCGCTCAAACCCTCAGCGCGTTTTTTCGCGCGGGCCAGCATCTGTTCCGAGAGATCGATACCCCAGACGGCCACACCTTTAGCGTGTATGGCGAGTGACGTATCGCCACAACCACAGCCGACATCAATGGCTCGCTCTCCCGGCCGCGGGTCTGCAAGCTTTAGAGCGGCCTCGGATACCGGCAGCAGCATCCGGTCCATGCGTTCCTGGGCTTCCACCCAGGTTTCACCTGCCTGCCCGTTCCAGAATTCGTCTTGTGCTTCGTTTGCCATTCTTACTCCAGATAAACTAGTAACAATGGGGTCTGACCCCATTGTTACTAGTTTTGCTTATTTCGGTACCAATTGAGGTATGTGCCCATGTGCCGGGCAAATTCTTCCTGCTCCGAGAGCGTCAGCATGTGTCCGTACGCGCAAGGATATTCCTTCAGGCCATCAGCACTGACGAGGGACATCCCGGCTTTTTCCAGCGCTTCCTCGTAGTGACCTTCGCGCAGAAACTGGGCGAAGTCGCATACAAACGAGACATCAGCAATCGTGAGTGTGTCACCCACGATAAAGCGACCGGAAGTCAAAGCCTGCTCGATCCCGGCGAGATAAAACTCATACGCGGCCGCCATACGCTCGTGTACATGCGCCTGCGGGTCATCCATACCCAGGAGATATACCTGTGCTTCCCGGGCGAAGACGAGATTGGCGTCCAGGAAGCTGTCGATCCGAGATGCTGTGTACCCCGATGAATCCTCCTGGCCGTAGAGACCGCCACCGGCCCTGGCGACAGCGCGCAGGATGCTGTTCGATTCAAACACACCCACATCTCCACCGGGCGCAAACGCGGCCGGCACGGTCCCAAACGGATGTGCCGCCAGGAAGGCATCTGTTTTGTACAGCGTGCCCGAGAATCCGCGCCGGCTGACACGCGCATGCGGGCTGTCATCAGAGCGTTCGTCGTCAGCCAATGGGCGGGCATCATAGTCCCAGAGCCAGCCACCAAGCTCGGGTGGTTTCGCTCCCAGCACTTCGACCTCCACCCCGCACAGATCCGCAGTGATGAGCGATTTCCAGACACGTGGATTCGGCAGGTACGAAAATATCCGCAGTACAGGCTCCCCCATAATCCCCCCGTTTCTCAAGAGACCCGCAAGGTTACGTGCCGCGATCACTCAAGTACACTAACCAGCCCCTTACCGGGAGAGACAAGATGAATCGGTTTTTGGCCATCGCCGCCCTTCTGACCCTGGCTGCATGCAGCGAGTCACCTACCCAGCCGGTCACCACATTGTCCGGACCCGTCCAGGGCGTTCAGGGGGATGGAGTAGCCATCTATCGCGGAATACCGTATGCCGCACCTCCTGTCGGGGAACTGCGCTGGCGTTCACCTCAGCCGACCGAACCGTGGAAGGAGCCGTTTCAGGCAGACACCCACTACCCCGCCTTCTGGCAGGACAACACCGGCGGTAACTCGATCTTCATGGCTGCCCTGACGGAAGGCGCCGGAATGGGCGGCTTCACCCAGTGGATGCTGACGTCTTTTGCGGGTCTGGCGGCCCCGGAAGTCAGTGAAGATTGCCTGGCCCTCAACATCATCACCCCGGATGGCGCCGACAACCTGCCCGTGATGTTCTGGATACATGGCGGCGGTCATCAGTTCGGTGACGGCGGGGGGCCCTACGAGTCTCCGTCTCTCGCCAAACAGGGTGTTGTCCTCGTCTCGATCAACTACCGACTGGGGCTCTATGGTTTCCTCGCTCATCCCGAGCTTGCGGCTGAAGATCCAAACGGATCGTCGGGGAACTACGGTACGCTCGATATGATTGCGGCGCTCGAATGGGTCAGGGACAACATCTCAGCGTTTGGCGGAAATCCGAACAATGTCACGATCTTCGGTGAGTCCGCAGGCGGCCACTCCGTCGGCCAGTTAATGGCGACCCCGCTGACTGAGGGGTTGTTTCATCGGGCCATTGCACAGAGCGGCACCGGTTACTACCAGTTTCAGACCGTCGATGCCGCCAACGAAGCCATGAGCGGCTACGACGCGGGGCGTGAAATCGCAAAACAGCTGGGTGTGTCTGGTGACAATGAGATTGCGGCACTACGGGAGCTTTCTACCGACGTATTGGCGCCGTTTGCGATGGATCCAGTCCTGAGCGAGACGTTCCACCCGCAGATTGATGGCCACGTACTGCCCGCGCCCACCGCCGAGATATTTGCAAACGGTAAACAGGCAGCAATCCCGCTCGTGGTCGGGAGCAATGCAGACGAGGGCTCGGTGCTTTACTACATGGGCTTAAGCCCGGTGGATGGTGCGCTGCTCGAACAGCCGACCACCACCGAAGAGTGGGACACCCTGCTCGAATCGCAGTTTGGCGACCGCGCGGACGAGATCAACAGGCTCTATGCGGTCGATACAGACCGCCAGGTCATCAAAGCCGCGGAACAGCTGATGGGTGACTCATGGTTCGGTCGCCATGCGTTTTACATGGCGTCCGATCACAGCGCGGCAGGTCATCCGACATATCTGTATTTCTACGAACGCCATCCTCCCGCCGAGGGCCAGACCATCGGGGCAAGTCACGCCCTGGAGCTGGCCCACGTGTTTGGCGGCTTCATTCCGTTCTGGCCCTGGGACGATCGGGACGATGCACTGGTTGGAGAGATGCAGGGTTACTGGACCCGTTTCGCATCGACCGGCAACCCTAACGCTGACGGCGCACCCGACTGGCCTCTTTTCGATGAAGTGACCGTCAACGAAATGAACTTTGGTCACGAGGTGACCAATGCACGGCCCGTCGCCCGTGCAGACCGCTATCGGGCCATGCGGGACCAGCTGGCGCGTCGTATGCAATCTGCAAGCGTGAACAGTACGGCAGGAGGGGAATGACATGTCAGATCTTGATCCATTAATGGCATTTGTTGCGGAGAATCCACCCAGCGACCCACTGGAATTCCGGTCCCTGCTGGATGGGTTCTCGCTCATGATGAATAGCGATCTTCCGGAGATCGGCAAAAGCATCGACGATGTGGTAATTGCGGAGTATCCCGAACAGAACCTCACAGTCGACATCCACGTCCCCAAAGGTGACGGGCCGTTTCCTGTGCTCATTTATCTTCACGGCGGGGGTTGGATTCTGGGTTCACCCAAGACACACCGCCGGGTGGGTTTCCGGTTTGCAGAAGCGGGGTATCTCGTCTTCAACGTGCACTACCGGCTCGCTCCGGAAGCGCCATTCCCCGCCGGGTTTGACGATTGCGTTACCGCGCTGAACTGGGTCCTGGAACATGCCGCTGAGTATGGCGGGGATACTAACAGGTTAGCTATGGGCGGGGATTCTGCAGGTGGCAACCTGACGGCGGCTGTTGCAGCTGCCGATGCCGGTAACACCATAAAATCAGTGCTGCTCATCTACCCGGCCATGGACTTCGCCAACATGAGCGACGACATGGCAGCCATCCCGGGCCTCGAGACCAGCATTGTCGACATGATGGTTGGTTCTTACATCGGCCACGACTACGACAACCTGGTCAAAGACCCGCGGGTCAGCCCCATCCATGTCGCGGAACAACTGCCGCCCGCCCACATCGCCTGTGGCACCGCGGATGACCTGATGGCCGATTGCATGGCCCTGGCTGAGAAGCTCGCCGCTGCCGGGATCGAACATGAAACCGCCTACTACGATCTCATGCCCCACGGGTTTGCGCAGATGGAAGAGATGTTCGATGAGGCACGCGCGAGTATCAACAGGATGATTGCGTTCCTCAACCGGACTGTCGGCTCCAAGGGTTAAGCGGCATACCTAACAGAACAGTCACATTCGTCGCCCTGGCAACCGCCTTCTCGTTGCTGGGCGACCAGGTTCTCTATGCGGTCCTGCCGGTCATCTACGAGGATCTCGGGCTGGTTGCCCTCGAAGTTGGCATCCTTTTATCTGCCAATCGCTGGATTCGGCTCCTCACAAACGAGCTAGCCCATCGCACCGCTCACAAGGCGAGCCCTAACCTGCTTCTGACGAGTTCGCTCCTCCTCGGGGCTGCAACCACGGCTGCGTACTACTTCACAGCGAGTTTTGTCGTCCTGCTGGCAGCACGCCTGCTCTGGGGGTTCTCGTGGTCCTACATTCGCCACGTGGGGGTCGGCAGTATCCTGAGCTCCGTTGAAGGCCACGAGGTCGGTCAGACCATGGGCTGGTACAACGGTATTTCCCGGGCCGGATCTGTCGCGGGCCTTTTCGGCGGGGCTCTGTTGGTCGACGTGCTCGGGTTCCACGCCGCCATTCTCATCCTGGCCGCAATCAGCGCAATTGCCGTTCCGTTTGTATGGGGCCGGACAGACTCCATCCCGCCTGAAAAGGAAATTACCCGCACGAGCGCACCCGGGCGCCTCCTGCTGCTGGGCATATCACTCGGGATTGTCGGCCCGGGATTTGTGATCGCCACGCTCGGCGCTGCCATTGCAGACCGACTGGACGGCGACAACCTCATGTTGAGCGCCGCGACCTTCACCGGTGCCCTCCTGGCAGGTCGGTATGTGGTCGACAGCGCCGCAGCGCCTTTCCTTGGCGCCTCGTTCGACCGCCTCGGGTTCGAGCGTGCCAGCCGGATATACTTTGCGCTGGGGGGAATAAGCCTGATCTTCGCCTGGCAGATGGAGTCTTTGACGATCTTCAGCCTGGCGGTGGTCTTTTTCTTTGTGTGCGCAACGGCGCTGCAGGCTGGCGTAGCGGCTACTGCAGGTCAGCTTGGGTCAGGGGCATATGCCCGCTACGTCACGGCGTCCGATTTTGGTTCCGCCGCAGGGCCGCTCATCGGTTGGGTGCTGGTGGATCTCTTCAACGACGTGAGTCTCTCGATCGCGATAGGCGGCGGCGTCTATTTCCTGACAACCTTTGTCGTGCCGAAACTGGACACTCCTCTCTCCTCTAAGAGGAGTACTGCGGGCCCACCTCAACGCTGATTTCATCGGGCGGCACAGGCAGTTCGTCAGGTGGCGGCCAGAGAACCGGCAATCCGAGGCCTTCAATCACCTCCCCTACTTTCACCCCGGCACGTTCGAGCGGATAAGTCTCCCATTCACGGATGCGTCGCGCGTCCAGGCCGATGTAAACGACAGTGAATACCCTTCGGGTGTGCTCCGTCGTGTTTGCAGACGCCTGATGAATTGTGAGCCCGTGGTGCCAGACAACAGAACCCGCGCTCACTTCCACAAATTCAGGCTGTGCTCCTTCGAGGGCGGGATCGTTCAGGATGTCGTAGGGGTCGGTCGTGTGTGTAATGTCGACCACCTTGAGCCGTCCGAGTTTGTGGGAGCCCGGTACGTACGCCATCGCGCCGTTGGCAACCGTTACATCGTCAAACGGTATCCACGCGCTCACCAGCGCCTCTTCGCCAATGGGCCAGAAGGTCTGATCCTGGTGGGGTGTGGTCTCCCGCCCTCCCGCTTCTTTGTAGAGCGCCTGGTCCTGCCACATTCTGACCCCGTCCACCTGCAGCAGTTGCGCGGCGATGCCCGCCAGGCCAGCGTGACAACTGAGCGGCAACACCTCGGGGCATGTCTCCCAGAGGCGCATACACTGGATGAACGACTGTTCGTAAAGAGATTTATCTGCCACCTCGCGGAGATCGCTTGCGGTCCTGCGCTCGACTTCCCCATCGACAGCGCGCGTGTAACGTTCCAGCTCATCGCGATTCAGGACATCGGGTGTCACGACAACCCCGTTACGATCGAACTCGTCAATCAGGCTTTCTGTCAGGGTTATCGGGTATTTTTTCAATGCTCTCTACCTAATGTAAGGCAACGACTGAGCCCTGAGTTGATCCGGGAACAGCACCACCACGTTGGGTTTCAAGCCAGCCGCTCCGTGAGGAGATCCAGAAAAGCCTCTTTATCCCGCCACTCAGTTGCACAATGCACGTTGGTCCCTGCCTCGTCGATCAGGGTTTTGCCGTCTTCTGTGACCAGGACAGGCAGTTCTTCCATCTCAACATATGCCTGATCGAACGCGAGGTACACCGCCACCGCGTCATACAACAGCGAACTCTGCTTCAAAGGATCCATATCCCTGAAGACCGGCGCATCGACCGCTTCAAACCAGCCAAAGTGGTTCGCAAGCGCTGCCTGGGTGAGGGGATCTTCGGATGCAGCAACACGCTCAAAGCGCTCACCGTCCAGAATCACTGTCCCGCAGGTGTCGAGTGGTGTGATTGTCTTGCGCCAGCCGGCTTCGAGAACCGCTTTACAGGCAAGCGCATGTTGTTTCACGTTGTATTCGCGATGAGGTTTGGGCGCGCCCAGGTAACCCCGGCGCAGACTCCCGTGCATGCCGACAAACTCAGCGTTGTGGATGAGTTCCGGGTCACGCGCCAGCGCCGCGGCGATATTCGGTAACGGCCCTATGCAGACGAGCTGCACGGGTTCAGATTCACCGGCCGCAACTTCACAGATCGCTCCCACACCGTCACGCAGCACGTCTCCGCGGTAGTCCGAAAGCGAATAGTCACCCAGCCAAGTGGCATGGGTTTTGGGCGTTGCGTCCAGCGGGATCCCTATCCCGATGGGAATATCCTCCCTGCCTGCAATGCTGAGCAGCTTGGCAACAAGCTCAGCACGATAAAGTGTGTCACCGGTTGTAGTGGCGATCAGCTTGACGTCGAGTTCCGGGCACTTAAGGAGATAAACAAGCGCCCAGACGTCATCGACGTCGAACCCGATGTCGGTATCGAGGATGACAGGTATCGTCACGCAATTGCCCTGATGAATTCAGGCCCCAACCCGCAGCATCCGCCAATCATCGTGGCTCCGAGTGCTTGCCAGTGTCTGGCATGTTCCTGGAACTCTTCTACGCTCATCTCCCGGTAGCCGGTAGCAACGTCGTTATCGAGGGTCCAGCCCTCGGGGATGATGAGCCGATTGGGATAGGCACCCATAGGCACTTCCGTCAGTTCACGTAACTCAGCCAGCCCGGCAGAAATGGCTTCAGGGGACGTACAGTTGAAGAGGAGTGCCGCCGGGGTGAAAGGTTCCACAGCCTGCACCGCTGCCTCGATTGTCTCCTGACTCCTGAGTCCCTTCCCTGCAGTTTCGTGCAGGGTCCAGGAAATCCAGAGAGGCTTATCGCTGACCGCCCGGACTGCCGCGGCAGCGTTCACAGCCTCCCGTACACACGACATGGTCTCGCACAGGAACAGGTCGACATACGGTACAAGGGTACGGACCAGGGGTTCATAGACCTCCCGCGCTTCATCATCCGGGGGGACCAGATCGAAACGATAGCTTTCACCCAGCGGCGGGATCGATCCGGCCACGGTGACTTCAGCTTCCGCGTCATCCGCGACCCTGCGTGCGATCTCTCCGGCAAGATTCGCAAGCTCGAGATACCTGTCCTCGAGCCCGGCTTTGCCGAGATAACTCGGGATGGTCGAATACGTATTGGTGATGATCACCCGGGCACCCGCATCGATGTAGTCCCGGTGCACCTCGGCAACCGATTCCGGTGCATCGAGCAACGCCTGGGCTGACCAGAGCTCACCCCGCGAACCGGTATGTCGGCGGATGAGTTCACCGCCCATACCGCCGTCCAGGACTGTTAGAGCCATCGATCCTCGCTAAACTAGTAACAATGGGGTCTGACCCCAATGTTACTAGTTTTATAGAAGCTCACCTGCAATCAGCTCCAGCGCTTCCGGTTGCTGGCAGCCGAGCAGCATGCTGCCGACGTGGCCCTGACCGGAGGCTGTTTTCCATCGCGCCAGGCGCTCTTTGATGCGATCCGCCGGGCCCACGAGATGACATGCATCAATCAGCTCCGCGGGAACTGCAGCCATGGCTTCGTCTTTCTTGCCAGCAAGGTACAGGTCCTGGATTTTGACGGCAGCATCTTCGAACCCGAGCCGCTTCGCATAGTCGTTGTAGAAATTCTTGTCGCGCGCACCCATGCCGCCGATGTACAACGCCATGCTGCCGCGAATCGGCGCCATACAGGCGTCGACATCGTCACCCATCACAACGGTGACAAACGGAGCGATATCGAACTGGGTGAGGTTCTTGTCACCCGCAGCCGTAAATCCTTTTTCGATCGGGTCGGCAAACACGTGGTACTGTTCCGGATCCATCCAGACGGGGAAGAACCCGTCAGCCACTTCGGCCGCTGCGGAAACTCCCGCCGGGGTGATGGTTGCGGCATAAATCGGTATGTCTTCTTCGCAGTGCAGGATGCTCTTCAGCGGCTTGCCGAGACCTGTGGCGCCCTCGCCGGTGTACGGCAGCTGGTACATCTGACCTTCGAATGTCGCTGGTGTCTCCCTGGCGAAAATCTGTTTCATGATCTGGATGTATTCTTTGAGCCGGGTCACCGGTTTGCCGTATGGCACACCGTGCCAGCCTTCCACAACCTGCGGGCCGGATGCACCCAGGCCCACGATGAACCGTCCACCCGAGAGCTCAGCCAGGCTCATGGCTGTCATTGCACACATGGCGGGTGTGCGGGCCGGCATCTGCATGATTGCTGTGCCCACTTTCATTCTGGTGGTCTGGGCCAGGATCCAGGCGGCCGGTGTTACCGCATCGGAACCGTACGCTTCAGCCGTCCAGATAGATTCATAACCCATTGCCTCGGCTGCCTTGATGGCGTCTATCGGGATACTCATCTTGCGGCCGGAATAGCCCGAGATCAGTCCTAGCTTCATTTTCGTGTCCTTTTCTGATTATCGATTTGTTGGAAACGATCAATGTTAACATCCCCGCCCGATGACACAGGAACCTCCAGAAGAAGATCTCACCCCAACGCCGCAACTCGGCCCGGGAGATACACCAAACATCAACCCGCTGTCCGTGCAGGCGGCCTCTGTTGTCCGCTCCATTGACGCCCTGTCCACCATCTTCTGGCTGTGTTTTCTGGGCTTTTTCCTCTCGATCTTTTTTGCAGGCCTCGCCCAGCTCGAAGATAACGCCTACACGGACTTCATCTTCCTCGGTGAGTACCAGGTACCGAAAGCCATCCTGCCCCTGGCAAGCCTCTCCTTTGCGGTGTTTGCGTTCTGGCTCGTTTCCAACCGCCTGCAGATGCTGAGCTATGTTCTGAGCACCACGGCGCTCTCTTTCACCACCATCCGGGACCTTTTCCATCTAAACCCGCCAGTTCTCCATGTATTCGACGAGGGCAACGAAAACCCCTGGTCACTATTGTCCGGAGTGAGTGTCTTCATCTTTATCTGGGCGGTTTTTCTCGGGAATTCCATGGCGCTGATCTGGGCCGGGGTTGTCCAGCAGGGTGCGCTCGTCTCCGAATTCGATCCAGTGCTGTTGAGCGTCTACGGCGTCGCCCTTGTACTTGTCACGCTCTACGGCACCCGGAGCATTGTTCCGCCGCTGCGGGCGATCCTGAGCACACTGCACGGCACCGAATTCAAGCTGGGATGGCAGCGTCACACAATGGCGATCCTCATCATCATCGGGACCGTGATGATCAACGAATTCGATCAGTTCTCGTCGATGGTCGATCAGGAAAATGATCTCCTCGGGCCCGCTTACGCCAACGCAATCGATGGCGAGACACTCTACATCCGTGGCGCGGAAGTGGCGCTTTTCGGGATCGACGCTGTGGAACGCAATCAGGTTTGTCAGGATGCGACCGGGAAGGACTATCCCTGCGGTCAGCGAGCAACCCAGGCCCTGCAGGAACTGGTTCAGAATCAGGAAGTGATCTGTTTTCCGCTGGTTGGCATCAACGCCCGACGGATACTTGCCATGTGTGAGCTTTATGACGAGGCAAACATGCCCGGCTCGCCGGGTGACTTTCTACAAGGCTACCGCCCCAACAGCCTGTCGCGGCTTATGATCGTTTCGGGGCACGCCGTTGGTGCCGGCATCGGTGTGAACACTTATGAAGGCGAACAGCTCGAAGCCCAGACGCTGCGCCGCGGGATCTGGCAGGGTTCCTTCATGCCCCCAAGATTGTGGCGTAGTTCACAATAACGCCTTCGCTTTATGACCCCTGCCACAATCAGACCCACTTCAAACTGACACAATAGACCTTCACTACCGCAGTCGGCTTGTTCGCAAGTCAGGGATAGACGTCGATGGATATGAAGAGACAGAGTATTTTGCTCCTGTTGTTGAGCCTGGTCTCCGTATCAGTTCACGCCAGTCAGTTTGTTGTCCTCGGCCTCTTCCAGGACCGGGCCATGATCAAAGTCGATAACCGGACCCACCTGTACCGGGTTGGACAACCCCCCGTAAACGGTCTCCAGCTTCTCGAGGCAAATGCGCGGGGCGCAGTCGTCTCCCTGGGTGGGGAGGTGATGAACGTCAATCTCGTCGAAGGGCGGGGCGTGCGACTTGAGCGTATCGCGGAAGATCCTTCCATCTCAATTCGGCTCCAGGAGGACGGTCTGTACCGGACAAACGGCACAATCAACGGCCAGGGGCGTGAATTTGTCATCGACACGGGCGCCAACCGGGTGGCTCTCACGACACGGGATGCGACCGAGCTGGGTGTGGAGTACGACGAATCCACCGCGCATCCCGTCCTCACGGCCAATGGGCGTACCGTGGGTTATCGGGTTGTGCTTGACGAAATTGCGGTTGGCCAGATCAAGGTCCGGAATGTCGAAGCGACCATCGTCGAAAACGACACCCCCATCCCCGTGCTCCTGGGCATGGCGTTTCTTAAGCAGGTCGATGTCGACATCCGCGGTGACATGATGCGTATCACGGGGAAAGCTGAAGGTCCGTACCTGGCTCAGAACTGAGAGAATCGCGGCTAAAGCCGCTCCTACAAAACCTCGTAGCGCTCGCCGAGATATCTCATGATGTCCGCCGACTCGAACATCCACTCCACCTCTTCACCTCGCTGAATGCGTAAACAGGGCACCGTGGTCCTGCGTGTGCTCTGCAGCAGCTCACGAAACGCTTCCTGGTCCTGGTTGACGTCCCTGAGCGGCACATCGATGTTGTAGTGATCGAGAAACGCACGGACGCGATGGCAGAAACCACACCATTCCGTTTTGAACAGTTGATAGCTTTCGCTGTTTTCCATGGTCGGGGTAAACTCTCAACATCAATATGCCGAAGTAACAGTATGGCCAAACGTTCGAAAAAATCCGACCAGAAAGTCACGATAGCACGCAACACCATTATCGGATTCGTCGGCATTATAGTTGCCGCGCTTGTCATTATTGGCGCGTATGTGAGCTTTGGCGGAGGACAGCCAGGCGAGATTGTCGCAAACAAAGACTACATGGTTGTTGACAATCCGCGTCCCCGTCGCCCCGACAGCCCCATCGAGGTTACTGAGTTTTTCAGCTACGGCTGTATTCACTGCAAGACGTTCGATCCAATCCTGGAGGACTGGCTCGCCGAGCAACCCGACGACGTGGTGCTTTCAAAGCAGCCCGCAAATTTTTCACCGGCCTGGGCACTCCTCGCAAGAGCATTTATCACCCTGGAAGCGCTGGATGCCATCGACCAGAACCACACCCGGATATTCAGGGCAATTCACGACGCGCAGACCCAGTTCATCCGACCTGAACAGATCGCCGAGTACGTCGATGGACGGGGTACAACCGCGGATGAGTTCATGCGAACGTTCAATTCGAACGCCGTCGTTCGGGCCATGAACAGGGCCGAACGGGACCAGCGCGTATTCGGGATCAGTGCCACGCCGATGCTCGTGGTCAACGGCAAATACGTCGTTGGTATGGATGGCGGACAGGGCCGGGCGCTCGATGTGGTCGAGCACCTGATTGCGATGGAGAGAACGCCGGAGCCGCCACCAGCTCAATAACAAATCGCTTAATCCAGACTGAAGAATCGCGGCTAAAGCCGCTCCTACAGAGCTAGCAAGATCTCTCTCTTATTACAGACTGACCTGTATCGACACCCCTATCTGTTGGGGTTCACCCAGCTGCGTGAAGCCACGCGCCGTGTAGAAGTCCCGGGGATCGTTCCCGAAGAAGAACCCGCGCACAAAGTAGTCTTCGTCAGCCAGGTTCCGGCCCCACAGGCGGAACTGCCACCGCTCAGAGGTGTACGCGACACTGGCGTTGATGAGTTCATACCCGTCTGACTTGAGTTCGTGGCTGTCCGAGAAGAAATACTCATCCCGTCCTTCCACTTCCACGGTCAGCGACCAGCGCTCCGTAAACGCAAAGCGGGCACCGGCAAAAAACTGGTAATCAGCAGCCTGCGCCTGCTCCCGGCCATCCTGACGGAGGCCTCTGCCATCGACGAAGTCCTCGTACTCGGTATCCAGCAACCCGGCTGAAGCAAACAGGGTCAGCCTGTCCGTCGCCTGCACCTCGAATTCGACCTCCAGGCCCTGATTGAAACCTTCCGCAGCATTGCTGCGAAACTGAATGAACTGCACAGGACCACCGATACCGATTGGCCGGGTGATCGACGTGGATATCTGCACATCGTCCCGCTGCATGCGGAAGATCGCTGCGCGAAGTGCAGCCCGGTCATCCCAGAAGCGAGTTTTGTACCCCACCTCGACGTTCCACAACGTTTCCGGATCGTATTCCCTGAGATCCAGCGGAACCGAGCCATCTGTATTGAATCCGCCGGACTTGTAGCCCTGGGTGATACCCGCATAGATGAAGCCGTTATCGGAGAGATCTTTTTCCAGCAGTATCCGGCCACCGAAAAGATCGTCTTCAGGGTCAGCCCGCAAGCCGAGGTTGTCTTTGTAGTCCGACCGGTGTTTTTCGAAACGCCCGCCGAGCGTCAGGCGTATCGTATCTGTGAGCGCCCTGGAAACTTCGGCATACACCGCAACCCGTCTGATCTGGTAATCGCTCTCGAAGGGTCCCGGGAAAAAAGTGTAGATGCGTTCGAGCTCGACATCCTGACGTAACATGAACACACCCGTCACCCAGTCCCAGCCAGCCAGCGTGTGCCCAGGCCGCGACAGCCACCGCGCCTCGACCGTGGTTGTCTCCCGATCGCGCATATAGTTGTCAGTGGATGTATAACCAATCGCATCGAAGCCGGTGAACGTCCAGTCCTCGTCGTATCCGTAGTCGATGTCGCTTTCCGCAAATCCCGCCGAGGCTTCAAAGCGCACCGCGTCAGAAACTTCGTAGGTGACACTGAGAGAACCGTAGTCCGTTTCCTGGATATCTCTGCCGGGCTGGTCCGACCGCGTGTTGCGATCGTTGTCCAGAGAGAACGCGTCATACCCGTTGTCTATGTCGACCCGTCCGAGCGTCAATTTCCATGCTGCGTTGTCCGTCTTGTGGACGAACTTGGCCCGGAAAGTCATCTCGTCATGATTGTCTGTATCGTCCCTGCCGAGAAACTCGTTATCGATGAAACCGTCATCGCGGTACAACTGCCCGCTGATCCGGTAGCCCGTGTTGTCGCCGAGTGGCCCCGACACCACACCACCAAAACCAAATGCCCCGTAGTCCCCTGTATCGAGGCGCCAGCTCGAGCGCAAGTCGGTCGAGGGGGCGGGTGTTGTTACATTGATGAGCCCCGCAAGAGCGTTTGCGCCGTACAACGTTCCCTGGGGCCCTCTCAGCACCTCT
Organism: Pseudomonadales bacterium; assembly: GCA_028277965.1. Taxonomy (GTDB): domain Bacteria; phylum Pseudomonadota; class Gammaproteobacteria; order Pseudomonadales; family Azotimanducaceae; genus UBA4421. The sequence goes on from JANQFF010000092.1 coordinate 13,854, forward strand.
ACCTGCTCAACGTCAAAAAGGGTTGCAGCAGTCCCGATGCCACTCAGATCAACACCATCAACGATCAGCCCAACCGAGGCGTCAAGAGGCTCTTCGAACTGGCCGCGCTCACCGATACCGCGGATCTGTATGAACCGCCCACGCGACGCGCCGCTCGAGTAATTCACGTTGGGTGCCCGGGCAAGGACTTCCTCAAGATGATTGACAACTGTCCCGGTACTGTCGGGACGCACGATGCTGGCGCTGCCCGGCAGGTACTGCAGCCGACTTTCGCGGAATTCAGCTGTGACGATTATCTCTTCAATCACCTCGGACGCAGCGAATGCGCCAGACGGTAGAAGAACAAGTGAGGTTAGTGGGAACAAAATGCGCATTTTCTCTCCTGGTTTTTCGTTCCCAAGGAGTGAATGCTGCTCTACGGGGTTCGTTCGTCAGTACTGGGCGAGGATTTACCTATCCCTCCGCCGGTACTACCCGGATCAGGTTCAAAGGGTCCGCAATTCAATTGCGTCTCAGGCCGGTCACACCGTCCACCCCTTAGGTGGCGGGCATTAAACCCAAAGACGTGGGACAATTCCATCGATTTTTCAGCATATCCCCATTCTTGTCTGGCAAATTGCTCGGATTGACCATGGGGTCATCATTGGCAAAACGCACTCCAAAAAAAGGTAAACGGTCAAAACGTACGGAGCGTCCCAGGAAAAGCTGGTGGGGCCGGCTTTTCAGGTTTGGCGTCTACACGGGATTTCTCGTCTCGCTCGGCGTGGCGGGTTATCTCCTGTATCTCGACCGCAATATCACCAAAACCTTCGAAGGGCGGCGCTGGTCAGTCCCGGCCCAGCTTTATGCACGACCGACAGAGCTTTACCCCACCGCGCGGATCTCACTGGTTGAACTCGAAACCGAGCTGAAACGCCTCGGCTACCGGCTGGACCCGAACCTTACAACCCCAGGCACGTTCAAGCGCCGCGGTCGGCAACTCGACATTCACCTGCGCGATTTCCGATTCATGGAGCGTCACCGCAGCGCACAACGCATCACCGTCTATTTCAATGGTGATGAGATCAGGCAGCTGACCGGGCGGTCCGGCGACATCCCACTCCTGCGGCTCGATCCTGCAGTGATCGGCAGTTTCTTCCCCTCCCACGGAGAAGACCGGATCATTCTCACACCCGACGAAGTGCCGGAGCTTCTCGCGGAAGGCCTCAAAGCCATCGAAGACCGCGGGTTCGACAAACACGTTGGGTTTTCCCTGCGTGGGATACTGCGGGCGTTAGTCGCGAACATCAGATCCGGTGAACGTGCCCAGGGCGGCAGCACCCTCACGCAGCAGCTGGTTAAGAGTTACTACCTCGACAACCGTCGGACCTACGAGCGGAAACTCCAGGAAGTGGCCATGGCGTTCATCCTCGACGCCAGGTTCAGCAAAGAGGACATTCTTACAGCGTACGTTAACGAGATCTTTCTGGGGCAGAACGGTGCGCGAGCGATCCATGGTTTTGGTCTGGGTGCTCAGTTCTATTTCAACAAACCCCTGACCGAACTCGACCCGGATGAAATTGCGACAATGATCAGCATCATCCGTGGGCCGTCCTTCTACAACCCGTTTCGTCATCCTGAGCGCGCGCTCGAACGGCGTAACAGGATACTCAACACCTTCCACAAAGACGGTCTCATCGATGAGACACAGTTTAACGTTGCTGTAGCCCAGCCCATCGGTGTTGTTGCAAGCCCCAACAGTGCCGGTGCCTACTACCCCGCATTCCTGGACCAGGTCAGAGCTGAATTGAAGGAAGTGTATGACTCGAGCGATCTCAGCTCCCGGGGGTTACGCATCTTCACCACCATTGATCCCCGACTGCAGGACGACGTTCAGCGGTCGATCACCAGAACGCTTGGCCAGATCGAGACGGACCGCCGTATCGATTCCGGCGCGCTGCAGGCAGCAGCGATCGTTGCAGACACCCAGACGGGAGAAATCCAGGCACTGGTCGGGGGTCGCAAAGGACGGGTGGATGGTTTCAATAGAGCGCTATCTGCCCAGCGCCCGGTCGGTTCGTTGATCAAACCCGTTGTATACCTTGTTGCGCTCGAACAAGGTCACCACCTGGCAAGTATTGTCAAAGACGAACCTCTCACCCTGACGCCACCCAATGGTCAGCCCTGGTCACCCAAGAACTTTGACGGTGAATACCGCGGGGACCTGCCGCTCGTACGGGCGCTGGCCCAGTCGCTGAACCTGGCAACCGTGCACCTCGGCACAACCATCGGTCTCGATCATGTGCAGAATCGCTTTGCCGACCTCGTCGGGCGAGCACCTCGCAACCGCTATCCCTCGCTTTTACTGGGTGCCGAGGATCTGAGCCCAATGGAGATGCTCGGGTTGTACGGCAACTTCGCAAGCAATGGGTTCAGAACCCGACCGAAAGCCGTCATCGCTGTACTTGATGAGCGTGGACGGCCGTTGACCCACCACCCGTTCGACCTCACGCAGACCATCCAATCCGGGGATGTCGCCGCGATCAATCGTGCGCTCGAGATTGTCATGGCCAAAGGGACCGGGCGCTCGAGCCCGTTCGCGCGGCAGGGTATCGCCGGGAAAACCGGGACATCAAATGACAATCGCGACAGCTGGTTCGCCGGATTCGACAATACGTACCTCTCGGTCGTCTGGGTTGGGCGTGATGACAATGAGGTCACAGGGCTTACGGGCGCGTCCGGGGCACTCCGGGTCTGGAACAATATCGCACGCCAGCAGCCCATCACTCCGCTGCAGCATCCACCCGGGCCAGAACTCGTGGCTGTCGAGTTTGACACCGGCCTGCGTGCCGCTCCGAGCTGCGCAGACGTCGTGATGATCCCCGTGCCGGACAAATACGAGCTTCCAATCAAACCAGGATGTGGCATCAGGACGCGTGTGCGGGACCGAATTCGACGCTGGCTCGGCAATTGAGTTATTCTCGGGAGTCCGTCAAAGAGTTGGTTGGAGAGGCCAATGACAGATCACCGGCGGTCAGTGCGTTGGATTGTCATCCCACTTCTGTTGCTGTCCTGGGGTGCGTTCGCCAACGATAGGCCGAAAGGATCTTTTTCATTTCTCCTGGAAAACGATGCTGTCGCCGATACAGACGGCAACTACACGGGAGGCATCTCGTTGACGTATGAGAGTGACAACCTCGATAGATACGCTCCCGAACACACGCTCAACAGGCTCACCCGATGGCGACGTCACCTGCCCGGGTTTCAGGATGATCATCGACAGCGTATCTCCATTGCCGGTGGCGCGATGGCGTTTACACCCGCGGATATCCGCGAGCCCATTCCCAACCCGGATGAGCCCCCATACGTGGGCGCGTTTGTCATAGACACAAATCTCACCAGTCGCGATGAAAACGACCAGCACACCTACACCTTGCGAATGGGTTGGGTTGGTCCATCGTCGAGAGTTGGTGACCTGCAGGAAGCCATTCACGACTGGATGGACGATGACAAACCCAGGGGATGGGACCACCAGGTCCCGGACGAGCCCCTGATTAATGTCGGTTATGCATACACGCGCCGTATTGCCGAAGGCCGCCTTGGCGGCGGTCTGGCCTGGGACGTCGCCCCAGGCGTCGGGGTGTCCGCAGGTAACTACTTCTCCGGTGCCAACGTCTCAATCCGGGCGCGCCTCGGCAAAAACATGACCGATAATTTCGGCACCACCACTGTCGACAGTGGCGTGCGGGGAGCCCACAACGTCTCGGAAGCCCCCGGGTCTGAATGGCGATACGAAGTCAGCGTGGGTGTGGCATCCATGTACATCGGTCACTATTTGCCCCTGGATGGCGGGCTCTTCAAAGATGGTCCCGACACCGATCACAAGGACGTGATTTCCGTTGCGAGTTTCGGGGTTTCCATAGGCAAGGGAAATCTTCAGCTCGATCTTCTCTACAACGCCTGGTCAGAAACCATCGATGGCACGGTACCGCGTTCCCGCTACGCCGGGGTAAATGTCACCTGGTTCATGGACTACCAGAACGATGGTGCGTAGATTCATTCAAGGTGTCCTCGTGGCGCTGGCCGCCATGCTCATCGCAGCCTGCGCCAGCGCGCCAACACCGCCAGAGGTGCGGGATGTGAGCGAAGCGCCAATTGAGCGGGAAACGACTCCCGAGGCAACGCCACCACCTTCAAACGCGGCAACCCGAACCCTGCTTGCCGCGGCAGACGAGGCCACCCAGAACCACAATCACACAGACGCAGTCGCGTATCTGGAGCGGGCGATACGCCTCGACTCAAGGAATTCCGACCTCTGGGTGCGCTTAAGCTCCGCCCATCTGGCCAAGGGTGAGATCGAAGTTGCCCGCCAGCACGCTCGAAAAGCCATTGCCCTTGCGGGCTCACACGAGGCGCTGTCCCGCTCCGCGTGGCTGCAATTGGCAGATGTGGAGGAAGCGGACGGGAATACGCGCGAGGCCAGGAGCCTCAGACGACGTTATCGACCTGTGCGTAGCTGAGAGACTATCTGCCCCATACGTCCAAACACTATTCCGTCACATAAGTATCGAACCAATCCAGCATGTCCCTTGGGTTATCGGCAAACCAGTTGTAGCCATCGAAACGATGTGTCGGTTCTTCCAGCCAGTACATCTCTTTCTCAACAGCGATGTTTTCGTATAGTTCTGCGACAAAAGCCAGGTTCGTATTCGGGTCTTTTCTAGCCTGAACCAGTCGGGTCGGCACAGCGGTAAGTTTCGCAGCACCCTCGATATTCGCCCGCAAGGGATAACCGCCGGAGCGCTCTTCATACGACCTGGCAGCCGCCGCATAAACCTCATTGGATACACCGAGTGACTTCAGGTAATCCCCGTTACTCAACGGCTGCAAAGCCACCATCGCCTTCACACCGCTGCTTTCGAATACCGACCGATCTTCTTCCATGGCAAAAAAAGACGTATTCGCACCGTAGCAGTAGCTCAAGAGCCCCATGGGTTTCCCTCGAGTGGTTGACTCAGCTGCGATGTATTCGACCGCGGCTATGACATCGAAGCGTTCCCCATGACCTCCGGTACCAACTCCCAGTTCCGTCTTGTCACTTTCTCCATGATTGCGAAGGTCATACATCAGTACCCCGTAGCCGGCATCAACCAGACGTTTGGCCACTTTCGGAAACTCGATTTCCTGATCGTACGGCATTGAACCTTCAGGTTGGTGCTTGAGCTGATAGCCAAATCGATTCGCCCGATAGCCAAAGTGCGTCATGATCACAACCTTCGGAGCGCCTTCGTTAATCAACCAGCCCCTTAACGTAAGACCGTCTCTGGTCTCGAATTCAACGTCCCGGTAGTCCATCCCGTAGTCCGCGGGCGTTTTGTCGACCGGTTGCGGCAGTGGTTCCAGGAACGCACTCGCAAAGTTTTCACCCATTTCCTGCACACTCATCTCTTCTACTCCTTCCTGACTGGCTAAAGCGTTGTCATGGAAAACCGTTACCAGGCATACGCTCACCAGGACATGTCTGAACCTGGTCACAATCACCTCCAAAAAATAGTCATTTAGACATACAATGATTATTTGTCCATTTATCGAAATATGGACAAAGCGCACTCGTTTGTCAAATTTTGTGAGACGCGTTTAAATGCCCATATGGTCAAGAAACAAGAAGACATCCTGGATGCCGCCATCAGTGTCTTCGTACGCTACGGTGTGCAACGCTCCAGCATGAGCGATATTGCGAAGGAGGCTAATGTTGCAAGGCAAACGCTCTACAATGCGTTTGCAAACAAAGAAGAAGTGCTACGGGCAACGATCCGGCTGTTTTCAGAACGGAGTCTCAAGCGAATCAATTCAGACCTCTGTGAGGTCCAGAGTCTGGAAGATCAGCTCGGTGTGATCTTCAAGCACTCGGTTGTTGCGCCTTACATGAACCTCCTTGAGTCGCCAAATGCTGCAGACTACATAGAGGGGTTCAATCAAGCCGCCAAAGAAGAAATTGAGCAACAGGAGGAGCGCAATCGACAGATCATCGAAAGTGTCCTCCGACCCTACAAAGAAAAGCTAAGGGACGTGAACACAAAGCAGTTGTCCGATTTCATACAAAGGTCCTCATCAGCGGCAAAACACTCTGCTACTGACTTGAAGCATCTAAAGACACAACTCAACACTCTGACTCAGTTGACTTTGCGGGCAGTGGAAACAGATTAGCCCGTTCGGCGGATTCGCGCACGCTGGTTTGGCAGTGGTCTACAGCCTCATGGGAGACAATGCGCACGCCGCAGAACATGTCGCAGCGCTTCCTGAAAGTTCAGCCTGAAGAGAAGAATCGCGGCTAAAGCCGCTCCTACAGAGCTAGGGAGGGTCAGCCGCGTTTTTTTGTGTGCTCAGCCACGGCGCGTGCCTGAAAGTGTCCGAGATTGTGGTTTTCCTTGAGCCAGCTTACCTGGGCTCCAAACCCCTCGATACCGGCCTCCCTGACCAGATCCGCCCAGGTATCGATGTTTTTGCCTGTCTTTTCGGCAAGGTTCTTGCGCATTGTGGCTTTTTTCTGTTCGTGCCTGTCTGAACTCACTTTTTTCGCCATCCTGTCAACCAAACGCGGTCGACCGACGTTGTATTGGGTACTTGGTTTAAGTAGTACAGGGAATCGATATGAAAACAAGGCTTATTCTGACTGTTGCTGCACTGCTCGCGGCACCTCTCGCAGCACCCGTGGCTTCCGCCGACGTCGGCGACAGGGTCGAGAACAGACTCGATCGCAAGGGTGACCGCATCGAAAACCGCCTGGATCGCAAAGGTGATCGCATCAACGACCGCCTCGATCGCAGATCTGCCCGTGCCGAGGACGCCGGGCGTGACCGTCTGGCTCACCGCCTGGATCGAAAAGGTGACCGTATCGACCGGAAACTCGATCGTCGGGGTAGTCGCATCGACCATCGTCTCGATCGCCGCGGTGACCGGTTCAACCGGCGTCACTGAACAGGAGAACGTGGTGCTTCAGTTGTGAAGGAATAGCAGCTGAAGCCGCTCCCACATGACGGAATCAGGGGATGCCGAGGCGATAGAGATAAGTCTCTTTGTTGAGATTGTTGGGGTTTGTGAATGTCTCTATTCGTTGCATGCCGAGGTTTTCGGCAAGTGCTGAAGAAGCTTCGTTGTCGACTGCCATGGTGGCAACAACTTCCTCAACCCCAAGCGCGGCGGCATGATCAATCGCCCCGCGGGCAGCCTCCAATGCGTAACCCTGCCGCCAGAACGGATGGTGAATGATGTAGCCGAGGTCCCAGACGTTCCTGCCCCTGACTTGTGCACGGACAATTCCGACGTCTCCGACCACCTCGCCGGTTGAACGCAATTCAACACACCATCGAGACAGACCATCCCGCTTCTGACTGTCGATAGCGCGTATGAGCCAGCCTTCTACCTGCTCGTCAGTCAGCGGTGCCGGCCAGTGTGCCATCGTGACCGGATCCGACAGAATCGTCTTCAGCGTTGCGAAGTCTTCCGCTCGCCACGTCCGTATATCGAGCCGCTCGGTTTGAAAGAGCTCAGCCGGATTCCGTGGCATAGAGGGCTTCCCTGTCGCGGTCGAACCGCCGCCCTGCGAAGAAGAAGAGCGGTATGGCAATCATCGACAGCAACGTGAACGCAAAGAGCGTCATGGTGTAAGGATTCTCCCCACCGCTTTCCAGCACCGCATCAATGACAATTCCCCCCATGGTCACACCAATCCCAAGGCCCACGAAGTTGAGCGTCAGGATGTAGAACGCAACAACCGTTCCCCGAATACGGGGAGGTACGAGTTCCTGGACGGTTGAGAACGTTGGTCCGTAGAAGCAGCCAAGCTGGAAGAAGCCGATGAAGATTCCAATCATGAACCAGATGGAATCAGGGTCGACGAGACGATATGCGATGTTGATCGGTGCCAGGATCACCATGATCCAGAAGAGGAACATCGGCCGGCCCATACCCGTTTTGCGCAGGAACATATCACCCCCAGCGCCGCCGAAGAGATTGCCCAGGACACCGCCAAAAAAGCCAAGCCATGCCGAGATCTCCGCAATTTCACTCCGGTCGAATCCACGCTCCTGCACGTACCAGATCTGGTCGAATGTGGCCGCCCCCAGGACAAAGTGAAACGCCACACCTCCGGCAATCGTCATGCTGAGCGCGGGTGAGCTTCTGAGCGCTCCAAAGAGCGTTGCCAGAATCTCTTTGAAGCTCGGCTTTTCAGCTTCTTCGCCCGCATCCTGTGCCGCTTGTACGTGTTTTCTGGGTGTCTCTTTCATGAAAAGCATGACTACAGCAAGTACGAGACCCACACCGCCGAGCGCGTAAAAGCAACCGCGCCAGCCAAGCACGGGCTCGAGATAGGCCACGATGAAAAGGCTTGCAGCGACGCCAATCGGCACACCCATGTAGTAGATACCGGAAGCAAGACCAAGCCAGCGCGACGGGAACCGGTCCGACAGAAGTGACATCGCTGTCGGCGTCATGATCGATTCACCCACTCCGATAAACATGCGCGGTATCGCAAGGCTGACAAACCCCCGTGCCATACCGGACACCGCTGTCAGCGCACTCCAGAGAGCAAGACCCGCAGCAATCAACCGCGTTCGATTGACCATGTCGGCGAGCGCCCCCATGAAGAGACCCATAAAAGAATAGAAGAATATGAAAACCAGACCCGTCAACAGTCCAAACTGGGTATTGGAAAGACCCAGATCAGGCATGATCCAGTTCGCGAAGCTGCCCAGCAGTTGGCGATCGACAAAGTTCATCACATTTAACAATGTGAGAAACGCGAGAAAGCCAAAGTCCTGCGGGCGGACAGTGCCTTCGTCCGCTGCGTTCATATCTCTCCCCTCAATACAACGAAGTTGTTCTTCTTGCCTGACAGCCTAAGTCAGTTTAGAAGCTCAATCCAGTGCACCACCGGGACGCCCGCACCACTCGCCAGATGCGTCTGACATCCAACGTTAGCGGTGGCAATTACTTCGGGCTGATCCATCTGCAGCGCTTCCAGTTTGCGACGCTTGAGCTCACTGGAAATATCATGCTGAAGGATGGAGTACGTTCCGGCAGAACCACAGCAGAGATGAGTGTCGCGAACCTGCACGAGATCGTAGCCAACCCCGCCCAGAATCCCCTCTATCAGGCCTGTGATCTTCTGGCCGTGCTGGAGCGTACACGGAGAATGCCACGCGACTCGCGAACCATGTTCTTCATTTGCCCGCAAATCTTCGATCTGCGCAAGGTACTCACCAGCGTCCATGACCTTGTCAGAAACCTCTTGCGCTTTATCTCGGTACACCGGGTCACCAGCAAGCAGCCGCCCATAGTCTTTTACCGTGACACCGCAACCCGAGGCACTCGAAACAATCGCCTCCACACCTTCGAGGCGTGCATGAAGGAGGTCCACGTTTGTTCGCACGAGTGCCAGCGCAGCGCTCTCGTCTCCAAGGTGCAGGTCGAGCGATCCGCAACACACCTCCCCCTCGAGCGTGCTGACCGTTACGCCCCGTTTCTCAAGAAGCGCCACGAGGTGCCTGATCGTCGCTGGCGTAACCGTTCCCTGCACGCAGCCGCCGAGAACGATCACACTCGCGTCCGCAGCCAACTGTGAATAAGGTTCACCCACGCTGGCGGGAACCTGGTGTGCAAATCGCTCCGGCAACAAACGGCGAAAGGGCCGGCCCAGCTTCAGCAGCTGGGACATCAGCGGTGTATCGGGGATCAGCCTTTTGAGAACACTGCGAAGCATCCCGTCGAAACCGCTCCGATGTGGTCCAATAGTGTTACGCGCAATTTCCACCAGCTCACCGTATTGAACCCCTGACGGGCACGTCGTCTCACATGCCCGACAGGTGAGACACCGATCGAGGTGGGTTGTTACGCGACTCGCGTCTTCAGCGCCTTCAAGGAGGTCCCGGACCAGATAAATCCGACCTCGAGGGCCATCGAGTTCATCCCCTGTAACCTGATAAGTAGGGCAGGTGGCATTACAGAACCCACAATGAACACAGCTGCGCAGGATCTCGTTGGCACGTTTTCCGTTATCTGTCGCCAGAAACGCGGCATCGAGATCCGTCTTCACGAAGCCCCCGCTACCGGCGACAGGAACAAGTCGTCGGGATCGAAAGACGCCTTCAGACGTTGCATGTATTTCTGTTGTGCTGCCTCAACCCTGATGGTTGCGCCTTTAACCCAGCACCAGCCACCAGCCGAGCGGGCATAGGCAACCACTTCTTCCGGTGAGTCGTGCCATACCCAGCGCAGCCCCGCCCCCCATTCCATGGCAAACGGACAATCAAAGCCGGGGACAGGCGCCGCAGGGGGTACAACCAGCCTGCAGAGTTCCCGGTTATCGTCGAGCGCCCCATCGAGACCTTTGACAAAAAAACCGTGTGTATGATCGCGTACCGATTCCCACAACACACCTGCGTTGACTACCTCGCCACCGAGGTGAGCCATCGCCGCGGTCACCGCCGCCTCAGGCCCGGAAAGCCGCAGGTGCAGCTGACCGTTCTGCCACCACGACCCGGTCAGCGGCAGGTACTGGCGGGCAAGCGAGCGGCAGAAACCAACCGCCTGCTCAGCATCGAGTTCAAACTGGAGGGTACGCTCAACATCCGCCGCAGGCTGAACACGCAGACTCACAGATACGATGGCACCCAGGGCGCCCCAGGAACCTGCGAACAGCCGGGAAACGTCATAACCCGCAACGTTTTTCATGACCTGACCGCCGAACCGGAGCTGCTCGCCCCGACCGTTGACAACTTCCACACCCAGAACGGCATCACGAACTGATCCCAACCACGCTCGTGTCGGTCCCGAAAGCCCGCTCGCAACAAGACCACCAACGGTCCCTGAATCAGAAAATTGGGGTGGATCGAACGCAAAATCCTGATTCGAATCGAGCAGGAGCTGATTAACCTCTTTCAGTTTTGTCCCCGCCAGAGCCGTTACAACCAGTTCCTCCGGCTGGTAATTAACCACGCCGCTCGAGCTCACCATGTCCAGGACGTCAGCGTCGCGTTCTTCGTCCGGAAAAGAAGGCAGCCAGGCGTTCTTGCTGCTTCCGCCGCGGATGAAGACTTTGCGCCTGTCCGCCTGGGCAGCATTGATCTGTTCGGCAATCTCGGACACTAAAAGCGTTCGATGTCAGCAAAAGGCAGATCACCCTGACGCACATGCATGCCGCCAAGCTCACCGCAACGCGTCAGCGTTGGGATACCTTTACCGGGATTGAGGATACCCGCCGGATCGAATGCGTCCTTCACTGCAAAAAACTGGCTGAGTTCGAGCGCGTTGAACTGCACACACATCTGGTTGAGCTTCTCGATGCCCACGCCATGCTCCCCGGTGACAGTGCCGCCCATCTGCACACAAAGCTCCAGAATCCTGCCACCCATTTCTTCAGTTGCCTCCAGTTGTCCCGGGATGTTGGCATCAAAGAGAATCAGCGGGTGCAGGTTGCCGTCACCAGCATGGAATACGTTGGCAACAGGCAGATCGTATTCCTGCGAGAGTTCGTCGATGCGTCGCAGAACGTCCGCCAACCGGCGACGTGGGATTGTGCCGTCCATACAGTAGTAGTCAGGTGCAAGACGTCCAACGGCCGGAAACGCCGACTTCCGGCCTTTCCACAGCTTCTGCTGAGCTTCCGGGTCTACCGCAATCTCAACGTGCGATGCCCCGCTGCGCTTAAGCAGATGCTCAACGGTTTCACCAACCGCCGCTACTTCCTCCGCCGTCCCATCGAGCTCTATCAGCAGAATCGCACCTGCATCCAGCGGATAACCCGCGTGTGCAAACTGTTCAGCCGCCTGGATGGCGAGTTTGTCCATCATCTCCATCCCTGCCGGAATGACGCCGTGGCCAATGATGTCTGCAACCGCCTGCCCGCAGTTCTCTGCATCCGCAAACGCACCGAGCATGACAATCACCTCGGGGGGTTTGGGCAGGAGTTGGACGGTCACCTCGGTCACGATGCCGAGCATGCCTTCACTGCCGCACAGCAACGCCAGAAGATCGAACCCCGGGGCTTCCAGAACTGAACCGCCGATGGTGAGTAGATCACCTTCACTGGTGAGCACACGCAGACCCACCACGTTGTGAACGGTTAAACCGTATTTGAGGCAATGCACCCCGCCGGAATTCTCAGCGACATTGCCACCTATGCTGCAGGCTATCTGCGAAGAAGGATCCGGTGCGTAGTACAGACCCAGCTCAGCCACAGCCTCCGAGATAGCGAGGTTGCGCACCCCTGGCTGAAGGCGCGCTGTACAGTTGAGCGGATCGATTTCGAGGATCCGGTTCATACGCGCGAGGCTCAACACCACCCCGTCCGCACGAGGTCGGGCACCACCGGACAAACCGGTTCCGGCGCCACGGGGCACCAGCGGGACCCCGGCATGCCTGCACACATCAACAACAGCGATCACCTGGGCTTCGTTCTCAGGGACCACCACCACCCAGGGTTCTTCCCTGATTGCTGTCAGACCATCACATTCGTAGGGCTTGAGCCCGGCCGGATCGGTAATGATGGAGTCTGAACCGAGAATGGCGCGCAGTTCCTTGAGTACCGCCTGCTGATCGAACTCATACGCCGCCTCTACGTCTTCTTGGGACACCTGTTCAGACTCCATCTCAGTTTAGGCATGGGGGGCATTATAGTGTGAGGACCGATTTTCTTCCCCACTCACTACGTGATCAGGCTGCCCCGGATTTCCTGACAGCTCTGCGAACAAACGTGCGGGCTGTTGTGTATTGCCGAGCGGTGTTGATCGATATCCAGCGGGATACCGGATACTTCCCTGCCCACTCGAATACCCCAACGCTCAGAAGCTCTTCGTCACTCAGCGCATCGATCGTGTGCCTCACTCGCTGGTAGCCCTGCGCCAGTCCCGTACGGATCGATCGATAAGACTCTTTTCTCGCCTGCTTCACAATGTCAGCGTTCAAACGAGGTGTCTCGTTCCACCGATAGCCTTCCGCGGGCAGAACAGGCACCTGGTTTTTTTGTCCTGCGACTATCCAGTCGACGACGCTTGTCGTCCACCAGAACCGAACGGCTAACATGTCTTTTACCGTCCAGTCGTCAACACATGGCAGTTTTGCCGCGGCTGGTCCTGCGTCGTCGAGTTCGGCCTGCAGCTTCTCGAACGACGACTGGACGAGATCAACAAGCTCAGCGCGCGTTCCCGGAATCGTGGTCACGCCCTGCCCCGGGCAACAATTATTGCAACGAGAATCAGCAGGAAACCCAATGCCAGGAGCAGCGGCATGAGCATTCCCTCGTCCTCAACCGGCTTTTCATCGGCTACCTCCGCAGCAGGCGGAGGCGTTACCTCATATTCGTCAAAGACATCCGGGTCGAGGCCATCCTCCAGCAACGCATTGCGGTGCCGTATGCGCGCCTCATTTTCGCGGGCAAACTGCTCCTCTTCGGCGGCACGCTGCTGAATATCCGCCTGCATGCGGCGTTCAACGTCCTGTTCGAATTCCTCCAGGCGCAATTCATCGATACCCGCTGCACGTGCCTGCTCCAACAGGTATTCAAGCAACCGGGGATTACCACAGGTGATCCCGGAACAACGCATACCGTTGCGCTGCACGCTATCCAGGAACTGCCTTGCCAGATCCTGACGGATTTCGTCAGGCGCATCCCAGTATTCTTTACGGGTGGTTTCCAACATACGCGCGGTCATGTCCTGAAAAGCGAACGGTGAGTGTTCGTCGAAAAAAACCTGCAAACCCATGTCGTGTTTGTCCTGCACATACGTCGAGTAGGTCATCATCCAGTCCCGATCATCGACCGTGTCGGTTGCAGTGGCGTCCCAGCCCCACAGGTATTCCACAAAGGCGCGCATCTCACCCGCTCCCGCGTAACCCTCGGTCTGCATCCCTTCGATCCAGTTGGGGTTGAAATAGCGGGTCCGCATCTCGGTACCGAGAAATTCCTCAACCCCGGTCATGTCCGGGCGTGAAGGATTACGAGTATTGGTTACTGTCATGTCCGGGGTCGAGCCGTCCAGGTTCTTGACCGCGTTCGCAAGACCACCCATGTACATGTAGAAATCATCGTTATCGAGACCACCGTAGAGCATGGTGGAACTCGAGTGCACGATGGTCTGGGTGCCTTTCAGGTTCAGACGGAACACGTCCTCCATTGGTTCACCCCAGAAACCGTTGCCAAACCCGTGCCCCATCTTTTTGGTGTAGTCGTGCGCAAAACTCACGTCGCTGTCCCAGGTGCCGCTCGCTTCGACAATACGTGACACGTTGAGATTGTATGTGCCTGGTGCCTCGTCAAAGATGCGCACGCCCGCGTGACGATCGGCCAGTTCCGGGTCGTATCCGAAAGCGATGAGATCACGTTTGACGTCGAGGTAGTTCGCCCGCACGTGGTTGTCTGGATCGTCCAGCATCTTGACCAGCTGCACAGCCTTGTCCATCAGGACGGTGACGTTGTGGAACATGCCTTCCGCCGCACTCGCGATAACGATGTCCACCCGCGGTCGATTGAGTTCCTCGTACGGGATGACCTCTACGTCCACCACCTTGTCACGCGCATCCCACACCGGCCGGGTGCCCAGCAACCAGAAGATCTGCGATTCCACAATCCCTTCATGGCGCATGGTCTCGTCCCCCCAGATCACAAAACTGATCTTTTTCGGGAACTCTCCGTGTTTGCGCTGATGGTCACGAACCAGGTTCTGGGCAAGCTCTACACCCAGCCGCCATGCAGCCCGCGTGGGTACCTTGTCGGGGTCGATACCAAAGAAGTTTTTGCCCGTCGGATAGGCATCCGGATTACGGATCGGTTCACCACCGGTCCCGCCCGGTGTGTATCCGCCGCTGAGCGCATTAACCAGGCGGTCCAGCTCAAGCTGCGCTGACGCCACTATCCGCTCTTCCATGTCTGCTGCCATCGTTTCAGCAGCATTCCCAATCAATCCGCGATCTATGCTCACGATGGCATCCACCGTACTTGCCCGGTGCGCCGGTTCCGGCAGGCGTCCAAGCGCATGCAGGCCAAAGGGTATGTTCTGGGCTTTCATCTCGCTCATGTAATCTTCGAGTGTGTGGATCACATCGTGGCTGATGCCGACCGGTTGTGTGCTGTGACGCGCATCGTGGTAGTGACCGCCTTCTTCAGACGTCCCTTCATGTGTGTCGTGTGACTCTATTTCATCCAGCACCTTTTCTTTGCCCGGCTCAACCAGGTTGATGCCGAGGTCATCCGCGATCCCGAGTTCTTCGATGAGTCTGCGGATGTCCGACGCATATTCCGCCGCAAGCCGGGGGTTTTTGCTCAGGTTCTGGTGGTAGCTCGAAACTCGTTCCGAAAGCTCCGCCAGTTCTGCATACACCCCACCTTTCACAAACGGGGGCACCATGTGATCGATCAGCGTTGCGGCGCTGCGCCGGCGGGCAATGAGACCTTCACCCACCACGTCAACGTTGTAGGGATAGATATGCGGCAGATCGCCAATCAACGCTTCCGGCGAGTCCGCGTTCGTAAGACCCGTATCTTTGCCATCGAGCCACTCAAGCGTGCCGTGGGTACCCACATGCACCACAGCATCCGCATTGAATTCGCGGGCCAGCCACAGGTACGTGGCTGCGTACTGGTGATGAGGTGCCAGATCATCCGCATGGTAGAGCTGCTCGTTGTCCTCTCCCCACCCCCGCGCGGGCTGTGGCAGCAGCGCCACGTTGCCGAACTCGAGGGCTGGTATGAGGATCGAATCCCGCTCGCTGTCGATCATAAGCGTGGCATTGTCCACGCGGCCCCAGTCCTCGTTGATTTTCGCCTTCAGGTCGGGATGCAGATCCTCAAGCCATGTTTTGTAACGCTCACGCGCTACCCGCACAGGATTTCCCTGTTGTGCCAGCTCATCCCGTTCACCCGGCGCATATCCAGCGATGTTGAGCGCATGCTCAGTCAATGCCGCCAGCACACTCTCTTCGGTGAATTCAGACTCACTGCCGAGGTCATACCCCTGTTCGAGCAATCGGTTCAGCACTTTGGCCAGCGAGGCAGGCACGTTCAGGTAACTTGCGCCAACCGCCGCCGCTCCCGCCGGATAGTTGTAAAAAAGGATCGCAAGCTTCTTCTCATCATTCGCTTTCGTGCCGAGGGCCGCGAGCTTCAACGCGCGATCCACAGCTCGCTCCACACGGCTGTCTATGGGTTCCTGCAAGACAACCGACAGGCCTGTTTCCGGCGCGATAGCTCGTTCCCGGCTGCCAACAACCGTGGGCGCGATCAATCCCGCAAGCTCCGGCGCCGCAACCTGGAAGGTGCCCTCGAACAACGACAACCCTGAATCCGACGCCCGCCAGTCCGCCTCGGTGCGCCCGTACAAAGTGATCATGTTGAGCACGGGTATGTCGATGTCACTCAGCGTGCCGGACATGTCCGGTTGCGCAAATCTGAACAGGAACGACAGCATCACATCTGCCCGCGCCGCGCCGTCTTCATCCACGAGGTAGTTCGCCATGGCCGCGTGTCCGGGATAGCCAAAAAACGGTATTGCGACCGCACCGCTCGCCTCGATACGCCGGATCATCGCATCGATGATCGCCATCTCATTGCCGTAATAGTTGGCCCTGTAAAAACCGACCGCGATACGTGATGTACCAGGCGGTTCAGCTTTTCCATGGGCGCGCC